>NZ_JBIGIN010000015.1:0-120260 GCF_043558715.1 Scandinavium sp. M-37
AAAACGAATGGCATACGGATACCGGGATAACGACTACTTTTTTATGAAGATAAAAGCAGCGTTCCCCGGTAAGGCGCGATGAACCTTTTTTTTATCCTTTTTTTACCTCACAGCGGCTCATCATCTGCCAGTATTGAGGCAATATGCGCGGGGTGCCACGCACCGTAACGGTTACGGTGTCATGTATGTCGCCCGACGAGGCACCGACCATCAACGCGAACTCACCCGGCTCGACGATGCGATCCCCACTGCGGTCGGTGAAGTTCAGCATATCGACAGGTACGTGGAACGTGAGGGTGGCTGATGCCCCCGGCTCCAGTGCCACACGCTGGAAAGCTTTCAGCTCTTTAATCGGACGCGCCATTGAGGCCACTTTATCGTGCACGTAGAGCTGCACCACTTCACTCCCGCTACGTTCGCCGACGTTGGTCAGGGTAATGCTCACCGCAATATCGCCATCCATTGCCACCTCCGGCGTTAACAGCGTTAGAGAGTGCCATTCGAATTCGGTCCAGCTTTTGCCGTAGCCAAACGGATAGCGACTGCCGAAATGGAACGCGAAAGGTGTGCCGCCACTTTTTAGCTTGTGGTTGTAGTAATACGGCATCGCTCCGGCGCTTTTCGGCACGCTGACCACCAGCCGCCCCTGCGGTTCAGCCCGCCCGGTCAGCACATCGGCAATCGCCCAGCCGCCTTCCTGCCCCGGAGCCCAGGCCATCAGCAACGCCGCCACCTTATCTTCCAGCCCTTGCAGGTTGTACGGTCGCCCGCCGGTCATCACCACTACCACCGGTTTGCCGGTTGCCACCAGCGCCTCGAGCAATTGCTGTTGCACACCCGGTAAATTCAGCGAATCAGTATCCGAGCCTTCGCCTACCGTACCGCTCTGGAACAACCCGGCTAAATCGCCGACGCAGGCAACAATCACCTCGCTCTCTTCCGCCACCCGCAGCGCCTCGGGGATCAGCGAGGTATCGAGACTGACCGGTGACTGCTGGAGCGGTTTGCCGCTGGTGTCGCCAGGAAATACCGGGGCACCCGCCGTGCGTTTCTCGATGATATGGCAGCCTTTGGCATGACGGACCAACGGCTCGCCCAGCGTCTGACGCAGTGCCGCCAGCGGGGTTGTGACCTGCGAGGTTTGCTCCAGCATATCGCTGATGATCAGATGCACCGGGAAACTGTAGCCGCTCAACAGCGCCAACGGGTCGTCTGCCGTCGGGCCAATCACCGCCACGCGTGGCTTGCCTTGCAGCGGTAATACGCCGTTGTTTTCCAGCAGGGTCAGCGAACGCGTCGCCACCTCGCGCGCCGCCTGGCGAGTGGCGGCACTTTGTAACTCGATAGCCTGTTCATCGGCATACGGTTTTTCAAACAGCCCAAGGCGGAATTTCTCGGTCAGCGTCCGCGCCACGATCTCATCAATTTTCTGCATTGATATCAGCCCACGCGCCACTGCCTCAGCCAAATGACGCGCACAGTCGTCTTTCGGCAATTCGACGTCCAGTCCGGCGTTAAACGCCAGCGCGGCCGACTCTGCTGCATCGTGCGACACACCGTGATGCTGATGCAGGAGGCTGATTCCGCCATAATCCGCCACGATAATGCCGTCGAAGCCCCAGCGTTCGCGCAGGATCTCCGTCATCAGGAATGCGTCACTGTGACCAGGTTGGTTATCGATGTCGTGATAGGCTGGCATGACTGAACCCGCGTTGGCGAGCTTGACCGCCATTTCAAACGGTAGCAGGAAGGTATCGTTCAGTTCGCAGAAACCAAGATGCACCGGGGCGTGATTCCTTGCCCCTTCGCTGAAGGAGTGGCCAACGTAGTGTTTCAATGTTGCCAGCAGGTCGCGCTTTTCGCCTTGTAACCCCTCAACGTAGGCGCAGGCCATTACCCCCACCAGCCACGAGTCTTCCCCGAAGGTTTCTTCTGTGCGTCCCCAGCGCACATCGCGTGACACATCCAGCACCGGGGCCAACCCCTGATGGCAGCCCGTCATCCGCGCTTCTGTTCCAATGCAACGGGCTGCCTGACGAATCAGGTCAGGATCCCATGTCGAGCCGTAATTGAGCGGCGACGGAAACAGCGTGGCCTCTTTACACAGCAGCCCGACCAGACATTCTTCATGAAACAGCGCCGGAATGCCGAGCCGGGTCTCTTCCATCAGCATCTTCTGCAGACGATTCGCCGCGCGCACGCCGGTTTTCGCCTCGACAATGTGCGTCCCGAGCGGGCGCGTGATTTGCCCTACTCCGAGCTTTAGGCGCTCAGTCAGCGCGGTCTGTTCTGAAACACCCGCAAACTCATCACTCATGTCGCTGCGTTCGCGGTGCTCCCCGGTTTCGCTCAGCACCAGCCAGTACGCATGCATCTGGGCAAATTTTTCTTCCGGCGTCATCCTCGCCAGTAAATCAGCCACGCGTTCAGCTACTGGACGCTGGGCATCCTTATACAGTGCGGTCATCAACTTCCCCTCCGTTAAGGTCATTTCGTTAAGAGGCAGTATTGAGAAGCAGACGGAGGGCGACAATTGTCGAAATTCACAGCGAAGTTACGTTTTTTCGTTTTGTTTCAATTTTGTGAAGCGGCTCGGGAAAGAATGTAACGCAAAAAAAATCCCCGGCCAGATGCCAGGGATTTTTCATCAGGAAAGAAGGTTATTTACGCAGTTCGGCAAGGCTCAACCAGGTTTGCACCACGGTGTCCGGGTTCAGCGACAGACTGTCGATCCCTTCCTCCATCAGCCATGCGGCAAAATCTTCGTGATCTGAAGGCCCCTGGCCGCAGATACCGACGTATTTGCCCTGCTTCTTCGCCGCGCGAATCGACATCGACAGCAGTGCTTTCACCGCCTCGTTGCGTTCATCGAACAGCTCAGAGACTACCCCGGAATCCCTGTCCAGACCCAACGTGAGCTGGGTCATGTCGTTCGAACCGATTGAGAAGCCGTCAAAGTATTCGAGGAATTGTTCCGCCAACAGTGCGTTGGACGGGATCTCACACATCATGATGATTTTGAGACCATTTTCGCCTCGTTTCAGCCCCTGACGCGACAGCTCATCAATCACCGCTTTCGCCTGGTCCACGGTGCGCACGAACGGGATCATGATTTCCACGTTGGTCAAATCCATCTCATTACGCACGCGTTTCACTGCATCGCATTCCAGCGCGAAGCAATCGCGGAAGCTGTCGGCCACGTAGCGTCCTGCACCACGGAAACCGAGCATTGGGTTCTCTTCTTCCGGTTCGTAGCGTTCACCGCCCACCAGGTTGGCGTATTCGTTGGATTTGAAGTCAGAGAGACGCACAATCACGCGTTTCGGATAAAACGCCGCACCAAGGGTGGCGATCCCTTCGGTGAGGCGCCCCACGTAGAACTCTTTCGGCGAGTCGTAGCCCTTCATCATTTCGCGAATTTCGTTCTGCAGCTTCGGCTCCTGGGCATCAAACTCCAGCAGCGCGCGCGGATGCACGCCAATCATACGGTTGATGATGAATTCCAGACGTGCCAGCCCGACGCCCTCATTTGGCAGGCAGGCAAAGTCGAAGGCCCTGTCCGGGTTACCGACGTTCATCATGATTTTGAGCGGCAGATCCGGCATGGTATCGACGCTGGAACTTTTCACGCTAAAGTCGAGCATTTCTGCATAAACGTAGCCGGTATCGCCTTCGGCGCAGGAGACGGTGACTTTTTCGTCATCTTTCATGCGCTCGGTAGCATCCCCGCAACCTACGACCGCCGGGATCCCCAGTTCACGCGCGATAATCGCCGCATGGCAGGTACGTCCGCCACGGTTGGTAACAATCGCCGCCGCTTTTTTCATGATCGGTTCCCAGTCCGGGTCGGTCATGTCGGTCACCAGCACGTCACCCGGTTGTATGCGATTCATTTCGCTGATGTCGTGGATAACCTTCACCGGGCCTGCGCCAATGCGATGGCCGATAGCGCGGCCTTCGGCAATAATTTTGCCCTGTGAATGCAGGGTGTAACGCTCCATCACCTGACCACGGGAACGGACCGTTTCAGGACGCGCCTGTACGATAAACAGTTTCCCGGTATGACCGTCTTTCGCCCACTCGATGTCCATCGGGCGGCCATAGTGTTTCTCAATCTGCACCGCCTGCTTCGCCAACTCCTGCACTTCGTCGTCGGTCAACGAGAAGCGATCGCGGTCAGCCTGCGGGACATCTTCAATGCGGACTTGTTTGCCATGTTCCTGGGTCGGCGCATACACCATACGAATCTTTTTCGAGCCCATGGTACGGCGCACAATCGACGGGCGACCTTTCTCCAGCGTCGGTTTGTGGACGTAAAATTCGTCCGGGTTGACCGCGCCCTGCACCACCATTTCGCCCAGACCGAAAGCGGAGGTGATAAACACCACCTGGTCAAAGCCGGATTCGGTGTCGATGGAGAACATCACTCCGGAAGACGCGAGGTCGGAACGCACCATCCGCTGTACGCCCGCAGAGAGCGCCACACCACGGTGGTCATAGCCCTGATGCACGCGGTAAGAAATCGCCCGGTCGTTAAACAGTGAGGCGTATACATGCTTCACCGCCACCAGCACGGCGTCGTAGCCCTGCACGTTGAGGAAGGTCTCCTGCTGCCCGGCAAACGAGGCATCCGGCATGTCTTCAGCGGTGGCGGAAGAACGCACGGCAAACGACGCGTCGGCATCGTCAGCAGAGAGCTGGTCATAAGCCTGATGAATGGCTTTCTCCAACTCCGGGGTAAACGGTGTATCGATGATCCACTGACGGATCTGCGCCCCGGCTTTTGCCAGTGCGGTCACGTCGTCAATGTCGGTTTCATCCAGCAGGTGATAAATGCGCTGATTAACGCCGCTCTGGTCGAGAAACTGATTGAAGGCATCAGCCGTGGTAGCAAACCCGTTGGGCACGGACACACCCAAATCGGACAGATTCGTAATCATTTCACCCAGGGAGGCATTTTTGCCCCCAACGCTATCTACATCATTCATGCCGAGTTGGTTGTACCAAAGCACCAGCGGTGACGAGCTATTGTTGGACATCGAAACAATTCCTATATTTAAGAAAAGTGCCAGAAATGAACCGGCTTCGTTATTTATACTGTCATAATTAACCCGCTTAAAAAAACGGTGAATCGTTCAAGCAAATTATTTTTTTGCTTTTTAAGACAGTTCTCCTCCTGACCTTAACCCCCTGATTTATGGGAAATCCCACAAAAAATGGCGGTCTATAGCCTGCACTCTGAAAAATGAACACCCCTTTTCACTAAAAATAAAAACACCCTTTCATTTTTAAATTTAAGACAAAACCGACGCGGATATGATTAAAATAAATATGGGCTTCAGCGAATTAACTTAATCTTACCGGATGGTCAAAATGGATATAAATGTCGATCGCCACGTATTTTACATTTCAGATGGCACCGCTATTACCGCCGAGGTGCTGGGTCACGCGGTGATGTCGCAATTCCCGGTGTCGGTTAACAGCATTACTCTGCCGTTTGTTGAAAGCGAAGGCCGGGCGAAGGCAGTAAAAGAACAAATTGATGCCATCTATCAGCAATCCGGGGTGCGCCCGCTGGTGTTCTACTCCATCGTTCTGCCCGAAATTCGCACCATCATTTTGCAAAGCGAAGGCTTTTGTCAGGATATCGTGCAGGCGCTGGTGGCGCCGTTGCAGGAAGAACTGAAACTCGACCCGACGCCTATCGCCCATCGTACCCACGGATTGACCCCCGGCAACCTCACCAAATATGATGCCCGTATCGCCGCCATTGACTACACGTTAGCGCACGATGACGGCATTTCACTGCGAAATCTCGATCAGGCACAGGTGATTTTGCTCGGCGTCTCACGCTGTGGCAAAACCCCGACCAGCCTCTATCTGGCGATGCAGTTTGGCATCCGCGCGGCCAACTATCCGTTCATCGCCGACGATATGGATAACCTGGTGCTGCCCGCCGCGCTGAAACCGTTGCAGCACAAATTATTTGGCCTGACGATTGATCCGGAACGCCTCGCCGCCATTCGCGAAGAACGCCGCGAAAACAGTCGCTACGCCTCAATGCGCCAGTGTCGAATGGAAGTTACCGAAGTTGAGGCGCTGTACCGCAAGAATCAGATCCCATGGCTGAACAGCACCAACTATTCGGTGGAAGAAATCGCCACCAAAATCCTCGACATTATGGGTCTCAGCCGTCGCATGTACTAACACACTAGTACAACATGGCAAAATACGCTAGAATCCTTTTGCAATGATTGCGCATCACGTCACTGAAAAGTTTTCAACCTTGAATTCATCGGGGATTGGTTTATCGTGATGCGCATCACTTCCGGTATTCCTGCCGTAGAAGCCACCCAATTCTGAGAGTCACAATGAACAAAACTGATGAACTGCGTTCGGCGCGCATCGACAGTCTGGTAACGCCCGCTGAGCTGGCGCAGCGCTACCCTGTCTCGTCTGAGGTCGCGAGCCACGTCACCGCGTCTCGTCGTCGCATTGAAAAAATTCTTAACGGTGAAGATAACCGCCTGCTGGTGGTCATTGGTCCGTGCTCGATCCATGACCTGGATGCGGCCATGGATTACGCTCGCCGTTTGCAGACGCTGCGTGAGAAGCACCAGGCGCGTCTGGAAATCGTGATGCGCACCTATTTTGAAAAACCACGCACCGTGGTGGGCTGGAAAGGCCTGATCTCCGATCCGGACCTGAACGGTAGCTATCGCGTAAATCACGGTATCGAGCAGGCGCGTAAACTGCTGTTGCAGGTCAACGAACTGGGCGTGCCCACCGCCACTGAATTCCTTGATATGGTGACCGGTCAGTTCATCGCCGATTTGATCAGCTGGGGCGCGATTGGTGCCCGCACCACCGAAAGCCAGATCCACCGTGAAATGGCCTCGGCGCTCTCCTGCCCGGTGGGCTTTAAAAACGGCACCGACGGCAACACCCGTATTGCGGTGGATGCGATTCGTGCTGCGCGCGCCAGCCATATGTTCCTGTCGCCGGATAAAAACGGTCAGATGACCATTTACCAAACCAGCGGTAATCCGTACGGGCACATCATCATGCGCGGCGGTAAACAGCCGAACTATCATGCGGCGGATATCGCGGCTGCCTGCGATACGCTGCATGAATTTGACCTGCCGGAGCAGCTGGTGATCGATTTCAGCCACGGCAACTGCCAGAAACAGCATCGCCGTCAGCTCGACGTGTGTGACGATATTTGCCAGCAGATCCGCAACGGTTCGAGCGCGATTGCCGGGGTGATGGCTGAAAGTTTCCTGCGTGAAGGTACGCAGAAAATCGTCGCCGGACAGCCGCTGGTGTACGGCCAGTCGATTACCGATCCGTGCCTGAGCTGGGAAGACAGCGAAATCCTGCTGGATAAACTTTCCGCCGCCATTGATACCCGCTTCTGAGTCTGCTTTTCAGTCGGGTGGCGCCCTGTCACCCGACCTATACCCGTGTCACATAACCCTTTTTTTTGCTCCACTCACCTATTTTTCATAAAAAAGGTTGCTGAGTTTTTTGATTTGTTGATAATGATTATCATTGTTACTTTGATTGCTATTTTTAACATTATGACATCTTTGGATACCACTACCGCCCCCGGCAAAGCGTCCCCGACACCGCAGCCTACCGATCGTCGAGTGAGCAGCCAAAGCCTCCTCGGCAAGGAAGGCCGGGTTATCATCGAGCATGACGGTCATCAGTACCTACTGCGCCAGACCCATGCCGGAAAACTGATCCTCACCAAATAATAGATTTACACCACAACAACATTTCGCCAGCCACCCAGGACATATGCCGAGGCAGCCAGCGCTTTTCACTTTATGGAGAGTTGCATGCTACACCTGCATTGCGCATCGCTGCGCCCGTCTCTGGTTGCGTTAGCTGTTTTCGGCGCCATCAGCACCCCGGCGCTTGCCGCCGCTGAACAAATGACCGTCACCGCCACCGGGAACGAGCGCAGCGCGTTTGAGGCACCAATGATGGTCTCGGTGATCGACGCGGAGACCCCTGAAAGCCAGACCGCCAGCTCCGCAGCCGATATGCTGCGCCAGGTGCCGGGCATCACCCTGGATGGCACCGGTCGCACCAACGGCCAGGACATCAACCTGCGCGGCTACGATCGCCGCGGCGTACTGGTGATGGTCGACGGGATTCGCCAAGGTACCGACACCGGACACCTGAACAGTACCTTCCTTGACCCGGCATTGATCAAGCGTATCGAAGTGGTGCGCGGCCCGGGGGCCCTGCTGTACGGCAGCGGTGCGCTGGGCGGGGTTATCTCTTATGAAACCGTTGACGCGGCCGATTTACTCTATTCCGGTCAGAACAGCGGCTACCGTGTGTTTGGCACCGGTGGTACAGGCGATCACAGCCTGGGTATGGGAGCCAGTGCCTTTGGTCGCACCGACACCCTCGACGGGATCGTGTCATGGTCCAGCCGCGATCGCGGTGATTTGAAGCAGAGCGACGGTTTCACCGCACCTAACGACGAAAGCATCAGCAACTTCCTCGCCAAAGGCAGTTGGAAAATCGACCCGGCGCAGACGCTGACCGGCTCCTTACGCTACTACAACAACGCCGCCCAGGAACCGAAAAATCCACAAACGCCGGATGCCTCCGCCAGCAGTAACCCGATGACCGATCGCTCGACCATTCAGCGTGACGCGCAGGTGAACTATAAGATTGCGCCCGCAGGCAATGACTGGCTGAACGCTGACCTGACAGGCTACTGGTCAGAAGCACGCATCAATGCGGAAAACCTCGACGGCTCCGGAGAATTCCGCAAGCAAACCACCAAAGGTGCCAAGGCGGAGAACCGTACCCGCCTGTTCACCGATAGCGTCGCGTCACACCTGCTGACCTACGGCGGCGAGTACTATCGTCAGGAGCAAAATCCTGGCGGCATGACGACCGGTTTCCCTGACGCGCGCATCAACTTCAGCTCGGGCTGGTTACAGGATGAAATTACCCTGCGCGACCTGCCCGTCACCCTGCTCGGCGGCACACGCTACGACAACTATCGCGGCAGTAGCGACGGTTACGACGACGTTGACGCCGATAAATGGTCTTCCCGGGCGGGCATGACCATCAGCCCGACCGACTGGTTAATGCTGTTTGGCTCCTACGCCCAGGCGTTTCGCGCCCCGACGATGGGCGAGATGTATAACGATTCTAAACATTTCTCCATCGGCAGTTTCTACACTAATTACTGGGTGCCAAACCCGAATCTGCGCCCGGAAACCAACGAAACGCAGGAGTACGGTTTCGGTCTGCGCTTTGACTCTCTACTGATGGCCAACGACGGCCTCGAGTTTAAAGCCAGCTACTTCGACACCAACGCCAAAGATTACATCACCACCTCGGTTGATTTCGCGGCGGCCACGACCACCTCCATCAACGTACCTAACGCCAAAATCTGGGGCTGGGACCTGATGACAAAATATACCACTGACCTGTTCAGCCTCGACCTGGCGTACAACCGTACCCGTGGCAAAGACACCGATACCGGCGACTGGCTGACCTCGATAAACCCGGATACCGTCACCTCTCGCCTCGATGTGCCGGTGGCGCACAGTGGGTTCTCTGTGGGCTGGGTCGGGACCTTCGCAGACGATACGAAGAGCATCAGCGCTACGCCGCAGGCAGGCTATGGAGTGAATGATTTTTACGTCAGCTACCAGGGCCAACAGCAGTTGCGCGGCCTGACCACCTCACTGGTGTTCGGCAACGCCTTCGACAAGCAATACTCCTCGCCGCAGGGCATCCCGCAGGATGGCCGTAATGGAAAAATTTTCGTGAGTTATCAGTGGTAATCGCCCGGCCCCGGTTCGCCGGGGCATTTTATCTGCAAGGAAAAGAACTATGACTCTCTACACTCGTTGGCTCGCCCTCAAACAAGAAAACCCTGGCAAATACGCGCGTGAGATCGCCGCGATGATGCACATCAGCGAAGCTGAACTGACTCAGGCGCGCGTAGGCCACGATGCCTGGCGCTTACAGGGCGCCATCCGGGACGTGCTGGCGGCGCTGGAAACCGCCGGAGACGTGAAGTGCATCTGCCGCAACGAATATGCCGTCCACGAACAGACTGGCACCTTCACCAACCAGCATCTCAGCGGTCACGCCGGGCTGGTGCTGAACCCGCGTGCGCTGGATCTGCGTCTGTTCCTCAACCAGTGGGCCAGCATGTTCCACATTAGTGAAACCAGCGCCCACGGGGAACGTCAGAGCATTCAGTTCTTCGATCATCAGGGCGATGCGCTGCTGAAGGTTTACACCACTGACGCCACCGATATGACCGCATGGGGCAATATTTTGACCCGCTTTATCCATGCTGATAATCCGCCACTCGACCTGAAAGCAGCAGACACCCCCGTTACCCACGGCGAAATTGACGGAAAAACACTCGATGGCGAATGGCGGGCGATGACCGATGTGCATCAGTTTTTCACCCTGCTCAAGCGCCACAATCTCAGCCGCCAGCAGGCTTTCCGTCTGGTCGGCGACGATCTGGCCTGTCAGGTTGATAACAATGCGGTCGCCCGTCTGTTGACCCGCGCCCATCAGGATGCCAACGAGATTATGATCTTCGTCGGCAACCGTGGCTGCGTGCAGATTTTCACTGGCCCGATCGAAAAAGTGGTTCCCATGAAGGGCTGGCTGAACATCTTCAACCCTGCGTTTACCCTGCATCTGCGGGAAGACACCATCGCCGAAACCTGGGTGACCCGTAAACCGACCGCCGATGGGCACGTCACCAGCCTGGAACTGTTTGCCGCCGATGGGACACAGATTGCGCAGTTGTACGGCCAGCGGACCGAAGGCGAACCGGAGCAAACGCAGTGGCGCGCACAGATTGAAGCGCTGATGGCGAAAGGGTTAGCCGCATGAGAGCCATCGTCGCATTGACAGCCATCCTGCCGTTGCTGGCGGGTGCGGCAGCACAAAAAGTGGTGACGCTTGGCGGCGACGTGACCGAGATTGTCTATGCCCTGGGGGCGCAAAGCGCCCTTGTGGCGCGAGACAGCACCAGCCAGTGGCCGCCTGAAGCGCTCACGCTGCCGGACGTCGGCTACCTGCGCCAGTTGAACGCCGAAGGCATTCTTGCCACCCGGCCGACTACCGTGCTGGCAAGCGTGCAGGCACAGCCTTCGCTAGCGCTAAAGCAGGTGGCGCAAAACGGCGTGACCGTCGTGACCATTCCCGGCAGTAACGATTTGTCGGTGATTGATGACAAAGTCCGTATCGTTGCCGCGGCGCTGCATAAAGATGCCGAGGGTGAACAGCTTCGCAAGAGTTTGAAACAGGCGCGGGAGGCGTTACCGAAAACGCAGCTCAATAAACGGGTGCTGTTTATTTTGAGCCACGGCGGCATGAGTGCCATGGCCGCCGGACAGCAAACCGGTGCGGACGCGGCGATTCGGGCGGCGGGTCTGCAAAATGCCATGCAGGGTGTTAACCGCTATCAGCCGCTTTCGCAGGAAGGGGTGATTGCCAGCCAGCCGGATTTGGTGGTGATTTCGTCCGACGGCGTCAAGAGCATGGGCGGTGAAGCCGGGCTGTGGCAACTTCCGGGTCTGGCGCAAACGCCTGCCGGGCGCAATAAACAGGTTTTGCTGGTGGATGATATGGCCTTGCTCGGTTTCAGCATCCGCACCGCGGAGGCTATCCAGCAATTGCGCCATAAAGCGGAGCAACTCCCCTGATGACGTCGTGGGTTTACCGCTCTCTGTGGTCGCTGCTGGCGCTGCTGATGCTGTTGACACTGGGCGCCACCACGTTTGGTGCGCTGAAGCTGCCGCTGGATTTGCTCTGGCACGGCGACAGCGTACTGCGCCAGATCTGGTTCACCATTCGTCTGCCGCGCGTGCTGCTGGCGTTGACCATTGGCGGGTCGCTGGCGCTGGCGGGCTGCGTGATGCAGGGCTTATTTCGTAACCCGCTGGCCGATCCGGGTCTGCTGGGGATCAGCAGCGGTGCGGCGCTGGCGGTCGCGCTGTGGGTGGTCTTACCGCTCTCGCTACCGCTGGTGTTCATGCTCTACGCCCCGATGCTGGCGGCATTTCTCGGCAGCCTGGCGGTGACGATGGTGATTTTTGTTCTCAGCCAACGCCATGAAAATTCATTATCGCGCCTGCTGCTGGTCGGGATTGCTATCAACGCCCTGTGCGGCGCGGCGGTGGGCGTGCTGTCGTGGTTGAGTAACGACGCGCAGCTACGTCAGCTTTCGCTGTGGGGAATGGGCAGCCTGGGTCAGGCGCAATGGTCAACCCTGCTGGTGTCCGCCTCAATCATGCTGCCTACGGTGGCGATCATCTGGCGGCTGGCGAAACCGCTGAATCTGTTGCAGCTCGGGGATGAAGAAGCGCATTACCTCGGCGTCAACGTGCAGCAAATCCAACGGTGGCTGTTGCTGTGCAGCGCCCTGCTGGTCGCGGCGGCAGTGGCCGTCAGCGGAGTAATTGGTTTCATCGGCCTGGTAGTCCCCCATTTGCTCCGAATGTGGCTCGGGGCCGACCATCGGGCGGTGATCCCCGGTTCGGTGTTGGTCGGCGCCATTCTGCTGCTGGTGGCCGATACGCTGGCGCGCACGCTGGTTGCTCCGGCAGAGATGCCGGTCGGGCTGTTCACCAGCCTGATGGGCGCGCCGTGGTTTTTATGGATGATTTTCCGTCGAGGGGGCCGGCATGGCTAATCGCATACAGGCCCTGGATCTCGGCTATTCGCCCGTGCTGCGTGATATCAACCTCAGCCTTGAACCCGGTGAGCTGGTGGCGCTGATTGGCCCTAACGGCGCGGGAAAATCCACCCTGCTGCGGGTGCTGACTGGCTATCTGCCGCCGGACAACGGGCAGTGCCTGCTACACGGAAAATCCCTTTGCGAATGGTCTGCACAGGCGCTGTCCCGCCATCGGGCGGTAATGCGCCAACAAACTCAGCTTGGGTTTGACTGGCCGGTTGACGCGGTGATCGCGATGGGTCGTGCGCCGTGGGAACAGGCCGACAGCCATCGGGTAGTCAAACAGGTGATGGATCTCACCGGTTGTACGCCGCTTTCAGCGCGGAAATACAACACCCTTTCCGGCGGAGAACAGCAGCGGGTTCAGCTGGCGCGTGCCCTGGCACAGCTATGGGTGAAGGATGCACCTCAGGGCTGGTTGTTTCTGGATGAACCGACCTCGGCACTGGATTTGTATCATCAGCAACATCTGCTGCGCTTACTTAAACAGCTCACCGCCACGGGTCAGCTTCACGTCTGCGCCGTGCTACACGATTTGAACCTCGCCGCACTGTGGGCAGATAAACTGCTGCTGTTGCATCAGGGCGAAATTGTCGCCCAGGGTAGCCCGCAGCAGGTGCTGCAGGCCGATACCCTGAGCCGTTGGTACGGTGCCGAGGTGCATATCGGTCAGCACCCCGACAGCCCGGCGCCACAGGTCTTTTTAGCCCCGTAACCTCAGCTCGAACAGCTGACTTCCAGCCGCTTGCCCCACTCTGGTGGGCGGCTGGCGTAATCGTTGCCGCAGTCGGCAAACGGGTTACGCAGCGCGTCATGCAGACGAATAAACTCTTCGTACTCTCCGCGTTCCGCCTGCTCTATCGCCCGCTGTGCCAGCCAGTTGCGCAGCACGATCGCCGGGTTGTGCTGCTTCATGCTCTGCTGGCGAGTCGCGTCATCCACCTGATCCTGTTGCAAACGCGCCCGATAGCCGCTGAACCACGCATCAAACGCCGCCCTGTCGATAAACTCATCACGCAACGGCGATGCCGCGCTGTGCTGTTCGGTTTCACCCAGCATCCGGAAGGTACGGGTGTAATCACTCCCTTCGCGCTCCATCAGGCCAAACAGGCCGTCGAGCAATTCATTATCGCCCTTCTGCTCAGTGAACAGACCGAGTTTTTGGCGCATTAGCTGTCCGTATTCCACCAGCAGCGCTTCCTGATAGCCGTCGAGGGCGTCATTAAGCGCATCCACCGCAATAAACGGCGATAGCGATTGTGCCAGTCGCTGAAGATTCCACAGCGCCGCCGCAGGCTGATTATCAAAGCTGTAGCGGCCCTGATGATCCGAATGGTTGCAGATGAAGCCCGGCTGATAATCGTCGAGGAATCCAAACGGACCGTAATCCATAGTCAGCCCGAGAATCGACATGTTGTCGGTGTTCATCACCCCATGGCAAAAGCCGACGGTCTGCCAGCGAGCAATCATCTGCGCCGTTTTTGTGACAACGTCACGAAACCACAGAGTGTACCGATCGACATCTTCCAGCAGGTGCGGCCAGTGATGACGAATCACATAATCTGCCAGCTCACGGACCTTCTCTGGCTCACGACGGTAATAAAAGTGTTCGAAGTGTCCGAAACGGACATGGCTTTCTGCCAGACGCATCAGCATCGCGCCCTGCTCAACCGTTTCGCGGTATACCGGCGTGTCGCTGGTGACCACCGATAGCGCGCGAGTGGTCGGGATGCCAAGGGCAAACATCGCCTCGGAGGCCAGACTTTCACGCAGCGTCGAACGCAGTACAGCGCGGCCGTCACCCATGCGGGAATACGGCGTCAGGCCCGCACCTTTCAGATGCCAGTCGTAGCGACGGCCATCCGCCAGTTGCTGTTCGCCAAGCAAGATCCCGCGCCCGTCGCCAAGCTGCCCGGCCCAGACACCAAACTGGTGTCCGCTGTAGACCTGCGCCAGCGGTTGCATACCGGGGAGCAGCACTTCCCCGCCCCACACGCCTGCGCCATTTTCAGGGCTGAACAATGCAGGCGGTAGCGCGAGGCTCTCGGCCAGCGGCGCGTTATGCCATATCAGCCGCGCGTGAGTCAGCGGGGTTGGTGACAGTTCGGTATAAAAATCTGGCAGCTCATCGCGCCAGTGATGGATAAAAGACAGGGTCATGGTTCCTCCTGTCTGTAGTGTAGTGCCTGTGCGAGTGGAAAAACACGGGCAGGATGCAGGGTTATTCCTGCACCAGGCGGGTTAAGGCGGCCATATCAACGGCCGGCCAAAGTGCGCCCTGCATAGCGCTCAAGCCCCATGGCTCAAGGCGTTCGAGGATCTGCTGATTATCAACCCCGGCGGCCATGATGGCACTACAGCAGGGCTGAACCTGGGCGATGATCGCCCGCATAAAGGGATCAAAAGATAATAATAACGCCTGCTGCTGAATAAAGTTTTTATCCAGCATGATGCGTTTAAACAGCCCGAAAAAAACGGCCTGCGTTGAGGCGTGTCCGGCACCAAAATTGGCAAGTATCAAAGGAAAATGATTCGCTAACTGAGCCAGCAAATGATTGTGATCGACCGCATTCAGTTCGGGAAAGTTTTCTTCAACCGTCAATTCCAAAAAGGAAAACCGAGCGGCTTCATCTGCCAGGGCTTTTTGTGTTAACAACGCCATGGCAATTGCGGGGGTTATATTAATCCACGCAATGATTTTCTGCTGAATAAAAAAGATTTGACAGTTTTCCAGGATCGCGAGTTTTTCACGGAACAGAGAAATTTCCTGTTCGCCGCTAAGCCGCGCCGTCACCAGACTGGTCGGGGTGCGTACCCCGTCGTCCACGCCCACAAAGTTGGCGATTATTTCCAGACCGATGAGTTGACCCCCGCCATTTTTGGCAGGTACGAATAACAATTCGGTTTTCCAGGCTTTATCGAGAGTAACAATCATTGCGCCCACCCCTGTTCAAGGGACATCCCTGGTCGCTGCTGTGTTGATCCAGTAGAAAACAAAATCTTTGATTTTAAGAAGTTTAATTTCATTCGTTCCTTTTTACTTCAGGAATTCCTTTGCATTATCATTAGGATGATTGTAATCCATATTCGTGCAGCCGCACAATCCAGAGATTCATTAGCTGAATGAGATGACGATCGATAATTATTTCCCTGACGGTTTTTATATTTTATTTTAGCCACTAAAAAGGGGCTGCCAGCCCCTTTTTGTTTTCTGCTAAATGCGTCTGGCTTGCCAGAAGTTCTTGCGCCAGTACACATTATCCAGCGAGGAACGGGTGACGCCCTGACTGGTTGAGGCATGGATAAACTGATTATCAGTATCATAGATCCCGACATGCAGACCATTGCCCCCGGATCCGGTCTTGAAGAATACCAGGTCACCCGGCAATAAATCGTCCTTGTCGATTTCGGTGCCTATTTTCGACTGCTGCTTTGTCTCTCGCGGGAGCTGCAAATCAAACTTATCGCGGAAAGTCATCATCACGAACGCAGAACAATCCACGCCGCGACGGGTGCTGCCGCCATAGCGATACGGTGTTCCACGCCAGTTCGCCAGCTGTTCGTTAAGGTTGGCGATGACGGTTATAGAGTCCGAGAGCCGTGGGTTAGGCGGTGGTGCCCGGTGGCTGCTACATCCTGCTAAAATTAACGCTGCCACGAAAATAAATAAGAGACGCATATCCTGGCGTTTCCTCTGATATTTTTTATAGTGATAATGTAGTCTGCAAATTTGCCATTCTGCAAGAAACCTTCCGGTTATAGCGCAGAAATCAGCACCTGCACACCATCCGCATTCAGCTTTTTGAACGGCATATCATACGCAGCCGTCAAATTTTCGACTGTCAAAACGTGCGGCGTCTCACCGCTGGCGAGCAGCTGCCCGCGACGCATTAGCCACGTCTGGCTGGCAAAACGCAGCGTGTGATTCAGGTCATGGCTACTCATCACGATGGTTATTCCAGCGAGCCTGAGTTCGGCCAGCAAACGATCGAGCGCCGCTTGCTGCGCAACATCAAGGCTATTCATCGGCTCATCCAACAGCAGTAATCGCCCATGTGGATTGCCTCGAGGATGAATTTGCAGCACCACCGCCGCAAGCCGCACGCGCTGCCATTCCCCCCCGGAAAGCTGGTTAACCTGTCGCGCCAACTTGTCGTCCAGACCTAACTTTTCAGCAATTTCTTGCTGGAGTGGGTGCTGTGTTTTATCGGGCTGATGCAGCGTCAGGTAATGCCAGACCGGCATGGCAAACGGCGGGGTCTGATGTTGTGTCAGATACGCCCGATGGCGTGCGAGCTCCGGTGCAGGCCAGTCGGTTATCCGTTTGCCCTCAAGCGTTATCTGCCCTTTGCCGTGGCTCAGACCGGCCATTCTGGCGAGCAGCGTGCTTTTCCCGGCACCGTTTGGGCCGACAAGATGCACCATTTCACCGGAGCGAACCTCCGCGTTAAGTGGCTGTAACCGTCCCACTTCCTGTACGCCCTGCAACTGCATCAGCAACACGATTATTTCGCCAGCGCCAGCTTGATGGCTTCCATCACGATAGGATCTTCCGGGGTCATATCCGGCGAGAAGCGCTGGATGACTTCGCCATCACGACCAATCAGGAATTTTTCGAAGTTCCACAGGATATCGCCCTGCACTTTTGGCGCGCGGCCTTTGCTGGCCATGCGCTCATAGAACCCGCTGCTTTCCGGCGCGACGGCGACAGGGGCGGCGCTGGTCAGCTTCTGATACAGGGGATGCCGATGCTCGCCGTTCACATCGATTTTGCTGAACATGGGGAACGTCACGCCGTAGGTGGTGCTACAGAAGGTTTTGATCTCTTCGTCGCTGCCCGGCTCCTGACCAAGGAACTGGTTGCATGGGAAGCCGAGGACGGTGAAACCCTCTTTACCCCATGCTTCCTGGATGTTCTCCAGCTGTTCGTATTGCGGCGTCAGCCCGCACTGGGAGGCGACGTTCACCACCAGCAGCACGTTACCTTTAAATTGCTCGAGACTGACGTTTTCACCGTCGATGGTGGTGACATTTGTATTGAGAATATCGTGTTGCATAGCGTCCTCTTGGGTTATCAGCTAGCGCTTAACGGCCAGCCCTTAATAGTAGCCAGATAAATACAGGTGCGCCCAGGGTAGCGGTGACGACGCCGATCGGCAACTCTGCCGAGGCCAGCGCCAGACGGGCAATGATATCGGCAAACAACAGCGCCGCGCCCCCAGCCAAAACGCAGGCCGGGAGCAACACGCGGTGATCGGTCAGGCCGCACAGGCGCAGAATATGAGGGATAACCAGGCCTATAAAGCCGATGGCACCGGAGAGCGCCACGCTGACCCCCACCAGCCAGCCTGTCGCCAGCACCAGCAGCCTGCGCCACAGCCATAGCGGCAGGCCCAGTTGCCGGGCGGATGTTTCGCCGAGCGACAGCAAATTCAGCGGCTGCGATTGCAGGCAAATCCAGCCGATAACCGGTAGCAACGCCACCATTAGCCAGCCCTGATGCCAGTCTACGCCGCCAAAGCCGCCCATCATCCAGTACATTAGCTGGCGCAGATCGAAGGATGTCGAAAAATAAACTGCCCAGGTCATCGCCGCGCTACAGATGATCCCCAGCGCCACACCCGCTAATAGCAGACGGCTGGTCGACAGATGACGACGGGCAAAGCGCAACAGGATAACAGTGATAAGCAGTGCGCCCGCGATGGCACACAGGCCCAGCGCCCAGCCGGGCAATAGTCCTTGACCCAGCAGCACAGCAGCAATCAGCCCGACACCAGCGCCGTTAGAGACGCCAAGCAACCCCGGCTCAGCCAGCGGGTTTTCAAACAACGCCTGCATGATAGCCCCGGATACCGCCAGCGCCGCACCAACCAGCACTACCGCTACGGTACGCGGCAGGCGAATCTGCCACACGAACAGGTCACCACGCGGCGTAAACCAATCGCCGGGGGCAATCCACTGTTCACCCGCGCACAGGCTGATGAATACTGCGAGCAAGAGCAGCAACAGTAAAACACCCAGCCATCGCTGGTTTCGTTGCTGCTGGCGTTGGGCGAGTCGTTGCATAGGGTCCTGAAATGATGAGGTGAAGTGTCTGATTTTATTGTGCCTGACGGCCGCAGGAAAGAAAAAAGGCCGCAGGAGCGGCCTTTTTAGTTAATCAGAAATTATTCTGCTTTGGGCGAAGCGTTTTCGACTCGGCTTTTCAACTTCTGGCCGGGTCTGAAGGTCACCACGCGCCGGGCTGTAATGGGAATATCTTCGCCCGTCTTCGGGTTGCGCCCGGGGCGTTGATTTTTATCGCGCAAATCGAAGTTACCAAAACCGGAGAGTTTAACCTGCTCACCGTTTTCAAGAGCGCGACGGATCTCTTCGAAAAACAGCTCTACCAGCTCTTTGGCATCCCGTTTGCTAAGCCCAAGCTTATCAAACAGATATTCTGACATTTCAGCTTTTGTAAGCGCCATAGGTTCAATCCCTCAATGATGCCTGGAATCGCTCTTTTAATGCCTCTACACATTTGGCAACGGTAGCGGCAATCTCCTCTTCTTCGAGTGTACGGCTGGTATCCTGAAGGATTAGGCTAATAGCGAGGCTCTTGAAACCTTCCTCTACGCCCTTACCGCGGTACACGTCAAACAAGTTTACGCCAACTACCTGATTTACGCCAACTTTCTTACACTCGTTGAGAATATCAGCGGCTGGGACGTTTTCAGCCACGACCACAGCGATGTCGCGACGGTTCGCCGGGAAGCGGGAAATCTCTTTCGCCTGAGGAACCACGCGGTCTGCGAGCTTGTTCCACTCCAGCTCAAATACCATCGTGCGACCGTTCAAGTCCAGTTTACGTTCTAGCTCTGGATGAACAACCCCAATGAAACCAATACGTTCGCCTTTCAGATAAATCGCCGCGGACTGCCCCGGATGCAGCGCTGGATTGGCTTCGGCTTTAAACCGGATATCACCGAGTTTGCCGGTCAGTTCCAGAACGGATTCGAGATCGCCTTTTAAATCATAGAAATCAACTGTCTCTTTCGCCAGGTTCCAGTGTTCTTCATAGCGATTACCGCAGATTACGCCGCTCAGCATCACATCCTGGCGGATGCCCAACGGGGCCTGGGTATCCGGCACGAAGCGCAGACCGCTTTCAAAGATACGCACGCGGCTCTGCTGACGGTTCTGGTTGTAGACCACGGTGCCCAGCAGCCCGGTCCACAGCGACAGACGCATGGCCGACATTTCGCTGGAAATTGGACTTGGCAGGATCAGCGCTTCTTCGCCTGGGTGAACAAGCTGCTGCACTTTCGGGTCGACGAAGCTGTAGGTGATCACTTCCTGGTAGCCTTTGTCATTCAGCATGGTTTTCACACGCTTGAGGGACAGGTTAGCCTCGTGATGATGACCCATGATCAGACCCGCCTGAACCGGCGCATCCGGGATATTGTTGTAGCCGTATACGCGGGCCACTTCTTCTACCAGGTCTTCTTCGATTGAAATATCGAAACGCCAGCTCGGTGCAACGGCCTGCCACTGGTCCTGACCTTCAGTCACTTCGCAGCCCAGACGGCGCAGGATATCGCTGACCTGATCATCGGCAATGTGATGACCAATCAGGCGGTCCAGTTTGCTACGACGCAGCGTGATGGTGGCACGTTTCGGCAGCGTGGCTTCGTTCGTCACGTCGATAACCGGACCAACTTCGCCGCCGCAGATATCAACCAGCAGGCGGGTAGCGCGTTCCATGGCTTTGTACTGCAACGCCGGATCCACGCCGCGCTCGTAGCGGTGGGATGCGTCAGTATGCAAACCGTGGCGGCGCGCACGACCGGTGATGGACAGCGGGCTGAAGAAGGCACATTCCAACAGTACGTTTTGCGTTTCGTCATTAACGCCAGAGTGCTCGCCCCCGAAGATGCCACCCATCGCCAGCGCTTTGCTGTGATCGGCAATAACCAGCGTATCCGCGTTCAGTTTGGCTTCGTTGCCGTCCAGCAACACCAGAGTTTCACCCTCTTTCGCCATACGTACTACGATCCCACCGTCAATGCGATCCAGATCGAAAGCATGCATCGGCTGACCCAGTTCGAGCAGCACGTAGTTAGTCACATCAACAACCGCATCGATGGAACGGATCCCGCAGCGACGCAGTTTTTCTTTCATCCACAGTGGCGTAGCGGCTTTAACGTTGATGCCCTTAACCACGCGGCCCAGATAGCGTGGGCAGGCCTCAGCGGCCTCAACCTTGATGGAGACGGTATCGTTGATGGTCGCGGTAACCGGAGCCATTTCTGGTACGTTCAGCGGCTGCTGGTTAAGTACCGCGACGTCGCGAGCCACACCGATAATTCCCAGGCAGTCTGCACGGTTCGGGGTGACGCTAATTTCGATGGTGTTATCATCGAGCTTCAGGTATTCGCGGATATCGGTACCCAGAGGCGCATCCGCTGGCAGTTCGATAATGCCATTGTGATCGTCGGAAATACCCAGCTCGGAGAACGAGCACAGCATGCCTTCGGACGGTTCGCCGCGCAGTTTTGCCGCTTTGATTTTGAAATCGCCCGGCAAAACTGCGCCGATGGTGGCGACGGCCACTTTCAGGCCCTGACGGCAGTTTGGCGCGCCGCAGACGATATCCAGCAGGCGTTCGCCGCCGACGTTGATTTTGGTGACGCGCAGTTTGTCTGCGTTCGGGTGCTGACCGCACTCGACCACTTCACCGACAACCACGCCGTTGAACGCGCCAGCCACCGGCTCTACGCCGTCAACTTCCAGGCCCGCCATCGTGATTTGGCCTGATAGCGCTTCGCTGTCAATTGCCGGGTTAACCCATTCGCGTAACCACAGTTCACTGAATTTCATTGTTCTGTCCTGCCCTTATTTAAACTGTTTGAGGAAACGCAGATCGTTTTCGAAGAATGCACGCAGATCGGTGACGCCGTAACGCAGCATGGTCAGACGCTCCATTCCCATCCCGAAGGCGAAGCCAGAGTAGACTTCCGGGTCAATGCCGACGTTGCGAAGTACGTTCGGATGCACCATGCCGCAACCCAGCACTTCCAGCCACTTGCCGTTTTTACCCATCACGTCAACTTCCGCAGACGGTTCAGTGAACGGGAAGTAGGACGGGCGGAAACGAATTTGCAGGTCTTCTTCAAAGAAGTTACGCAGGAAATCGTGCAGGGTGCCTTTCAGATTGGTGAAGCTGATGTTGGTGTCAACAATCAGGCCTTCCATCTGATGGAACATCGGGGTGTGAGTCTGATCGTAGTCATTACGATAGACGCGGCCCGGCGCAATGATGCGGATGGGTGGCTGCTGGTTTTTCATGGTACGGATCTGTACGCCAGATGTCTGGGTACGCAGCAGACGGGTCGCATCAAACCAGAAAGTGTCGTGGTCAGCACGTGCCGGGTGGTGGCCTGGAATGTTCAGGGCATCGAAGTTGTGATAGTCATCTTCGATTTCCGGGCCAGTCGCCACGGTAAAGCCGAGCTCACCGAAGAAACTTTCAATGCGGTCAATGGTGCGAGTTACCGGGTGAAGACCACCGGTTTCAATGCGGCGGCCAGGCAGAGAAACGTCGATAGTTTCTGCAGCCAGACGGGCATTCAGCGCAGCGCCTTCGAGGTCGGCTTTACGCGCGTTCAGCGCCTGCTGAACCTGCTCTTTCGCTTCGTTGATAACGGCACCCGCAGCCGGGCGTTCTTCCGCCGGCAGTTCACGCAGGGTGGTCATCTGAAGGGTCAAGTGCCCTTTCTTACCCAGATATTCGACGCGCACGTTGTCCAGCGCGGTAACATCTGAAGCTTCGTTAATGGCTGCCTTGGCACTGGCAACCAGCTCTGCGAGATGTGACATGGTTTTCCTCAATAATGTCGGTATAGGTACCGAGACCGATTTGTCCTAACTAATACGAGCACAGATACAAAAAAAGCCTCCCTGGGGAGGCTTTCTGGCGCTGTTTTCCGTTTCGTTTTTCACGCGCTAGCCTCCTGGAATCAGGTGCTAAAGTAAAAAAAGAAGCGGAAAATAGCAGCATTCATGCTTGCATTACCTTGTCTGATACGGTGAGTGTCGGTCCGAACGAAAAGAGGGAGGCAAGCCTCCCTCTTCAACTGGCTTAAGCCAGAGCTGATTTCGCTTTTTCGACCAGAGCGGTGAACGCTACTTTGTCGAATACTGCGATGTCAGCCAGGATCTTACGGTCGATTTCAACAGAGGCTTTTTTCAGGCCATTGATGAATTTGCTGTAAGAAATGCCGTTCTGACGTGCTGCTGCGTTGATACGCGCAATCCACAGTTGACGGAACTGACGCTTACGTTGACGACGGTCACGGTAAGCGTACTGACCAGCTTTGATAACAGCCTGGAAGGCAACGCGGTATACGCGTGAACGCGCACCGTAGTAGCCTTTAGCTTGTTTCAAAATTTTCTTGTGACGTGCACGTGCAATTACACCACGTTTTACGCGAGCCATATGTGCTCTCCTGTCTCTATATTCTTAGTTAAAAAAGTTAAACGTTAACGACTTATGCGTACGGAAGGCACGCGATTACCAGACCCAAATCGCCTTTAGAAACCATGGCTTTTGGACGCAGGTGACGTTTACGCTTAGTAGCTTTTTTGGTCAGAATATGACGCAGGTTAGCGTGCTTGTGCTTAAAACCACCTTTACCGGTTTTTTTAAAGCGCTTAGCAGCACCGCGTACGGTCTTGATCTTTGGCATTTTAATAACTTCCACTTCGCATTGTTGAAAAATGAAACATAGGCGAACAAAGACTGCGAGGCCCGAGGGGCCCCACGGTCAATGCTACTTGAAGGCCTTACTGTTTCTTCTTAGGCGCGAGCACCATGATCATCTGACGGCCTTCGATCTTCGTTGGGAAGGATTCGACTACTGCCAGTTCACTCAGATCGTCACGGACGCGGTTAAGCACTTCCATACCAATCTGTTGGTGGGCCATTTCACGACCGCGGAAACGCAGTGTGATTTTGGCCTTATCGCCCTCTTCGAGAAAGCGTACCAGGCTGCGGAGTTTTACCTGGTAATCGCCATCGTCGGTGCCAGGACGGAATTTAATTTCCTTAACCTGAACAATCTTTTGCTTCTTCTTCTGTTCCTTAGAAGATTTGCTCTTTTCATAGAGGAATTTGCCGTAGTCCATGATTCGGCAAACTGGCGGTTCGGCGTTAGGACTGATCTCTACCAGATCCACTCCTGCTTCTTCAGCTTTTTCCAGAGCTTCTCTCAGACTCACAATACCAAGCTGTTCGCCTTCCAGACCTGTTAAGCGAACTTCCTGAACTCGAATCTCGCCATTGATACGATTCGGACGTGCCGTTTGTACTCGTTTTCCGCCTTTAATACTTTATTCCTCCAGTTGTTGAAGACTACGGCTGCGTATTTCTGTCAGCAGCTTCTCGATCACTTCGTTTACGTCCACAGTGCCGAGGTCTTTTCCGCGACGGGTGCGCACGGCAACTTTGCCTGCTTCAACCTCTTTGTCGCCACAAACCAGCATATACGGGACACGACGTAATGTGTGCTCGCGGATTTTAAAGCCTATCTTCTCATTTCTCAAGTCTGCTTTTACGCGAATGCCTGCATTTTGTAGTTTATGCGTCAATTCGTTAACGTATTCAGCCTGAGAATCAGTGATATTCATCACCACGACCTGCACCGGTGCCAGCCATGTTGGGAAGAATCCAGCGAACTCTTCGGTAAGAATACCGATGAAGCGTTCGATGGAACCCAGAATGGCGCGGTGAATCATCACCGGCACCTGACGCTCGTTGCTTTCGCCTACATAAGAGGCGTTAAGACGCTGCGGCAGGGAGAAGTCCAGCTGTACTGTTCCGCACTGCCAAGCACGATCGAGGCAGTCATACAGTGTAAATTCAATTTTCGGGCCGTAGAAGGCACCTTCACCCAGTTGATACTCAAACGGGATGTTGTTTTCTTCCAGAGCCACGGCCAGATCGGCTTCCGCACGATCCCATGTTTCATCGCTACCGATACGTTTTTCCGGGCGAGTCGACAGCTTGACGACGATTTTCTCGAAGCCAAAGGTGCTATACATATCGTAGACCATACGAATACAGGCGTTAACTTCGTCACGCACCTGGTCTTCAGTACAGAAGATATGTGCATCGTCCTGGGTAAACCCACGAACACGCATCAGACCATGCAGCGCGCCTGATGGCTCGTTACGATGGCAGCTACCGAACTCCGCCATACGCAGCGGCAGATCGCGATAGGATTTTAAACCCTGGTTGAAGATCTGCACGTGGCCCGGGCAGTTCATCGGCTTGATGCAGTATTCACGGTTCTCAGAAGAGGTGGTGAACATCGCATCTTTATAGTTGTCCCAGTGACCTGTTTTTTCCCACAGGACACGGTCCATCATGAACGGGCCTTTCACTTCCTGATACTGGTACTCTTTCAGCTTAGAGCGTACGAAAGTTTCCAGTTCACGGAAAATAGTCCAGCCATCGTTATGCCAGAACACCATACCCGGCGCTTCTTCCTGCATGTGATACAGGTCAAGTTGCTTACCGATTTTACGGTGGTCACGTTTGGCGGCTTCTTCAAGACGCAGCAGATAGGCGTTAAGCGCTTTTTTATCTGCCCAAGCGGTACCATAGATGCGTTGCAGCATCTTGTTATCGCTGTCGCCACGCCAGTAGGCGCCGGCAGTTTTCATCAGTTTGAAGTGATGGCAGAAACGCATATTCGGCACGTGCGGACCGCGGCACATGTCGACGTATTCTTCGTGATGATACAAGCCAGGCTTGTCATCGTGGGCGATGTTTTCATCGAGAATGGAGACTTTGTAGCTTTCACCACGCGATACAAACGTTTCGCGCGCTTCGTGCCAGCTCACCTTTTTCTTGATGACATCGTAGTTTTTCTCCGCCAGCTCGTGCATGCGCTTTTCGAGGGCGTCGATATCTTCCTGAGTCAGGGTGTGGTCAAGGTCAACGTCATAGTAGAAACCGTTATCAATGACTGGGCCGATAGCCATTTTGGTATGCGGCCAAAGCTGTTTGATTGCGTGTCCCAGCAGGTGCGCACAGGAGTGACGAATGATCTCCAGGCCGTCTTCATCTTTCGCGGTAATCAGCGACAGCGTAGCGTCTTGTTCAATGAGATCGGAAGCATCAACCAGCTCACCGTTAACACGGCCAGCGATGGTGGCTTTCGCCAGACCCGGACCAATATCCAGGGCAACATCCATTGGGCTTACCGCATTGTCGTAATGGCGTTGACTGCCATCAGGAAGAGTAATTACAGGCATGTTATATCCTTATTCGCAGTGGTGCCCCGCACGAAAGAGCACATGCAAAACAATTTTTTGAAAAGTTAACAGCAGGGATTACCGGGTTTCTCGCTTCACTCTGCGGAAAAAGACGTCTGAACGATTTATCGCCCTCGGCCAGCCCGATAGGTGCCATTAAGTACCCGGACATACTACACGTCTTAGGCCCGGGTTAAAAGCCCGCCTTTAATTGTGGAAATGTAATAAAAGATTTGAAACATCATGTTGATTGCCAGACAACAGCCTTTTCCCCAACATAACCGCCTTTGACCGGAGCATTTATGCGTCACCTTCTGGCAATTCTCCAACGCTATGGCATCGACCTGAACGACCCTTCATCCCTGTTCATTGTCTTCGGGTATATTTTTATCACCGCCGTGGTGGTGCATTTTATTTTCAAGCTGATCCTGCGCAAAATCGAAAAACACGCAGAAAGCGGTTCAAAACCATGGTTGAAAATATTTGCCCAACATAAATTATTTCATCGCGTATCGCTGATGTTGCAGGGTGTTCTGGTCAATGCGCAATTAATGTTTTATCTGGCGACGGGCAGCCATGCCGGAACGCTACTCAGTATCTGCGCGCAGCTGTGGGTTCTGCTGTTTGCCCTGCTCTCTTTCTTCTCGCTGCTGGACGTTATCCTCAAGCTTTCACGTCAATATCACTTTGCGGGCCAGCTCCCGCTGCGCGGAATTTTCCAGGGGGTAAAACTGGTCGCCGCGTCGATTGTCGCAATCCTGATGATTTCCCTGCTGATTGGTAAATCCCCTGCCATTCTGTTTAGCGGCTTGGGCGCGATGGCGGCGGTATTGATGTTAGTGTTTAAAGACCCGCTATTGGGCCTGGTGGCCGGTATTCAGCTCTCGGCAAATACCATGTTGCATATGGGGGACTGGCTTGAAATGCCGAAATACGGCGCGGATGGCACGGTTATCGATATCGGCCTGACCACGGTTAAAGTACAGAACTGGGATAACACTATTACCACTATCCCGACCTATGCACTGGTGTCTGATGCCTTTAAAAACTGGAGCAATATGTCTGCCTCCGGCGGTCGTCGCATCAAGCGCAGCGTGTTCATCGATAGCACCAGTATTCATTTTATCTCCGCCGATGAGCAGCAGCGTTTGGGCCAGGTTGATCTGCTTAAGCCGTGGCTGAAAGAGCAAAACAAAAAAATGGCCAATTGTGATTCGAAAAACAGCGTACTCAATGGCGAAAGTATTACCAATATTGGCGCCTTCCGCGCATGGCTGACCGAATACCTGCATCAGCATCCAAAAATTCGTAAGGATATGACCCTGATGGTGCGCCAGCTTCCGCCCGGAGCTGAAGGTCTTCCGCTGGAAATTTATGCCTTCACCAACACCGTTGAATGGCTGAAATACGAAGCGATTCAGGCCGATATTTTCGACCATATCTATGCGGTGATTGAAGAATTTGGCCTGCGCATTTACCAGCGCCCTTCCGGGAACGATCTTCGACCTGAAGCGCTGGCCTGCTGATGACGGAGCTCAGGGCGCGTTAGGCGCCCTGCTTAAACGCACGAACCACAATACCTTCAGCATCCAGACGCTGACGAATCTGGCGCGTCATTTCCAGCGCGCCAGGGCTGTCACCGTGAACGCATACTGACTCGGCTCGGATAGCGGTAAATTCGCCCTCGATAGACGTTACGCCTCCTTCCGTTATCATCTGTACCACACGCCGGGCGATTTCCTGTGGATCGTGAATAACCGCCCCGGCTTCACGCCGTGATACCAGGGTTCCATTGCGATGATAAGCCCGGTCGGCGAAAGCCTCCGCCACGGTTTGAATCCCTGACGCCTGCGCCCAACCGATCAACGGTGACCCCGCCAGCACAACCAGAGCGAGGGAATTATCCAGCGCCATTAAGGCATCAATAACCGCCCTTGCCTGTCGTTCGTCGTGGGCAATGGTGTTATACAGCGCACCATGCGGTTTGACGTAACTCACCCGCGTGCCCGCCGCCGCCGCTAATCCCTGCAATGCACCGATTTGATATATGACGTCTGCGGTCAGTTCATCGCTCGCGACATCCATATTACGCCGACCAAAACCGACCAAATCCGGATAAGAGACATGCGCCCCGACGGCAACGCCCAGGCGTTGCGCAGCGCGCAGCGTTTCCAGGATACCTGCCGGAGAACCCGCGTGGAAACCGCAGGCCACGTTGGCACTGCTGATCAGCGGTAAAATGGCGGCATCGTCGCCCATCCTCCACTGACCGTAGCTTTCGCCCAGGTCACTATTTAAATCGATGTATCGCACAACAGACATCTGAGGATCTCCAGACTGTTCGGCTTTCGTTAAGGTTTAACGGTGTATCACTGAATCATCCGTTCTATCACGAGGGACAAAAAATGGACTTCACCGGAATGATACAGACCATCACTGATTTTATCAGCGCTCACCCACAATGGGCACTGGGGGTTATCTTCATCCTGTCGTTTGGAGAATCGCTGGCGTTTATTTCTTTACTGCTGCCCGCCACGGTTATCCTGCTGGCAACCGGGGCACTGATTGGTGAAAGCGAACTCAGCTTTTTCCCGGTCTGGCTGGCTGCGGCGTCAGGCGCGTTTGTCGGCGATTGGCTTTCCTGGTGGATTGGCTTTCATTATAGCCATCGGGCTGTCACCGTCTGGCCGCTATCGCGGAAACCCATGCTCGTACAGCGGGGGCATACTTTTTTTGCGCGTTGGGGCGCATGGGGGGTATTTATCGGGCGCTTTTTCGGGCCACTGCGGGCGGTGGTTCCGCTGGTCGCCGGAATCTGCCGGATGCCGTCGGGGAAATTCCAGCTCGCCAATATCACCTCGGCGATGGTGTGGGCCTTCGGTATTCTGGCGCCTGGCGCCCTGGGCATTCCCTGGCTGGCGAATCTTTTCTCATAACCTAGAAACAATCAGGCCGGATTGCTCCGGCCTGAAAAATTACATCTTGTAGCCCAGCGTCACCGTGGTGCGGCGATCTGTGTGTTCCGGCGCCGAGGCTGGCGGTTCGGAGTTCCAGGTCACGTTGTATGCCACTTTCAGACCAAAATTGTCATTGATAGCAACATCCAGCGCGGTCTCGGAGTTGAGGGTGGTGTCATCCGCACCAAATACCGAGAGGCCCTGTGTGAATTTGGTGGTATCGGTCATCTGCCAGGCGTAGGTACCGGACGCATAACCCAGTGGCTGAGTTTTGGTTTCGCCATTGGTATATTCGTCGTAACGCACACCAGGACCGAATTCAAAACGCAGGCTGTGTACCGGCCCGTTGAGGATCTGACGACCGTAACCCGCGGTGAAGATATCACGCTGACGGTAGCCGTTATAACGGTCTGTCAGCCAACTGGCCTGACCAAACAAATAATCTGCGTCAGTCATGTTGTAACGCGAACGCCCGCCGACTGAATAGGTTTCAGAAGAACGTTCATCGTTAGAAGACGTATTGCTGGCATTTCCCCACAGCGACCATGCGGTGGTGTCGCCGTACCAGGTCAGCGTGGAGTCAGCAGTCAGGGAAGAACTTTTAGTATTGCCAGACTGCGCCAGGTAACCCCCGTTGATCTTACCTTCAAACGGTTTCTTCGCCGCGGAAGGGTCATCCATGACAGTAAAAACGGTATTATCGGCCAGCGCGTTCAATGACGCAAAAAGGCCCCCCGCCAGAACAACGACTGCGGGTACTGTCTTGAAAAGCTTCATTTATTAAGAGTCCGTACAACAAAAAAAGAGACCATTACGGTCCCGGAAACTTTCGCGAGGATCAACGACAGGCGGTCCTAAGAAAGGTAACAAATTATAAAAAGGCGTGAATAACATAGCAATGAATTCTTATTTCATTTTTTGAATAAGAAGGATCTCAAAACAGCTTTTATTTCATATAGCTATCCGGGCAAAAGGTATTGTAAAAATGCGCAAAATCATATCCTTGTCACTTTCTTAAACGGCTTTCAGATGCCAGGCTTACCGCTGACCATTAAATAGGCGACTCGTCAGGGTCATAAATGGAGGTAATCGAATGGTTAAAATCTATACGCTTACGTTGGCACCGTCCCTCGACAGCGCAACGCTGACGCCGCAAATCTATCCCGAAGGCAAACTCCGCTGTACTGCACCTGTTTTTGAACCTGGCGGTGGCGGAATCAACGTCGCCCGGGCCATTACCTTTCTGGGCGGCGAAGCAACGGCGATTTTCCCGGCAGGTGGCGCCACCGGGGAACATCTGGTATCGCTGTTGGCCGAGGAACACGTACCGGCAGAAACGGTACAAGCTCACGACTGGACGCGCCAAAACCTGCATGTGCATGTTGAGACCAGCGGTGAACAGTACCGCTTCGTCATGCCGGGGGCGACGTTAAGTACAGAAGAATTCCACCAACTCGAACAAAAAGTGCTGCAAATAGAAGTTGGCGCCATTTTAGTCGTCAGCGGCAGCCTGCCGCCGGGCGTGGAGGTGTCGAACCTGGTGGCGCTGATTCGCTCTGCACAACAGCATGGGATCCGCTGCGTGGTCGACAGTTCCGGTGACGCACTGGCCGCTGCGCTTGAGGTCGGTGCTATCGAACTGGTCAAGCCGAACCAAAAAGAGCTCAGCGCTCTGGTACAACGGGAATTGACCCAACCTGATGACGTGCGCAAAGCGGCCGAAGAGATTGTTCGCAGCGGCAAGGCAAAGCGCGTGGTGGTCTCACTGGGTCCGCAGGGTGCGTTGGGCGTCGATGCCAGCGGCAGCGTGCAGGTGGTTCCGCCTCCTGTCAAAAGCCAGAGTACGGTCGGGGCGGGTGACAGCATGGTCGGCGCGATGACGCTGAAACTCGCCGAAAATGCACCGCTGGACGAAATGGTTCGCTACGGCGTGGCCGCCGGGAGTGCTGCGACCATCAACCAGGGCACCCGTTTGTGCTCCCTGGAAAACACGCGCAACATTTATGACTACCTGTGCCGACACTGATCGCCCCCGCCGCTGACGTGGCGGGAGTCGAAAAATAACGGTTATCGACTATGCTATCAAAACTCCATGCTTAACAACGAGGTTTCCGATGAGCGGTGATATCACGCGTTACGTGGTGACGGTCAGTTTTCATGAACGGACGCTGACCGAAATTAATGAGCTTAATAATCATCTGACTCGCGCCGGGTTTACGCTGACGCTGAGCGATGACGACGGCAAAGTGCACGATCTGGGCATCAATACCTTCGGGCTTGTCAGCCCACAAAGTGAAGACGACATCAAAGCCCTAACCGTCGGTCTGGCGGAGACCGCCATTGGGCATCAACCTGATGTCACTATCATGACGTTTGAGCACTGGTTGCAAAATAACGCGACCAATACGGCACACTAAAACGCGCAGTTGTGCGTCAGTTCGAGTTTTTCGACTGCATTTATGCACTAACCTTATGATCTGACAGAAAACATGGGGAGAGAGAGCATGTGGCAAGCGATCTGTAGCCTGTTGAAAGAGCACGGAGACGGCGAAATCGAGCTGCGCACCGAGTTGCCGGGGGGCGAAATTCATGCCGCCTGGCATTTGCGCCTTAGCGGTCAGGATTATTTCGTCAAATGCGATGAGCGGGCCATGTTGCCTATCTTCACCGCGGAAGCCGATCAACTTGAACTGCTTTCACGCAGTAACACCGTCGTCGTACCTGAGGTGTACGCCGTGGGCAGTGACCGGGATTACAGCTTCGTGGTGATGGAATATCTCCCTCCCCGCCCGCTGGATGCCCATAATGCGTTTTTACTCGGTCAGCAGCTGGCCCGGCTTCATCAATGGAGCGACCAGCCGCAGTTTGGCCTCGACTTCGACAATGACCTTTCCACGACTCCCCAACCCAACGCCTGGCAACGCCGCTGGTCAACGTTCTTCGCTGAACAGCGTATCGGCTGGCAGCTGGAACTGGCAGCCGAGAAAGGTTTAGCGTTTGGCAATATTGATAGCATCGTGGAGCACATCCACCAGCGATTAAGCTCCCACCAGCCGCAGGCATCCTTGCTACACGGTGATTTGTGGTCTGGTAACTGTGCGCTCGGTCCATCCGGACCCTATATCTTCGACCCGGCCTGCTATTGGGGTGACAGAGAGTGCGATCTGGCCATGCTACCGCTGCACCCGGAACAACCACCGCAAATCTACGATGGCTATCAGTCTGTCTCACCACTGCCGCCGGATTTCCTAGATCGTCAGCCGGTTTATCAGCTCTATACCCTGTTCAACCGTGCCATTTTGTTTGGCGGACAACACCTGGTGAACGCGCAAAAAGCGCTCGACCGGGTACTGGCCGTATAACACTACCCTTCCATCGGATCATGCCAGTCAGTTAATGAACTGACTGGCATTTTTTAAATGTCGCGCGCACTCTGAATATGTTATTTCGTTATTCTAAACTATATCTAAAATCAATTAACAGATAACATACATCAGCATTATTTATAGATAAAAAGCCTTATAATTCATCGTCCGCAAAAACCATCAAGTTGTTAAATAAGCGTAACACCTCACCGAAACAGCCCACACTCATCACCCCACGTTATGATTCACCCTATTCAAGGCTAATTATCATATGTATGATTGCTCGCATTGAAACGGACAACTTTATTTACCTGTCACACAAGGATTAACTCACATCAATTCAAGAGAATTAAACGATGACAAGCATGAGAAAAAAACTTATTGCTGCACAGATTATCCTTGCTGTGAGCGGCACTTTTTTTGCCTGATCAACCTTTGCTAATATTATGGTTTATCCGATGTCGGTAAAAATGAATCAACAAGGCGCCGGACAGATTAAAGTCATCTCCAAATCGAAACAAATTGACTATGTCAAAGCCACGACAAAAAAAATAAATAATCCAGGGACACCCCAAGAGAAAGAGGTCGATGTCGCTCAGGGCGACAGCCAAAACTTGCTTGTTACCCCTGAAAAATTTGCATTGGCTGCGGGCACCACGCGGATCACCCGACTCGTCAACATGAAGACACCAGCGACAGAGCAGGTCTACCGCGTCTACTTCAGCCCTATCTCTAGCCTGGATAACGACGACGCGCCCACCTCCACCGGTGTGAAGAACACCATTGGGGTCAATATTAGCTGGGGGGCACTGGTCTTCGTTCCGCCACTGAAACCAGAAATCAACTTTACTTTTGATGCGCACCAACGGCGCATTAATAATACCGGGACAATTCACATTGAATTATCTCGCATAGGATTATGTCCGACTCGGGATAACGACGCCGGATGTAAATGGACGCCGATCGCAAAAAAAATCTACCCACAGCAATCTTTCACATTACCCACATCCATTCCGGCTGTATCCCAGGGTGTTATTAAAGTGGAATACCGTAACTGGGTGGACAAATCTTCGGCTAAAAAGGAATTTGTAGTGTCCTAAATAAAAAGCCGCAGGTTATTTTATTTAACACATTGTTTTCCAACTCTCCCGCACAATGATTGTGCAAATGAAACTCACTAAAGGATGTTTATTATGAACGCTGTTATGAAATCAGTTATTGCCGCTATCGCTTTTGGTGTTGCGGTAAACGCGTTTGCTGTTGAGAAAGATATCACGGTGAATGCTACCGTGGATTCGACTCTGGATATGACTTTGTCAGACGGCCTCCCGTTACCTGCCAGTGTCGATATGCAGTATACCCCAGGTGTAGGTCTGGCTCCACTGACGCTGGAAACCAAAATCTGGTCAAACGATGCTGCCAAAGATATTAAGGCCAGCATCGCCACCACGCCACTGCTGAGCAATACCACCGGTACAGGTTCAGCGTCACTGGCAGTGAAATTGGGTTCACAGGCCATTACTCCGGTCCCAACCACGCTGTCTTCCCTGGTTCTGTTCCCGACCGGCGAAGTGGATCAGGGTTCTGTCACCCTGCCGCTGGAAATTATGCCAGCCACCGTCCAGCCACTGAACTCAGGTAACTACACCGGTATGGTGTCATTGATCCTCACTCAGGACACTGAATAAGTTTTTAACTGAGTTTTTGGTCATCCAACCTGCCCCCTTATCGACTTCGGGGTGGCAGGTTTTTTTTGAATTTTTTCGCAAGGAGGAAGTGTATGAAAACCTGGAAAGCATCTTTTTGCTGCCTGGCTATTCATTTCGCCTTGTTCGGATCCACCGCATTCGCTGCATCAGATGTCCCCGCCGGTTTTGAAGAACTTGTCACCGGGCAGAAGGTCTGGATTGATGTCAATTTACTGGGACAATCGGCTGGTCTGTTTGAAGCCACTGTAACCCTCGACAGCGTGCAGTTTGTGAAACCCCTGGATGTGCTGAGCGCCTTAAATTTACCGATAAAAAAAGAGAGTCAGGAATACAAAAAACTGGCCGACCAAATTTCTCACCCCCTCCCCAGGAATGGCAACCTTGCCTGCGGTAGTAACAACAATGCGCCGGGATGTGGATTTCTGACTACCGATACTCTGGCGATCATTTACGATGAAAACGACTCGAAGGTCAGCGTATTCCTCGACAAAAAACTATTACCGGAGGGAGATAAGCATGCCCTCTATTACACCCCCACCCGCGACAGCGAAAACGCGTTTATTCATCAGCAAAATCTGAACGTGATCGCCGAGAAAGATTATAGCAATATCTCGCTGCAGGGCGCGGGGGCACTCGGCATTCTGACCAACGGTTATGTCGGTTTTGACTGGTCACTGAATGCGTATCGCAACGACGATACCACCGACCAAACCGTCAACGTGGATGATTTTTACTATCGCCAGAGCCTTGGCCAGCGCCATTATGTCCAGGCCGGGCGGATGGACTCCCGCGATTTGTCCAGCAATTTGGGCGGGAATATCAGCTTTAGCATGCTGCCCTTAGGCGCCATCGACGGCGTACGCGCTGGCAGTTCGTTGAGCTACCTGAACAGAGAAGAAGCCAGCAAAGGCTCACCCATTGTTATCCTGTTGTCGCGTAAATCCCGAGTCGATGCCTATCGCGGTAATCAGCTCCTCGGCACCTTCTATCTGGATAGCGGCTCCAACACGCTTGATACGGGTAATTTCCCGGCCGGGAGCTACAGCGTGACGCTGAAAGTCTATGAAGATAACGCCCTGGCGCGTACCGAAGTACAACCCTTCACCCGAACCGGCGGCATTGGCGATGGCCATATGCAATGGTTTATTCAGGGCGGCAAAGTCGCCAGCCAGGTGAGCAACAATGACAGCACTCACGATGAAGCCGAAAATCAGAGTGCGTTTCAGGCTGGCGCACGTCTCCCCGTCGGAACATCAACCACGTTAACCGCTGGGGTAGCGAAGATAGCCGATCGGCATTTCACTGAAGGCGACGTCGAGTGGACGCATGGCTTTGATAATCGCTTATTAGACGGGGTGGTGGATATTCAGGCCAATCTGCTGACCGGTAGCGACGGCGCGAAAGGCGATTCGGAACAGCTGAGTTACAACGATGGTTTTTCATTGAGCGTCTATCACAACGCGACCTATGGCGATGCGTGCTCGACGGACAGTGACCGTGACGATTATACCGACATTGGCTGCTATGAGACCCTGAGTGCCACGATTGCGGTGCCGGTGAAGGCATGGTCGGTGTCACTGGGCTATACGCTCAATACCAACACCAGCCTGACCAATGATAACTACGATGACTCGCGCTCCTTCGAAGACAATATGGCGAATGCTACCGAAGCGGACTCCTCCTCCCGCACGGTACAGCTCACGCTCAATCGTAGCTTTCTGTGGAGAGGCATGTCGGTCAGTACGCGCTTGGGGGCCTACAACCGTACCGGCGATGATGATGCCAATGATGATAAGGGCGTTTACCTTGGCTTTACGTTAACGCGTAGTACACCTGCCAATGATGCCGGACGATCCAGCCATACGTCAGTCAGCACCGATTACCAAAGCAGCCAATCCGGTGACGATGCGTTCAATTATTCCGCAACGCAGGACTGGAACTGGGGCAACCATAATCAACAACAGCTCGGCGTCACTGTGGGTGGCAACAATGACACCAATATGAACGCCGATGTGCATGGACATCTGAATGGGCAGTATGGCGACGCCTCGGCCACGCTGTCCGACAGTTATGACCGCTCGCAGCAAACGCATCAGGCTGCACTCAGTGGCAGCTACAGCTCATCGATGGCCCTATCGCGCTCCGGTTTTTACTGGGGCCCCGCAGGAACGGGTTCGCCAGGGGCAGCCGTTGCCGTGCGGATTAATAGCGATGATGAAGCAAATGAGGATAACGATGCCCTGGTAGATATTGACGTTGACGGTGGCGGCTCCGCCGAAATGGGCCAAGGCACAAAAGCCTTGTTCCCGGTCAATGGCTTTGAAGCAGACAACGTCTCCGTCAATGAGAACAACGATTCACGTCAAACCAGCATGGCCGATATCACCCGTGGGGCTGGCAATCAGTCGGTATTCCTGTTGCCAGGGAAAATGAAGGTTCGCGAGGTACAGATGGAATCTCATTACACCTACATTGGCACACTGCTTACCGCCACAGGTCAACCGCTAAGCGAAGGCAAAATGTTGAATGCGCATTCGTTTATCGTCGAAGAAGACGGTGGTTTCACCGCCGAACTGACCCAACAGCCGAAAAACCTCTATATGAAAAATAACAGCACGCTGTATCAGTGCCCGGTGAAAGTGGAGTCGAAACGCGACGTGGTGCGCTTTATCGGCGAAACACGCTGCTCGCCAATAACACCCGCCCAACTTCCTGAAAATTTACGCCCGGAGACATTGGCACAGCGCCAGGTCTTAGCGGATTCACGAGATTAATATGCAGAATTTCATTCGTACGTTCTTAATATGTCTGGTCATGAGCATGCTATTGCTTATAGCCTGCCCCAAAGTTAGAGCCGAAGTCGTGGAACCCACAGGGCGAGACACGACGGTGACCGAAAGCTTTGATAAAAGCGCCCCGCCTTCACAGGTGAGTATCTGGAAAGATGAATCCGGGGGCTACAACACCTCCAACCCCTCTTTATGGGGTAGAAATTATTGGGTTTGCCTTTCATCAACCGACCCACAAAACGGGGAGTGCCGTACCTCGGGTTCATGGGCGAATACTGGTGAAACAACTATCCCGTTAATATTTAAAGAAAAGCGCAGTGGTATCACCACCACGATAAACGTCAAAGGCTCCCATCATTTTGGTGCCTATGGGCCTTATCAGATATATGGTGCGACCTACTACACAAACATGCCAGAAACCAAAGCAACGTTTTATATCTCTCAAACGGAGTTAAGCAAATTTCCGGTGGGTGGGATCTGGCAGGCTGAATTGAAAGTCAATTTAATGCAATGGGACCCTTATATCGTCCTGGGTAACTGGAATGCCCATATCACCCTTAAGGTTTCAGACAATAACAATCAGCAAATCTACCTCCCTGCATTTGGCACCGCAGACCCGCATGTGGATTTAAACCTGCGCCCCCTGCCTGGCACAAAAGCGAACCAGACCATGCTCAGCGGCACTGCGACGTTGGATATGTGCCTTTATGATGGTTACAACTCTAACAGTAGCGAGTTCGTTATTTCGCCTAAAGATGATTACAACGGTCTACCCGGACGTGAATTTGGTCTGTTCTCTGTTTATCACAACGGTCAAATCGACACGGCTAACCGTATTGACTATCAACTGCAGATATTGGATCTCCTCTCAAGGAAATTTATCGAACTCGACAACTGGCAAAATTATGTTGCGACGAAAATTTCCGAGGCCCCGCTGCGATCGGTGCATCTGCCCGGCATTCCGCAAGCGGTAGCCTGTGTCCCTACGGCATTACGCTTTGTCACACCTGACTTCACTCTCACCAGCAAAACCGCCGGACGTTACACTGGCACTTTGCATCTGAAATTAACGACACAAATGTGAATCTGAGGATGCGATGAGAATAAAACTGAGCGTCTTGTTGCTGTGCGGGCTGACCTCCGCTTATCTACCCGCTATGGCTAACGTGACGATATTCCCGATGCGGGTGATGCTTAACCCGCAAGGCAGCGGCCTGGTTAACGTGATATCCAAAAGCACGGATACGCGCTTTATGTCGGTGGACGTCCGGCGGGTTGAACATCCCGCTACGACGCAAGAAAAAGAAGTGAAAGTGAAGATGGGCAGTGCAGACAGTCTGGTGGTGACGCCCGCACGCTTTGCGCTTCCCGCTGGCGCAACTCAGACGCTGCGCATTGTGAACATCCGGCCACTGTCAAAAGAGGTCTCTTACCGGGTATGGCTCAATGCTGTGCCCGGTTCCACGCCAGACATCATTGTTCCAGCAGGTAATGATGAGGTCAGCTCCGCGGTCGGGATTGAAATGAGTTGGGGGGTGGTCGTTAACGTGCCGCCGGAACATCCACAGGTCAAATGGGCAGTCGATACGTCAGCACAACGGCTCACCAATCAGGGCAATATTCACGCCGTTGTCACCCGCGTCGGCGACTGTCGCGATAACAGCCACTGTCGATGGACCAAAATCAACAAAAGCGTGTATGCCGACGAAAGCCTGGATATTCGCGCCGCCACTATCAGCGGCGCACCATCGCAGGATATCAAACTGGAATACATTGACCCTGTCAGCCAAAAAACAGTGACAATCTCCGGCGGTTAGTTAACCTGAATACCTTTCATATTAAAGACGAAGTTCATGATTAAGCCAGTACCGGGTTTACCCGGTTCGTAGCGCCATTTGCGCATCGCGGCTTTCACTTCGCGTTCAAACATGTTGGAAGGCTGAGCCGACAAAATTTCCACATTCTCAACCCGCCCATCGCCAGTGACGTCAAATTTCACCCGTACTTTGCCTTCGATGCGTAACGCATAGGCGCGAGCCGGATATTGCGGTTCACCACGGCTTAACGCACGCGGTCCGGTCGGGGCCACCGCCACAGGTTTTGTGGTGGCAGGCGCAGTGCTGGTCGCCGGACGGCTCTGGGTGGTGGAACTCTCAAACGGCGAGGCTGGACGCGGTTCCACCGGTTTAGTCTCGCGCTTGGGCTGCTCGACTTTCTTCACCGGTTTCGGTTTTGGTTTTGGCTTCGGCTTAGGTTTCGGCTCGGGCTTGTGAATCACCACCGGCGCTTCCTTCGGCGGTTCAGGCACCACTTCCGGTTCAGGTTCTGGCTCCGGTTCAACAACCGGCTGCGGTGGGGGCTGTACCGCCTGCGGTGGCTCCAGATCGGCCGGGGCGACCATCGTGACGGTGATAGGCTGCGAAGGCGCAGGCAGTTCAATAACCTGATGTACCGAGGTATAAAGCAATCCTGCCACTACGGCTCCGTGGATAGCCACAGAGAGCAATGTGGGCCACGGAAAACGGCGAGGTAAATCGAGGGTCATTGAAGTCATAATCGCTGCGGTTGAAAAATGATGCCTCGATTTTAAATGCAAATAGCAATCATATTCAATAAGCCATCTTATCCTGGGTCAACTTTCTGCAACCGTTGATGAAAAAAAGCACAGTCGTCACACGCCCGTCAGGCTTGAGGGATCTTTGCATTGCAGTCGCCAGCGCTTTGAAATAACGTGTTTCGACAATTTATCATTAAGGAGCTGTGCCCGTGCTTTATGTGATTTATGCTGAAGATGTCGCCGACTCTCTGGAAAAACGTTCGTCGGTCCGTCCTGCTCACCTCGCCCGCTTGCAGCTGCTGCATGACGAAGGCCGTCTGCTGACCGCAGGCCCGATGCCCGCCGTTGACAGTAACGATCCGGGTGTTGCCGGTTTTAAAGGTTCGACGGTGATTGCTGAATTTGAATCTATTGAAGCGGCACAGGCCTGGGCTGAAGCTGACCCGTATGTTGCCGCTGGCGTGTACGCTGAAGTGAAAGTGCGTCCGTACAAAAAAGTCTTCTGAACCGCCAAAAACAAGAGGCACCGCATGCGGTGCCCTTTTTTTGTGTTCAGAAAGTGTAGATGGCAAAAAGCAGTGAATTTCGCTGCCGAGCCCCCAGACATTTTCTGATGGCGTGGATACGCATGTTGCGTCGCGACTGGGCTTCCAGCCAACGCGCTTTACGACGGCTTGCCTGTCTCTGCATCCGCCAACGTCCCACTTCGTTTCTGCTACGCTTCATTTCAACATCTCAGAGATGAAAGAGCGCACATTATAAACCCTTGTGTCCGGGTGACCAGTGGTTTTGCCGCCTGTTTTTATTTGCCAGATGAATCCGTACGCGTAAACTCTCACGACAGGCTTTCAAAAGGATTTTTTATGACAACCTTCTACACCGTGGTGAGTTGGCTGGTCATTCTGGGGTACTGGTTGTTAATCGCAGGCGTGACGTTGCGCATCCTGATGAAACGACGCGCGGTACCTTCAGCAATGGCATGGTTGCTGATCATCTATATTCTGCCGTTGGTCGGGATCATCGCCTATCTGTCATTCGGCGAACTGCATCTGGGGAAGCGACGCGCCGAGCGCGCCCGTGCAATGTGGCCTTCTACCGCCAAGTGGCTCAACGATCTCAAAGCCTGCAATCATATCTTTGCTGAATCAAATAGCGCCGTGGCAAGCTCACTGTTCAAACTGTGTGAACGCCGCCAGGGCATCGCGGGTGTAAAGGGTAATCAGCTTCAACTGTTGACCGAATCCGATGACGTAATGCAGGCGCTGATCCGCGATATCCAGCTTGCCCGCCACAATATCGAAATGGTGTTCTACATCTGGCAGCCGGGCGGAATGGCCGATCAGGTCGCAGAATCACTCATGGCCGCCGCGCGTCGGGGCGTACACTGCCGCCTGATGCTGGATTCTGCCGGTAGCGTGGCCTTTTTCCGCAGCCCGTGGGTCACCATGATGCGCAATGCCGGTATCGAAGTGGTGGAAGCGCTGAAGGTTAACCTGATGCGTGTGTTCCTGCGCCGGATGGATCTGCGTCAGCATCGTAAAATGGTGATGATCGATAACTATATTGCCTACACTGGCAGCATGAACATGGTCGACCCGCGCTTCTTCAAGCAGGATTCAGGCGTCGGGCAGTGGGTAGATTTAATGGCCCGCATGGAAGGCCCTATCGCCACATCGATGGGCATTGTTTACTCCTGCGACTGGGAGATTGAAACCGGTAAACGCATTTTACCCCCTGCCCCTGACGCCAATATTATGCCGTTCGAGGAAGCCAGCGGGCACACAATCCATACCATCGCCTCGGGTCCCGGCTTCCCGGAAGATTTGATTCACCAGGCGCTACTCACCGCGGCCTATTCTGCACGTGAATACCTGATCATGACCACGCCCTATTTCGTGCCCAGCGATGACCTGCTGCATGCTATTTGCACCGCCGCCCAACGCGGCGTGGATGTGAGCATTATCATGCCGCATAAGAACGATTCGGTGCTGGTCGGCTGGGCCAGCCGGGCCTTCTTCACAGAACTGCTGGCGGCGGGCGTCAAAATCTATCAGTTCGAAGGGGGGTTACTGCACACCAAGAGCGTGCTGGTCGATGGCGAGCTGAGTCTGGTCGGCACCGTGAACCTCGATATGCGCAGTCTGTGGCTGAATTTCGAGATTACGCTGGCGATTGACGATGCCGGTTTTGGTGGTGATTTGGCCGCCGTACAGGACGACTATATTTCGCGTTCACGCCTGCTGGATGAGCAGCGCTGGTTAAAACGTCCGCTGTGGCATCGCGCCGCCGAGCGACTGTTTTACTTCTTTAGTCCGTTGCTGTAAAACGTGCCCATAAGCTGAAAACCTAGGTGTCATCATGGATATGGATCTAAACAATCGCCTGACCGAAGACGAAACGCTCGAGCAGGCTTACGATATTTTTCTTGAGCTGGCGGGGGATAACCTCGACCCTGCGGATATCATTCTCTTTAATTTGCAGTTTGAAGAACGTGGCGGTGCCGAGCTTTTCGACCCGGCGGAAGACTGGCAGGAACATGTCGATTTCGATTTGAATCCTGACTTCTTCGCGGAAGTGGTGATTGGCCTGGCCGACACCGACGGCGGCGATATTAACGATATCTTTGCCCGCGTTCTGCTGTGCCGCGATAAAGACCACAAAATTTGCCATATTCTGTGGCGTGAATAATCCGTAATCTCTTTTTTGCCCGATGGTGCTGATGCCTATCGGGCCTCCACGCTTTGTAATTCGGTTCCACAGGCATTACAAAAACGCGCCCCTTTATCATGCCCGGTATGCCGACAGTTTGGGCAAATACGTGCATTACGTCGGGTCTGATATTCGTTGCTCATATGGGTTGTAATCAGACCGGTTGGGATAGCGATCACCGAGTAGCCAATTAAAATCAGCATCGACGCCACCATACGCCCGACCGGGGTGTGCGGGGTAATATCGCCGTAGCCGACCGTGGTCGCCGTCACCACTGCCCAATATACCGATGCACCCAGCGTCACAAAGCCATTCTCCGGCCCTTCAATGCCGTACATCAGCGAGCCAAATACCACCATCACAATGGCAATTAAGAAATAGAACACCATCAACTGATGGCGGGCGCTGACAATCGCCAGCCAGAATATACGCAGGGACGACATATAACGCAGCAGTTTGAGCACCCGCAGGACACGAATGGTTCTCAAGGCTCGCCAGGCGAAGACATAATTAACGCCGATTTCTGGCCACAGCCACAGCACATACAGCGGCAGCACCGTCACCAAATCGATGATGCCCCAGAAGCTGAAAACATATTTTGCGGGCTGAGGCCAGCACAACACCCGAAGTAAATACTCAACGGTAAAGACCAGGGTTATCAGCAGTTCCAGATAAACAAATGCGTGCCACTGGTCGAAGGACAAATGGTAGTGGGAGTCTACTCCCGACTCGATAAAAATAATGACCACGCTGAATAACGCAAAAAAACCGCAGAGCGCCTCTATGCTGCGTCCTGAACGGGTATTTTGGTCAAAGAGAATTTGGTACAGGCGCAGGCGGAGTGAAACCGGAGCGACGGACACAATAACCTCACAATAAAAAAGGGCTGACAATTGTCAGCCCTTGAGATTATAACGGGTCAACCTTCAGACAGGAAACCGCATGTCGGAAGCTACCCTCCAGAACCGGTCGCGTTTTCGCACATTCCGGGCCAGCAATCGGACAGCGGGTGCGGAATACGCAGCCTGACGGCGGATTGATCGGCGACGGTAACTCCCCTTCGAGTAATTGTATCTTTTTGTTTTTTTCCAAATCCGGGTCAGGGATTGGCACCGCCGACATCAGGGCTTTGGTATAAGGATGCAGCGGATTGTGATACACCTCATCGTAGGTACCCAGTTCTACCGCATGGCCCAGATACATCACCAGCACGCGATCGGAAATGTGTTTTACCACGGCCAAATCATGTGCGATGAAAATCAGCGACAGCCCCATTTCACGCTGAAGCTGTTGCAGCAGGTTCACCACCTGTGCCTGAATCGACACATCCAGCGCAGACACCGGCTCATCACAGATAATCAGCTTCGGCTCAAGGATAAGCGCGCGGGCAATCCCGATACGCTGACACTGACCGCCGGAGAATTCATGCGGATAACGGTTGATGAGATTTGGCAACAGGCCGACCTTCATCATCATCGCCTTCACGCGGTCACGCACTTCCTGACGCGGCATCTTCGGGTGATAAGTGCGCAGCGGCTCGGCAATAATATCCCCGATGTTCATACGCGGGTTAAGCGATGCCAGCGGATCCTGGAAAATCATCTGAATGTCGCTGCGCACGGCACGCCACTCATCCGGTTTCATGCCCAGTAAATCTCTGCCCAGCCACGCCACTTTGCCTTCGGTGGCTTTCACCAGGCCGATAATGGCGCGGGCAAAAGTCGATTTACCGCAGCCGGATTCCCCCACCACGCCCAGGGTTTCGCCTTCGTACAGACGCAGGGTCACGCCGTCGACGGCTTTCAGGGTTTTCGAGGGCTGCCAGAACCACTGTTTGCCATCTTTAATGTCAAAATGGACTTTCAGGTCGGCAATTTCGAGCAGAACTTTTCTTTCATCAGTCACGGCGTTCATACCAGATCCCCCACCGGTTTAAAGCAGGCGCGTAAACGGCCAGGCGCAAACTCCTCCAGAGGCGGAGCAGTGTTACAGATTTCCATCGCGTGCGGGCAGCGCGGCTGGAACGGACAGCCTTTCGGCAGTCGCATCAGGTTGGGTGGGTTACCCGGAATAGTCAGCAGCGCTTCACCTTCGGCATCCAGGCGCGGCACCGCATTGAGCAGGCCCATCGAATAGGGATGTGCCGGGCTGTAAAACACATCTCGGGCCTGACCGTATTCCATGGTACGTCCGGCATACATCACCAGCACTTTGTCACAAATGCCGGCCACGACGCCGAGGTCATGGGTGATCATGATGATGGCCGTGTTGAACTCATGTTTGAGTTCATTTAGCAGGGTCATGATCTGTGCCTGCACGGTCACGTCCAGAGCAGTGGTCGGTTCATCGGCAATCAGTAGTTTTGGCCGACACAGCAGCGCCATGGCTATCATGACTCGCTGGCGCATACCGCCAGAAAACTCATGCGGGAACATACGCATACGCTTGCGCGCTTCCGGCATTTTGACCGCATCCAGCATTTTCACCGACTCTTCAAACGCTTCGGCTTTGCCCATGCCTTTATGCAGCATCAGGACTTCCATCAGCTGCTCGCCTACGCGCATGTACGGGTTCAGCGAGGTCATCGGATCCTGGAATATCATCGAAATCTGCTCAGCGCGCAGGCGGTTAAGCTCTTTCTCCGGCAGGTTGAGGATTTGGCGACCGTTAAACGCTGCCACACCATCAATGCGACCGTTCTTCGCCAGCAGTCCCATCAGGGCAAACGCGGTCTGGGATTTTCCGGAACCGGATTCGCCAACGATCCCCAGCGTTTCGCCCGCTTTGAGGCTAAAGTTAAGGTCGTTTACCGCCGTCACATCGCCATCTGCCGTGGCAAAGGTCACGCGCAAATCTTTCACATCCAGCAGCAGTCCAGACTTTTGCTGCTGTGGGGCGTTAACCATTTCAATCGTGCTCATGGCATCACTCCTTAGCGGTCTTTCGGGTCGAGGGCATCACGCAGGCCATCGCCGATAAAGTTGAAACAAAACAGGGTTACCACCAGGAAACCAGCCGGGAACATCAGCAGCCACGGAGACACTTCCATGGAGTTGGCGCCATCACTTAATAATGCGCCCCAGCTGCTGAGTGGCTCCTGGGTACCCAGACCGAGGAAGCTCAGGAACGATTCAAACAGGATCATGCTCGGCACCAGCAGTGAGGCATACACCACCACCACGCCCAGTACGTTTGGCACGATATGACGTACGACGATGTTGGCCGTAGAAACTCCGCCCACCTGTGCCGCTTCGATAAACTCTTTACGCTTCAGACTTAATGTCTGACCGCGCACGATACGCGCCATATCCAGCCAGGACACCATCCCGATAGCCACAAAAATCAGCAGGATGTTTTGACCAAAGAAGGTCACCAGCAGGATAACGAAGAACATGAACGGGAAGGAGTTCAGGATCTCCAGCAGACGCATCATCACCGAATCCACTTTTCCGCCCAGGTAGCCGGAAAGTGAGCCATACAGCGTGCCCAGAATCACCGCCACCAGCGCGGCGGCAATACCCACCATCAGAGAGATACGCCCCCCAATGGCGACACGGACCAGCAGGTCACGGCCAGAGGAGTCAGTACCAAAATAGTGACCGGACGTCATATCTGGCGCACTGGACATCATCCCCCAGTCAGTATCGAAATAGCTGAACTGCGACAGGATCGGCGCCAGGGTCACGAACAGGGCAATCACCACCAGCACACAGAGGCTGGCGACCGCGGCACGGTTATGCATAAAACGACGGCGGGCATCCTGCCAAAGGCTACGGCCTTCGACTTCCAGTTTTTCACTGAAGTGTTCCAGCGCCTCGCTGTTTTTCTTACTCAACATCATGGCGAACTCCAGTGTCAGTAACGGATTTTCGGATCGATGACGGCATACAGCACGTCGACGATCGCGTTAAACAGAATGGTCAAAGCGCCTACCAGAATCGTCAGGCTGAGCACCAACGAATAGTCGCGGTTCAGCGCGCCGTTAACGAACAGCTGGCCGATTCCCGGTAGACCATAAATGGTTTCAATCACCATCGAACCGGTAATAATCCCGACGAAAGCAGGCCCCATGTAGGAGAGCACCGGCAGCAGCGCAGGTTTCAGCGCATGACGCAGGATAATACGACGCATCGGCAGCCCCTTCGCCCGCGCGGTGCGGATGAAGTTGGAGTGCAGCACTTCAATCATTGAGCCACGGGTGATACGCGCAATGCTGGCAATATAGGCCAGGGACAGCGCCACCATTGGCAGGATCATGTATTTGAGCGCCCCGCCGTTCCAGCCCCCGCCCGGCAGCCAATGCAGCATGATGGCGAAGATCATCACCAGTAACGGTGCGACCACGAAGCTCGGGATAACCACCCCGGTCATCGCGACCCCCATCACGGCATAATCCCACTTGGTATTTTGATTGAGTGCGGCGATGACCCCTGCGGTCACCCCGAGGATTACCGCCAGGAAGAAGGCTGCAAAGCCTAATTTGGCCGACACCGGGAAGCTCGCGGCCACCAGGTCGTTGACGGAATAATCTTTATATTTGAATGACGGTCCGAAATCGCCGTGCGCCAGTTGCTTCAGATAGTTGAAGTACTGGACGCCGATCGGGTCGTTCAGGTGATATTTAGCTTCAATATTCGCCATGACTTCAGGCGGCAGCGTACGTTCCCCGGTAAATGGACTACCCGGCGCAAGACGCATCATAAAGAAGGAAATCGTAATAAGGATAAAGAGTGTCGGAATCGCTTCCAGACAGCGGCGTAAAATAAATTTCAACATTGCCCGTACCTTCTGGCGTGTGCCTTTACATGTCGCGGATCAGCCTGGCTGATGCTGTCATGTGATAGTGCGTGAAATAAGACACAGTGGGGCAACGTTACGCTGCCCCACGGATTGCCATTAATGCTTAATGATGTACAAGTCTTTGGTGTAGATATTGTCCATCGGGTCTTTACCGGTATAACCGCCAACCCACGGTTTCACCAGACGGGCGTTCACATAGTAATAAACCGGAACGATGGCAGAATCCTGACCCAGCTGCTGTTCCGCTTTGTCGTACAACGCAACACGCTGTGCTTCGTCAGTCACCTGCAGAGTCTGTTTCATGATCGCATCAAATGCCGGGCTCTTATAGTGCGCGGTGTTCATTGAGCTGTCAGACAGCATGGTGTTCAGGAAGGAAGTCGGTTCGTTATAGTCCGCACACCAGCCGGCACGCGCTACGTCGTAAGTCCCCTGATGACGGGTATCCAGGAAGGTTTTCCACTCCTGGTTCACCAGCTTCACGTTGACGCCGAGGTTTTTCTTCCAGATGGACGCGGCAGCGATAGCCAGTTTCTTATGCAAGTCAGACGTGTTGTACAGCAGATTGAAGGTCAACGGCTTATCGGCGGTGTAACCGGCTTCGGCCAGCAGTTTCTTCGCTTCTTCGTTACGCTTTTCCTGAGTCCAGGTGAACCACTCTGGTTTGGTCAGTTTTGCGCCATCGGTATATGGAGGGGTGTAACCAAACGCGGGCAAATCGCCCTGCGCTTTAACTTTGTTGGTGATGATGTCACGATCCAGACCCAGTTTCAGTGCGGTACGTACGCGCGCATCGGTGAATGGGGCTTTCTGGTTGTTGATTTCGTAGTAGTAAGTACACAGGTACGGATCAACATGTACTTCCGTTGGGATTTCTTTCTTCAGTTTCTGGAACAGCTCGATCGGCAGGTTGTTATAGGTCATGTCGATTTCGCCGCTGCGGTAGCGGTTAACGTCGGTCACTTCCGAAGAAATTGGCAGATAGGTTATCTGATCGATAACGGTATCTTTGTTATCCCAATAGTTCGGGTTACGTTCCATGACGATACGTTCGTTAACTACCCAATCTTTCAGTTTATAAGCGCCGTTGGTGACGATATTGGCAGGCTGAGTCCACTTCTCACCGAATTTTTCGATAGCGGCTTTATTCACCGGAGACATCGCCGGGTTCACCAGCAGTTTGTAGAAATAAGGAACCGGCTGGCTCAGCGTTACTTCCAGAGTGTGATCGTCGATGGCTTTCACGCCGAGTTCAGAAGTTGGTTTTTTACCGTCGATGATTTCATCAACGTTAAGGATATGACCATACTGCGGGTAGCTCGCATACGGGGACGCGGTGTTCGGGTCGACCAGACGCTGCCAGCTATAAACGAAATCTTGTGCTGTTACCGGCTCACCGTTGGACCATTTTGCGTCTTTACGCAGATGGAAGGTCCACACTTTAAAATCCTTGTTGTCCCAGCTTTCTGCCACGCCCGGGATTGGGTGGCCATCTTTGGTGGAAGTAATCAGCAGGCCTTCAAACAGGTCGCGGCTAACGTTAGCTTCCGGAACACCTTCAATTTTGTTCGGATCCAACGACTGCGGTTCTGCGCCGTTGTTACGGATCATGGTTTGCTTATCTGCCAGCTTAACGCCCGCAGGAACGTCTGCAGCCATGGCACTTCCTGCGATAAGTGCAGCGAATACGCCTGCTGCGACGAGGCTTTTTTTTGTGATGATGGACATTGTGTTGATACTCCGCTCATTATAATTGCTGGTTGTGCCAGCCTGTTTTGTTTAATCCCCTAAGGGTTTCCTGTACAGCGCAGGAGTGAATGCGGCTGTCAGGTGTACTTCTGCTATCACCGACTTCTTTTATTACGGCCACTCTTTATTCGGCAACCTTACGTCGATTCTTTAGGTCACCCCCCCTGTGGGATAACCGGCATTCTTTTCGCGTCAGGAGATTTATTTGAAAATTATTCTCATTTCCGCGTTTTGTGTCGCAATATGTCTGGGCGGAAAGTATCAAATGCATTTCTCGCCTGCCAATACAATTTGCAAATTTGTTAACCAATTCTCTTTTGTTGAGTCTGTTTCAAATGAAGCAGGTCGCTTTCTATCGCGCCAACAAGGAATTAGTTATTAAATATCATCACGTTAAAGAGATCGCCTTCTCTCAACCTACGCACACGACTGATAGGATGCCTTTTTACACAATAATTTAACAACTGATCATTATTTAGCACATTCCACTGCATCAAAGCTGAAATTACTAATAACATTTCAATTATCTCGCGGCAAGCGTAAGAGTGTCATGTTAATGAAATAACATTATTGCAAAGGGTACTACTAGAGGCTTTTATGGCTAATCGATTGATTAGCATGAAGTTAGTCAGGAATAGCGAGAGGTTATTACTAGGGGGTTTTTCAAATTTATTGATAAGTTTTGCTAATAATTGAAACAAAGAACGGGGCCGCGAAGCCCCGTTCCAGAGCCGTCATTACCCGAGCAGGCCCGGGAAAATGGATTTGATGCCCGCTACGATGAATTCGATCCCGAGTGCCATCAACAACAGCCCCATAATACGGGTAATGACGTTAATCCCGGTTTGCCCCAGCAGGCGCACCAGCCACGGCGCAATGCGGAACAATCCCCAACAGCAGGCAGCAAAAATCGCAATCGCAATGGAGAAGCCAATCAGATGGGGAATGTTGTGGTAGCGCGTACCCCAGACTATCGTCGAGCTAATTGCCCCAGGCCCCGCCATCAACGGCAACGCCAGAGGGACAACGCCCACACTTTCACGAATGGCCGTCTCTGATTTTTCCTGCTTGTTTTGCTTATCCTCGCCGAGTTTCCCGCTGATCATCGACATCGCAATGGTGACCACCAGGATACCGCCCGCAATGCGGAAAGAATCTATGGAGATCCCAAACAGCTGCAGTATACCGTCCCCCAGGAACAGTGAGGTCCACAAGATAATGGCCACCGACAGGTTCGCCGTCAGGTTGGTTTTGTTGCGCGCAGGCGCGGTTTGGTAGCTGGTCATGCTGATGAACACCGGGATGATCCCCACCGGGTTTACCAGCGCAAATAAGCCAATGAAAAATTTGATATAAGTTGGAAAATCGAACAGCGATAGAATCACGGTATCCCCGCGGCCTCATCAATTGTGGTAGTTGACGGTCATAAATCATGAAAAACGCGCTGAAGATACGCTGTTTGGCGGTATTCTTCACCACAAATCTACGATTAAACGCTACCAATACATATTGTTATGCAGATGTATAAATTATGCTACTGTAAGTCCCGTTCGAAATTACGATCTTTTAACACTTGATACAAACCGCTAAAAACGGTCTGCTGAAAGGAGTCAGCTTGGTGTAATCTTGATTTAGATCACGCAATTCGTACTCAGAAGTGGGTAATCTTAATTTCGCACCAAGGAGTAACCCGGTAACTCAATCGGGTGTAATGGAAGGCTCTTTTAGTAAATCAGTGGATTGAAGGTCGTAAGTAACCTGTTGGTTTTATGGCTCTTACGCAAGCTGTTGGCGGGCTGTCTATAATGACGTATCGCGCAGCTGATTTACTAAAAAAGTTTAACATTATCCAGGAGAGCATTATGGCTGTTACTAATGTCGCTGAACTGAACGCACTCGTCGAGCGCGTAAAAAAAGCCCAGCGTGAATATGCCAACTTCACCCAAGAACAGGTTGATAAAATCTTCCGCGCCGCCGCTCTGGCTGCTGCAGATGCTCGAATCCCTCTCGCGAAACTGGCCGTTGCCGAATCTGGCATGGGTATCGTGGAAGATAAAGTGATTAAAAACCACTTCGCTTCTGAGTATATCTACAACGCCTATAAAGATGAGAAAACCTGTGGTGTGCTGTCTGAAGACCACACTTTCGGGACTATCACCATCGCAGAGCCAATCGGCATCATTTGCGGTATCGTACCGACCACCAACCCAACCTCTACCGCTATCTTCAAATCGCTGATCAGCCTGAAGACGCGTAATGCCATCATCTTCTCTCCACACCCACGTGCAAAAGACGCGACCAACAAAGCCGCTGACATCGTACTGCAGGCTGCTATCGCTGCGGGTGCACCGAAAGACCTGATTGGTTGGATTGACCAGCCGTCCGTTGAGCTGTCTAACGCGCTGATGCATCACCCAGACATCAACATGATCCTCGCCACCGGTGGCCCGGGCATGGTTAAAGCCGCTTACAGCTCCGGTAAACCCGCTATCGGTGTAGGCGCAGGTAACACCCCTGTCGTGGTTGATGAAACCGCTGACATCAAACGTGTTGTTGCTTCTATCCTGATGTCTAAAACCTTCGATAACGGTGTCATTTGTGCTTCTGAGCAGTCCGTTATCGTAGTTGATTCTGCCTATGCTGCAGTGCGTGAGCGTTTCGCTTCCCACGGTGGTTACATGTTGCAGGGTAAAGAGCTGAAAGCTGTTCAGGACATCATCCTGAAAAATGGCGCGCTGAACGCCGCTATCGTTGGTCAGCCAGCAACGAAAATTGCTGAACTGGCAGGCTTCACTGTTCCAGCTGACACCAAAATTCTGATTGGCGAAGTGACCGTTGTTGACGAGTCTGAGCCGTTTGCTCACGAAAAACTGTCTCCGACTCTGGCAATGTATCGCGCCAAGAACTTCGAAGATGCAGTGATCAAAGCTGAAAAACTGGTTGAGATGGGCGGTATCGGCCATACCTCTTGCCTGTACACTGACCAGGACAACCAGCCAGAACGCGTTAAATTCTTCGGCGACAAAATGAAGACCGCGCGTATCCTGATTAACACCCCTGCTTCTCAGGGTGGTATCGGTGACCTGTACAACTTCAAACTCGCACCTTCCCTGACTCTGGGTTGTGGTTCATGGGGTGGTAACTCCATCTCTGAAAACGTTGGTCCAAAACACCTGATCAACAAGAAAACCGTTGCTAAGCGAGCTGAAAACATGTTGTGGCATAAACTTCCGAAATCTATCTACTTCCGCCGTGGCTCACTGCCAATCGCGCTGGATGAAGTGATTACCGATGGCCACAAACGTGCGCTGATCGTGACTGACCGCTTCCTGTTCAACAACGGCTATGCAGACCAGATCACCTCTGTTCTGAAAGCAGCTGGCGTTGAAACTGAAGTGTTCTTCGAAGTTGAAGCTGACCCAACGCTGACCGTTGTGCGTAAAGGTGCAGAATTGGCGAACTCCTTCAAACCAGACGTGATCATCGCGCTGGGTGGTGGTTCCCCGATGGATGCTGCAAAAATCATGTGGGTTATGTACGAGCACCCAGAAACCCACTTCGAAGAACTGGCGCTGCGCTTTATGGACATCCGTAAACGTATCTACAAGTTCCCGAAAATGGGCGTTAAAGCCAAAATGGTTGCGGTCACTACCACTTCCGGTACCGGTTCTGAAGTTACCCCATTTGCGGTAGTAACCGATGACGCGACTGGCCAGAAATATCCACTGGCTGACTACGCACTGACCCCGGACATGGCTATCGTTGATGCCAACCTTGTCATGGAAATGCCGAAGTCACTGTGTGCATTTGGTGGTCTGGATGCGGTAACGCACGCTCTGGAAGCTTATGTGTCCGTACTGGCATCTGAGTTCTCCGATGGTCAGGCTCTGCAGGCTCTGAAACTGCTGAAAGAAAACCTGCCAGCGTCTTACCACGAAGGGTCTAAAAACCCGGTTGCCCGTGAACGCGTTCACAACGCAGCGACTATCGCCGGTATCGCGTTTGCTAACGCCTTCCTCGGTGTGTGTCACTCCATGGCGCATAAACTGGGCTCCCAGTTCCACATTCCACACGGTCTGGCCAACGCCCTGCTGATCAGCAACGTTATCCGCTATAACGCGAATGACAACCCGACTAAGCAGACTGCATTCAGCCAGTACGATCGTCCACAGGCTCGCCGTCGTTATGCAGAAATCGCTGACCACCTGGGTCTGACGTCTACCGGTGACCGTACTGCGGCGAAGATCGAGAAACTGCTGGCATGGCTCGACAGCATCAAGGCTGAACTGGGTATTCCTAAGTCCATCCGTGAAGCTGGCGTTCAGGAAGCTGACTTCCTGGCACACGTTGACAAACTGTCTGAAGACGCGTTTGACGACCAGTGTACCGGTGCTAACCCACGCTACCCACTGATCTCCGAACTGAAACAGATCCTGATGGATACCTACTACGGTCGTGAGTTCTCTGAAGGTGATGTCGCTGAGAAGAAAGCGGCTGCACCAGCTGTTAAAGCTGACAAAAAAGCGAAGAAAACCGTTTAATTGAAAGCCCAATAAAAAACCCGCCGAAATGGCGGGTTTTTTTATGTCTGTATGCAAGAAAAAAGCGAAAGGATTACTCTTCCACCTTCCCCCTTACACGCTGCTGAATGGCGCTCAGAGAGCCTTCTACCAGCGCCTCTTTGTAATGTTTACGGCATACGGAGACATAGCGTTCGTTGCCGCCAATCACCACCTGTTCGCCTTCATTATACGGCCGACCTTCCTGGTCGAGACGCAGCACCATACTCGCCTTGCGCCCACAGAAGCAGATGGTTTTTAACTCCACCAGCTTATCTGACCATGAAAGCAGATACTGGCTGCCGATAAACAGCTCGCCACGAAAATCCGTACGCAGCCCATAGCACAGCACAGGAATATCCAGCTCATCCACGACCTCTGACAGGGCGTAAACCTGCTCACGGGTCAGGAACTGGCACTCATCCACCAGAACGCAGTGAATCGGCTCTTTCGCGTGCTCAGCGGCGATATCGTGATACAGCGACGTTTGCTGGTTGTAGAGCTTCGCAGGCGACGACAGGCCGATGCGGGAGCTTACTTTGCCTGAACCAAATCTGTCATCAATTTCTGCGGTATAAACCAGGGTACGCATCCCGCGCTCCTGGTAATTGTAGGAAGACTGCAACAACGCAGTCGACTTCCCTGCGTTCATCGCAGAGTAGTAAAAATAAAGCTGTGCCATTCGCAGCATCACCTCAATCATCGTGATTTAACGGCACGAATTGTACCATATTCCTGGCCAATTTCAGCGCTCACGAAAGTCACAATCCATTACCGCTTAAGGTAAAATATTAAGTTCTTCTTATCTATAATAACAATCAGATACACGATTTCGTTCTGCACCAACCTTAAGATAATCCTGAGTTATGAGCGAGCCAGGGTGCCTCCAGGCTGCAAAAGGGTATACCTGGGTTATGATTCAGTTTCTATTGAAATGAAGGAAAACGAGGGCTTACCCTACGACTAATACGAAAGGCTGATATTTGTGAACCAGGGATATATACCTGCGGTGAAACAATCAAAAGAGCTTACTTTGTAAGGGTGTTCTCAACATTACGGCCAGACAATAAGCGCATGAGATGTGAACTCACGCGTAAAATTTAACTTTACCTAATTAATAATACCGCTAAATAACACGATATTTTGACTTCCTTACAATCCCCCCTATTGCACATCTGAAATTAACGCTCTATTATTACCTCAACAAACCACCCCACAATATAAGTTTGAGAATACTACAATGAGCGAAGCACTTAAAATTTTGAACAACATCCGTACTCTTCGTGCGCAGGCAAGAGAATGCACTCTCGAAACGCTTGAAGAAATGCTGGAAAAATTAGAAGTTGTTGTTAACGAACGTCGCGAAGAAGAAAGCGCGGCCGCTGCTGAAGTTGAAGAGCGCACTCGTAAACTGCAGCAATACCGTGAAATGCTGATTGCTGATGGCATTGACCCAAATGAACTGCTGAACAGCATTGCTGCTCAGAGCAAATCTGGTGCTAAAGCTAAACGTGCAGCTCGCCCGGCTAAATATAGCTACGTTGATGAAAACGGCGAAACCAAAACATGGACCGGCCAGGGTCGTACCCCGGCAATCATCAAAAAAGCAATGGATGAGCAGGGTAAATCACTGGACGATTTCCTGATTTAATCATTCTTGTTTCTTACGCAAGTTTGTTGAGAAAATCCCGCTCTGCGGGATTTTTTTTATCCTGAAATCGGCCGATAGCCCGCACAACCTGCCTGGTTTTAAAGCAAATCCGACAACAGGTAATAAAAAACCGGGGCCTTTACAGGACCCCGGTTGGTACGGCAGGCGGGCAAATTACTTGACAGTGCCCACGGTTTCTTCCAGCCAGGCTTTGAAATCCGCACCCAGTGAATTATGGCGAATACCATATTCAACAAACGCACGCATATAACCCAGTTTATTACCGCAATCGTGGCTCTTGCCTTTCATGTGATAGGCTTCAACCGTTTCCTTCTCGATAAGCATATCGATAGCGTCAGTCAGCTGGATTTCGTCCCCGGCTCCCGGAGGCGTTTTCGCCAGCAGTGGCCAAATTTCTGCGCTCAGCACGTAGCGGCCTACGACCGCCAGGTTTGATGGTGCGACGTCAGCTTTAGGTTTCTCAACCACGCCGACCATTGGCACGCTGTCACCCGGATTCAGGGCTTCGCCTTTGCAATCCACCACGCCGTAGGCAGTCACGTCATCAACCGGCTCAACCATGATCTGGCTGGCACCTGTCTCATCAAAACGCTTAATCATTTCCGCGAGGTTGTCGCGAGACAAATCGGATTCGTATTCATCCAGAATCACGTCTGGCAGAATAACGGCCACAGGCTCGTTACCGACGACCGGATGGGCACACAATACCGCGTGGCCCAGGCCTTTTGCCAGACCCTGACGGACCTGCATAATGGTCACGTGTGGTGGGCAAATAGACTGCACTTCTTCCAGCAGTTGGCGCTTTACGCGTTTTTCCAGCATTGCTTCAAGTTCAAAACTGGTATCAAAATGGTTTTCGATCGAGTTTTTCGAAGAGTGGGTCACCAGCACAATTTCAGTAATACCTGCAGCAATACATTCATTGACAACATACTGAATTAATGGCTTGTCGACCAGCGGCAGCATTTCCTTAGGAATCGCTTTAGTGGCGGGCAACATCCTGGTACCCAATCCCGCTACCGGGATTACGGCCTTAGTGACTTTCGAATTTAATGCAGCCATTGAAATCTCCTGAACTGTTCAACTTTTGAACGTGCTCGTTAATTAATAACGCGTTGAGTATATCAGTACCGATTGGTCAATCTGGTCTGAAAAGGACACGTTAACCTTGAATTAGGATTTTTACGTATAAATCCTGCTGATAGTACCATCACTGTCTGAAAGGAGAGAAAGCAATAACCGGGGCTCCCCGGCTAATTGCTCATTCCGCAGACAACATTAAGCGCAAGCGCCCACCAGCACCCCAAATTTGGCACTGCCACGATTCGCAGCGTTGGCTGATTTGATTTAAATAAGCATTGCCCAGCGTCCCCAACGGAACGCCATTACTGATCTGTATTTGATGCTCGCCGGTGTTAAGTGTGCCGTTAAGACCCGCAGAAACAAGGATCAGATTTTTAATTTCGCTATGGTAATACCCAACCAGCAGCGGGAATTGTCCTGGTAAATTGGCCTGGCGCAGCAATTGATTGACCTGTTTTAACAAACTGCCTAATTCAGGTAAACGCTGACCTTCATGCGCAAGCTGTTCTTGTAACAAGCCGTTAAATAAAGCACGCAATAAAAGTGCGGCTAACACACCATTATCACCGGCACGCGTCACGTCCAAACAATAAAACGCCAGATCTTTATCTGAAAGTGGTGCAATATCGAGCACCAGGCCGGGATTATCCGCTGACACCAACTGCCGGTAGTTAATACGACAGTGCGAAATAACCTGCTGGACCGGTGGCTGAAGTTCCTGTAGCAATTTTGCTGCCGCTGAGGGATTACTGACCAGCGCATCCCAGTCTTCAAATAAACGTTCTTCTTCCTCAACGCGGGAATTGAACATCGCAGGATAGAGACAGGCATATACGGTTTCACGCAGACGATTGAGATCTTTGACAGGTTTAAGCATCACATCCTGCACGCCAAGCCGCAGCGCTTTGGCGATATCGGCCATATTTTCGGTCGCGGAGATAATCAGGATCGGCAACTGATTGCCACTGTTACGCAAAAATTCGACCAGTTTGAGTCCGTTCATCCGCGGCATTTCGATGTCGCAGATCATCAGATCAGGATTGACCTTTGCCATTAATTCCAGGGCACTCTGGCCGTCTTCAGCCAGGGCGGTTTCTGCGCCCAGCGATGAAAGCCACGAATCCAGTAGTGAGCGGAAAACCGGCTCATCCTCGACGATAAGAATGTGTTTTCCCGCCAATGGCTGCGTCATGATATCTCCCCTGGCAGACGATAAGTAAATAGTGGCACGCTATTCGCGCTATCGCCTGTCAGAATTTGCTGAAGTAATCGAAAATGCCCTAAACCTGGCTCCGGACGAGCGGTAAAAGTTCGTCCATTTTTTTCTCAACCGAGAGTTGTCCGGCGGCGATGGCCGCGGGTGCACGGTGGAAATCGAGCGTCGAAATCTGCGGGCAAAAAGGTTGCAACAGGATATCAGGCGGGTCGCCTGCCATACGGTTGCGCTTTAATCGGTTTTCCAGCACCTGAATAGAGGTCGTCATGATCTCCATAGCCGTCGGCGTTATTGCCGTCCGGCGCGATGTCATGCGGCCCAGCCTGGCGCGAAAACGTTCGTGCCAGCTCAGAGCCTCATCACTTTCAGAAGACTGTGGATCGGGCTGAAGGTTCACGGATAACAAATCTTGTTGCATTAAATGCGCGTCGTGCTGCAAATCGACGGCGATCACGATATCGGCGCCCAATGCACGCGTGAGCGAAACCGGAATGGGATTTACCACCGCGCCATCTACCAGCCAGTAGCCGTTGTGCATAACGGGTGACATCAACCCAGGAATACTACAGGAAGCGCGTACGGCCAGATGCAGGTCACCTTCGGTGAACCACAGCTCACGACCGGTACTGAGATTGGTGGCGACGGTGGCAAAACGACGTTCGCAGGACTCGATATTATCGACAGGAATGAGTTGGCGAAAATGACTGAACACGCGTTCCCCGCGCAGCAGACCGCCGCGACGCCAGGAGAGATCCATCAGACGTAGTACGTCCCATGAATTGAAGGAGCACACCCATTTCTCAAGCACCGGTAATCGGTCGCAGGCATAAGCCGCGCCCACCAGAGAACCAATGGAACACCCTGCAACGATATCAATCTCAATGCCCATTTTCTGCAGCGCTTTGATGACACCGATGTGTGACCATCCTCGCGCCGCGCCTGACCCCAGGGCTAAACCAATTTTAAGCTTTCTCATTCCTGCAAGTACTGAACCCCATTCCCAACGTAGCCACATTGCCACTGGTCAGTTAACATATTTGCCGCCGGCGCAGTTGCGCCTTTCTTTATTCACCAACGGGAAGGCATTTATGCATTCACTTTGCCCCTGCGGCAGCGCTCTGGAGTATAGCCTATGTTGCCAGCGATATCTTTCAGGTAACACGCTTGCGCCTACGCCGTCACAGCTCATGCGCTCACGCTACAGCGCCTTTGTGATGAAGGACGCAGATTATCTGCTCAAGACCTGGCATCCGTCCTGCGAGCCCCAGCAATTTCGTCAGAGTCTGGAACAAAGCTTTGCGACAACCGAATGGCTGGGCCTCACTATTTTTGCCGCCGAAGAAGGCAAGACCCCGGATGAGGGCTTTGTCAGCTTTGTCGCCCGATTTAGTGAACATAGCAAGAGTAGTGCCCTGATTGAGCGTTCAAGATTCTTAAAAGAAAATGGACAATGGTATTATATTGATGGTACACGTCCCTTAATCGGCCGCAACGACCCCTGCCCTTGCGGGTCGGGTAAAAAATTTAAAAAGTGCTGCGGTTAGTCAAGCCGCCACAAAAACAGCAAACACCGTCAACAGGATTTCCCCCGCAATGCACTCATTACAACGAAAAGTGTTGCGTACAATCTGCCCGGATCAAAAAGGGTTGATCGCACGCATTACCAACATTTGCTACAAGCATGAACTGAACATCGTGCAGAACAACGAGTTCGTCGATCATCGTACCGGGCGTTTCTTCATGCGCACCGAACTTGAAGGCATTTTCAACGACTCCACGCTGCTGGCCGATCTCGACAGCGCGCTGCCTGAAGGCTCTATTCGCGAACTCACGCCTGCGGGCCGTCGCCGGGTGGTGATACTGGTCACCAAAGAAGCGCACTGTCTGGGCGACTTACTGATGAAAGCCAATTATGGCGGCCTCGATGTCGATATCGCCGCGGTCATTGGTAACCACGACACCCTGCGTTCGTTGGTTGAGAAATTCGACGTGCCGTTTGAGCTGGTTAGCCACGAAGGCCACACCCGCGAAGAACATGACGCCCTGATGGCCGACGCGATTGACGCCCATCAGCCCGATTACGTGGTGCTGGCGAAATACATGCGTGTGTTAACTCCGGCCTTCGTGTCACGCTTCCCGAATAAAATCATCAATATTCACCATTCATTCCTGCCCGCGTTTATCGGTGCACGTCCGTATCAGCAGGCCTACGATCGCGGCGTGAAAATCATCGGTGCTACAGCGCACTACGTGAACGACAATCTGGATGAAGGCCCAATCATCATGCAGGACGTTATTCATGTCGATCATACCTATACCGCAGAAGACATGATGCGTGCTGGCCGAGACGTAGAGAAAAATGTCCTCAGCCGCGCGCTGTATCAGGTTCTTGCCCAGCGCGTGTTTGTGTACGGTAATCGGACAATTATCCTGTAACGCAAATAACCGTTGCAGCGCTTTTAAACGTTATGGGCAAAAAGCACGCAAACGGTTCATTTTCCTGAAAGGAAGTCTTTACAGCGGCGCGTCATTTGATATGATGCGCCCCGCTTCCCAAAAGGGAGCAGGCTAGTAAAAGCATTACCCCTGGCGGGGTTCCCGAGCGGCCAAAGGGAGCAGACTGTAAATCTGTCGTCATCGACTTCGAAGGTTCGAATCCTTCCCCCGCCACCATCTTCCTTTTAGCACCCAATCAAACTCACTTTAGATGCCACATTATTCTCCGCACGGGGAAGGATGAGAAGCTTCGACTAAGGTTCGATTCGAGCAAAGCGAGAAAGCGTTGCCGCAGGCAACGACCCGAAGGGCGAGGCGCTTGCGCCGAGTCATCCTTCCCCCGCCACCATCTTCCTTTTAGCATCACAATCAAACTCACATTTTCTATGCTCAAATCACAGGTAAACGCCGTTTCACGGGGGAACTTTTTACAATCGACGTATTGCATTGCGCAAATTCGGCCAGCCCATCAAGCAGCGTATCCAGTTGCGCAATATCCTTCACCACTAATCGCATCACGAAGCAATCCTCGCCGGTCACTTTGTCGCATTCAATGCATTCCGGCATCGCCTGGATATATTTATCGACTTTTTGTAACAACCCCGGTAGAGGTCTGACGCGCACCAGCGCTTGCAAGGTATAGCCGAGCGCTGAAAGATTCACTCTGGCACCATAGCCCTGAATTACCCCCCGTTCCTCCAGACGCTTTAGGCGTTCCGCCGTACTGGGCGACGTCAGCCCCACTCGCGCACTCAGCACCTTTAATGAAAGCCGCGCATCCTCTGCCAGCGCTGCCACTATCGCCCGATCGATATCATCAATAAGGACATCCATCATAATCACCTTATTTAAAAAAGAAAAAACCGCATATCACCTTATAACAAGTATGTAACACACTCAGCCTCTCCTCCACAATAAAGCCATCTAATTATGGAGGTGTATATGGGTTCTCGTAACAATGGCGTCTGGCAAATGTGCCTGGCGATGGTGATTTCTGGCTCTATCGGCGCGTTTGTCCTGCTCTCCGGCTTACCCGTTATTGACGTGGTGTTCTGGCGCTGCACCATCGGGGCGCTCGCGTTAGGGGCGTTTATTCTTCTGAGCCGACAGCCCTTCATCCGCCTGTCGCGTTCAACGTGGATGCTGGCCGTGGCCGGTGGCATTACCCTGGTCATCAACTGGTTACTTCTGTTTGCTGCCTACGGCAAGATTTCAATTGGAATGTCGACGGTGGTCTACAATACTCAGCCGTTTATGCTGGTGTTAATGGGAATAGTGACGGGTGAGCGGGTATCACGGGTGAAATGGGCCTGGCTGCTGCTGGCGTTTAGCGGCGTAGTGGTATTGTTATCAAGCGAGCTAAGTGGCTGGCATCACAGCGATTTACTGGCCGGTATTACGTTGGCGTTAAGTGCCGCCTTTTTCTATGCGCTAACAGCCATCATCGCCCGGAAATTACACCCGCTCCCACCGCAGCATATCGCCTTTATTCAGGTATTGACCGGCGTAGTGATGCTGTTACCCCTCGCACATTTCAGCCCAATCTCTGCAACCTTTCCTTGGGGGATTTTGCTCACACTCGGGATTGTTCACACCGGGGTAATGTATCAATTGCTCTACAGCGCGATTCAGAAATTGCCAACCCCCATTATCGGCTCGCTCTCGTTTATTTATCCACTCGTGGCGATTGTGGTTGATAGCCTGGCGTTTGGTCATACGCCGAGCGCGATACAGTGGGTTGGCGGGATACTGATTCTATTTGCGGCGGCGGGGAATAATCTGGGCTGGGGCACAAAAGATAAGGCCTCGCATCAGCAAGGCCTTGAACAGAAAGCGCGGTAATTAGCGACGCGCGCGAACAATCTGGTATTTGCGGGTCAGGTATTCCACTGGCACGCTCCAGATATGCACCAGGCGCGAGAACGGGAACAACAGGAACAGCGTCATACCGAGCACCAGATGCACACGGAAAATGAACGCTACCCCGTCCAGGTGCGCAGATGCACCACCGTGGAACGTCACCACCGACTGCGCCCAGCCGACTAGCTTCATCATTTCGCTGCCGTCCATATGCTGGGCGGAGAACGGAATGGTCAGCAGGCCCAGCGCACACTGGATAACCAGCACCGACAGCACCAGAATATCGGCTCCGGTGGTGGTCGCCCGCACGCGTGGGTTAAACAGACGACGCTTGAGCAGCAGCACCCCGCCCACCAGACACATCAGGCCGGCAGCCCCGCCACCGATCATCGCCATTTTCTGTTTCACTTCCAGCGGCAGGAACGATTCATACATCCAGTGCGGCGTCAGCATCCCGAGGGCGTGCCCGGCGAACACCCCGAGGATCCCTATATGGAACAGGTTCGAGGCCAGGTTCATGCCTTTTTTGTCCAGCATCTGGCTGGAGCCCGCACGCCAGGTGTATTGCCCGTAGTCATAACGCAGCCAACTGCCGACCAGGAATACCGCCCCAGCGATGTACGGGTAGATGTCAAAGAAGAACATATTCAGGAATTGCATTAGCGCTCCCCTCCAGTGGAAATATTCAGATACTGCGGCGCAACGGCCCCGGCAAAACGACGCTGATGGGCGGTGATATCCGACTCAGCGCATCCCTGGTCCGCGAAGAATTTGACCTGCTCTTCTTCCCAGACCGCGTCCAGCGCCTGCGGCGTATCGTCGCGGGCTTCATCGGCAATTTTTTCGGCCACTTTCTGGCTGTCCACTTCCGTACTGGCAAGCTTCAGCAATACGTCAAACAGCACCGCATAACGACTTTCTCGCTGTTGCAGACGCGCACTCAGCAGGGCGAGGATCGGCGCAATATCCTGCAAACCACCCAGCGCCTCATCACGCGGGAGCTGTGCCAGATATTCGAGATACAGCGGTAAGTGATCCGGCAGCTCGCGGCTGTCCAGCTCAAGACCGTGCTGCGCATATTGCGCCATCAGATCAACCATCGCCTGACCCCGGTCCCGGGATTCACCGTGTACGTGCTCGAACAGCAGCAGCGACGTCGCGCGGCCCCGGTCGAACAGTTCGCTGTAATCAGCCTGTACATCCAGCACGTCTTTCTGCGTTAAATCGCGGACGAAAACGCACAGAGACTGTGCATCTTCTTTGCTTAGCACATCAGACTCCGCCAGCGCGGCGTGAACCTCCTGCTGATGCTGCCACAGGGCAGCATCCGGGTATTCCAGCAGGCGGGAGAGGATCACCAGTTCTTTCATGACTGACGCTCCGTTTTGCTGGTCACATCGATGGCGTCGATGCGACGGCTGTTGAACAAGTTGAAGCCGCTGTCGGAGCCATGGCAACCGTCACCAAAGCTAAAGCCACAGCCGTTTTTCTCAGGGAAAGCGTCGCGAGCCAGTTCGCGATGGCTGCTTGGTACCACAAAGCGGTCTTCGTAGTTCGCAATCGCCAGATAGCGATACATTTCCTGAGCCTGGGCTTCGGTCAGACCGACCTCGTCCAGGGCGCTGGTATCGTTCACACCGTCAACGGTTTCGGCACGTTTGTAATGACGCATCGCCAGCATACGTTTCAGCGCACGCAGCACCGGCGCGGTATCACCCGCAGTGAGCATGTTCGCCAGATACTGCACCGGAATGCGCAGGCTATCGACGTCAGGCAGAATGCCATTGCTGCCAATCTCACCGGCATCCGCCGCCGACTGAATCGGTGACAGCGGCGGCACGTACCAGACCATCGGCAGGGTGCGATATTCCGGATGCAGTGGCAGCGCCAGCTTCCAGTCCATCGCCATTTTGTAGACCGGCGACTGCTGCGCGGCGTCGATAACGCTCTGAGGAATACCGTCTTTCAGCGCCTGCTCGATAACCTTCGGATCGTTCGGATCGAGGAACACGTCCAGTTGACGCTGGTACAAATCTTTCTCGCTTTCAGTGCTCGCCGCCTGTTCGATAGCGTCTGCGTCATACAGCAGCACGCCCAGGTAGCGGATGCGGCCCACGCAGGTTTCGGAACACACGGTCGGCTGACCGGCTTCGATACGCGGATAACAGAAAATGCACTTCTCTGATTTGCCGCTCTTCCAGTTGAAGTAGATTTTTTTATACGGACAACCGGTGATACACATGCGCCAGCCACGGCATTTGTCCTGATCGATAAGCACAATGCCGTCTTCTTCACGCTTGTAAATCGCGCCGCTCGGACAGGTCGCGACACACGCCGGATTCAGACAGTGTTCACACAGGCGCGGCATGTACATCATGAAGGTGTTTTCGAACTGGCCGTACATTTCCTTCTGGATGTTTTCGAAGTTTTTGTCACGGGACAGCTTAGAGAACTCACCGCCCAGATCGTCTTCCCAGTTCGGGCCAGCGGTGATTTTGTCCATCCGCTGTCCAGTAATCAGCGAGCGCGGACGCGCAATCGGCTGATGTTTGCTTTCACCCGCTTTGTGCAGATTCTGGTAGTCAAAATCAAACGGCTCGTAGTAATCGTCGATACCCGGCAGATGCGGGTTAGCGAAGATTTTCCCCAGCAACAGCGCTTTGTTACCCATGCGCGGCACCAGTTTACCGTTGATTTTACGGATCCAGCCGCCCTTCCACTTCTCCTGGTTTTCCCAGTCGTTAGGGAAGCCGACGCCCGGCTTAGTTTCCACGTTGTTAAACCACGCGTACTCCACGCCTTCGCGGCTGGTCCAGACGTTTTTACAGGTGACTGAGCAGGTATGACAGCCGATGCATTTGTCGAGATTCAGCACCATGCCGACTTGTGAACGAATTTTCATTTTACGCTCTCCTGTACCTGGTCGTTACCTTCACCGTCTAACCAGTCAATGTTCTTCATCTTACGCACCACCACGAACTCATCACGGTTCGAGCCGACGGTGCCATAGTAGTTAAAGCCGTACGCCAGCTGCGCGTAGCCGCCAATCATATGGGTCGGTTTCGGGCTGATACGCGTCACGGAGTTATGGATCCCGCCGCGCTGACCGGTGATTTCAGACCCTGGAAGGTTCACGATACGTTCTTGGGCGTGATACATCATGGTCATCCCCGCCGGAACGCGCTGGCTTACCACCGCACGCGCGGTCAGAGAACCGTTGCTGTTGAACACTTCAATCCAGTCGTTATCTTCGATACCCAGGTCTTTGGCATCGGCTTCGCTCATCCAGACGATCGGCCCACCGCGTGACAGGGTCAGCATCAGCAGGTTGTCGCTGTAAGTGGAGTGAATGCCCCACTTCTGGTGCGGCGTCAGGAAGTTCAGCGCCTTCTCAGGGTTGCCGTTGGACTTCTGGCCCATCACCGCTTTAACCGAACGGGTGTCAATCGGCGGACGGTACACCAGCAGGCTTTCGCCAAAATCACGCATCCACTGGTGATCCTGATACAGCTGCTGACGGCCAGACAGCGTACGCCACGGGATCAGCTCATGAACGTTGGTATACCCGGCGTTATACGATACGTGTTCATCTTCAAGGCCGGACCAGGTCGGGCTGGAGATGATTTTGCGCGGCTGGGCCTGAATATCACGGAAGCGAATTTTTTCGTCTTCTTTATTCAGCGCCAGATGGGTGTGGTCGCGACCGGTAATTTTACTCAGCGCATCCCAGGCTTTCACCGCCACCTGGCCGTTCGTTTCCGGGGCCAGAGTCAGGATCATTTCCGCCGCATCAATCGCGGTGTTAATCATCGGCTGACCTTTCGCCGGACCGTCGGCCTTGGTGTAGTTCAGCTTACGCAGCAGCTCAACTTCGCTGTCGGTGTTCCAGGCAATGCCTTTCCCGCCGTTGCCGATTTTTTCCAGCAGCGGACCGACGGAGGTAAAGCGCTCGTAGGTCGCTGGGTAATCGCGTTCCACGGTCATGATGTGCGGCGCGGTTTTACCCGGGATCAGGTCGCATTCGCCTTTTTTCCAGTCCTTCACATCCATCGCCTGCGCCAGTTCCGCCGGGGAGTCGTGTTGGATTGGCAGGGTCACGATGTCGGTTTCTTTACCCAGATGGCCAACGCAGACTTCGGAGAATTTCTTCGCGATGTCTTTGTAGATATCCCAGTCGCTTTTTGATTCCCACGCCGGATCAACGGCCGCCGACAGCGGATGAATAAACGGATGCATATCCGAAGTATTCATGTCGTCTTTTTCATACCAGGTGGCAGTGGGCAGCACGATATCGGAGAACAGGCAGGTGCTCGACAGACGGAAGTCCAGCGTCACTACCAGATCCAATTTGCCGTCGAGACCGTTATCCACCCATTCAACTTCTTCCGGCTTCACACCGCCCTGCACGCCCAGATCTTTGCCCTGAATACCGTGCTCGGTACCCAGCAGGTACTTGAGCATATATTCGTGGCCTTTACCGGATGAGCCCAGCAGGTTCGAACGCCAGATGAACATATTACGCGGATGGTTTTTACCGTTGTCCGGACGCTCAGAGGCGAAATGCATCGAGCCGTCTTTCAGCGATTTCACGGTGTAATCGACCGGTGACATGCCCGCTTTTTCCGCTTCAGCGGCAATGTGCAGCGGGTTAGTGCCCAACTGTGGGGCCGATGGCAGCCAGCCCATGCGTTCAGCACGGACGTTGAAGTCCACCAGATGCCCGGTGTAGCGCGATTTATCCGCCATCGGCGACAGCAGTTCCTGCGCGGTCAGCGTTTCATAACGCCACTGGCTGGAGTGGTTATAGAAATAGGAGGTGCTGTTCATGTGACGCGGCGGACGGTTCCAGTCCAGGGCGAACGCCAGCGGGGTCCAGCCGGTCTGCGGACGCAGTTTTTCCTGGCCCACATAGTGTGCCCAGCCGCCGCCGCTCTGACCAACACAGCCACAGAAGATAAGCATATTGATAATACCGCGATAGTTCATATCGAGGTGATACCAGTGGTTCAGACCCGCGCCGACGATGATCATCGAACGACCGTGAGTTTTATCGGCGTTGTCCGCAAATTCACGCGCGGTACGGATAATCTGTGCCCGGGAGACGCCGGTGATTTTCTCGGCCCACGCCGGGGTGTACGCTTTCAGATCATCGTAGCTGCTGGCGCAGTTGTCATCGCCCAGACCACGTTCCAGGCCGTAGTTGGCCATGGTCAGGTCATACACGGTGGTGACCAGCTGCTCGGAGCCGTCGGCCATCTGCAGGCGTTTCACCGGCAGTTTGTGCAGCAGGATATTTTCCAGTTCGACACTGGTGAAATGCTCGGTGCCGTCACCGCCGAAGTACGGGAAGCCGACTTCCGCGATATCATCGTGGCTGCCCAACATGCTCAGGCGCAGCTGAACGTCATCGCCGCTCTGACCATCACGCTGTTCGAGGTTCCATTTGCCTTTATCGCCCCAGCGGAAACCGATAGAGCCGTTTGGCACGGTCAGTTCGCCGCTTTCATCAAAGGCAACGGTTTTCCATTCCGGGTTATTTTCCTGACCCAGCGCATCCACCAGGTCGGCGGCACGCAGCATACGGCCTGCGGCGTAATAGCCTTCACGTTGTTCAAGGGCCACCAGCATCGGCATGTCGGTATAACGACGCACGTAGTCGGTGAAATACTGGCTCGGTTTGTCGAGGTGGAATTCGCGCAGCATCACGTGGCCCATTGCCAGCGCCATCGCCGCATCGGTGCCCTGCTTCGGTGCCAGCCACAGATCGCACAGCTTGGCGATTTCAGCGTAGTCCGGCGTGACCGCCACCGTTTTGGTGCCCTTGTAACGGACTTCAGTGAAGAAGTGTGCATCCGGCGTACGGGTCTGCGGCACGTTAGAGCCCCAGGCGATAATGTACGAGGAGTTATACCAGTCGGCGGATTCTGGTACGTCGGTCTGCTCGCCCCAGGTCTGCGGGGACGCAGGCGGCAGGTCACAGTACCAGTCGTAGAAGCTCAGACAGGTGCCGCCCAGCAGAGAGAGGTAACGCGCGCCTGCGGCGTAAGAAACCATCGACATCGCCGGGATCGGCGAGAAGCCAGCCACACGGTCAGGGCCGTAGGTTTTGACGGTATAGACGTTGGAAGCGGCAATCAGCTCGTTCACTTCCTGCCAGGAAGAGCGTACGAAGCCCCCGCGACCACGCGCCTGCTTAAAGCTTTTGGCTTTATCCGCGTCTTCAATAATTGACGCCCAGGCATTCACCGGATCGGGATGCTGAACCTTCGCTTCACGCCACATTTTCATCAGGCGTTTGCGCATCAGCGGATATTTAAGACGGTTTGCGCTGTAGAGATACCAGGAGTAGCTCGCGCCACGTGGACAGCCGCGTGGCTCGTGGTTTGGCATATCTGGACGCGTACGCGGGTAGTCGGTCTGCTGGGTTTCCCAGGTCACGAGGCCATTCTTAACGTAGATCTTCCAGCTACAAGAACCGGTGCAGTTCACGCCGTGGGTCGACCGCACTACTTTGTCATGCTGCCAGCGTTGACGGTATCCATCTTCCCAGTCCCGGTTAGTTTCCAGAAGCTGACCGTGCCCATCGGCAAAGGTTTCGCCCTTCTGCTTGAAGTAGCGAAACCGGTCCAGAAATTTGCTCATCGGGTTTCTCCTGATGTGGAGCCTTGAGGCTCTGTCTTATAAAAAATCGACATTGCTAAGATTGACGGCACGGTAACCTGCTCAAAAGGAGGGATAATTGATAACGATCAACGACATCTGAGGATGTTTTAATCGCAAGGTGGCGATCTACCACTAAAGTGGCAATAGAGGAAGACCGGTTAATTTATTGATATATATAAATTTTATACATTTCCAGACTTGTGTAAGGGGTAGGAATTAGCGCTACTGGGTATTAAGGGGTAAGTCAGTCGATGAGGCGGGGATAGGTCAAAAAAGGGGCCCCCTTGCGAAGATAGCCCCATGTTGAACGGTGCAATTATCAGATAGATGCCAGCGGTTCAGCTTTGCGTTCAGCACGTATGTTTTTGATAAGCAAGCCCGAAATAACGATTCCGGCGCAGGCAAAAACAGCCATCAAGCCAAAAACGATTTTGTAGCCTGACAGCCCTGGATGGGTATCTAAAATGTATCCATACAGGCTGTAACAGAACATCGCAGGGGCATATCCGATAAAACTCCCCAACGCCATTGCCGCACCGGTATTTTTCTCACTGATTCCCGCTTCACCGATAGGGGCGAAGAATACCGCACGCTGAGTAAAGATGACCGCACCAAACATCAGGGTACAAGCCATGCCTAAATAAACAGGCATTTGTTCATGTGGCAGTATTATCAGTGCCACCAAAGCCAAAGCACTAATAATAAAGGTATAGAACAGATACAGGCTCGGTGATTTTAAAACCTTGTCGGCAATTAATCCACCAATTGGGCCGCCGACCATTTTTAAGCAATACTGATTGATAATTCCGTACGCACCTACCAATGCAATGGGTAATGCATAAACATTTCTTAAAAATGGAATAAAGAATGTTAATCCACAATATACCGCATAGACACAGAACACGCTAAAAGCGATTAGCCAGACGGTTCTGTTTTTTAATACATGTCCAAGACCTGGGTTAGCTTCTTTTTTCTCTGCCTTCTGTTGCTTCGCAACTTTTTCTTCCGGGGTTTCTTTTAATACAAAGAATATAACCACGCCGACCACAATAGCGATGAAAGAGTAAAATAATATTGCGGCTTTAAATCCGAAATAGTCGCTACCAAACCAGGTGAACACTGCCAGTGCGCTAAACGCGATAACGGTATCGACAATTCCTCGGCCTGTTTCAAAGAAACCAAACAAGCGCCCCTGCTGAGTGTTGTCGCCCAGCAAACTTACCGACTTTAGCAACACTGGCCAGTTGAGCATGTCGCAGGTCACGCCGAACAACGCCCAGACAAAGAGTATCCCCCAGTAGCCCGGCATTGTAGAAAGGTAGATCCCCAGCAGGCCAGTCGCAATCAGTGAAAGCGACATGGTAAAGCGTCGTGGTAATTTGTCAGAAAAGTAAATTGACAAGAAGAAACCAATGGTTGTAACGATAGAGTTAACCGACATAGCATTACCAATCTCACCGTTGGTCAGGTGAAAATACTCTTGCATAGGAACATAAAATGCGTCTTTCAATGACGGCAGTTTATATATTGTCCCGCCGCACAGAACTAACAAGCTAAATATAGTCCATCTTTTTTTGGATAGCATAAGATACTCCACCCCTGAATTAGCGGAATTAATTATTATTGTGAGAGTACAGTGACCTCACGAACGGTGAGACAACTGAATTTAAATGTTTTAGATTGATGACTTTCTTAAAACAGCGACAGCCTCTTTATGAAGATCGCCAAGAATATTGCGCACATATTTTATTTGATTCATGGCATCGTCAATTTCTTTATTTAACCGTTCATCAAGCCCGGAGGTTGGCAACGGAGTTTCACTCATCTGACGCAATGGGATCCACGGATTTTCATCTTCGTTGGTAAACCGAAATGCCGGTGCATAATAATCTACTTCTTCTTCCAGACCGAATGCGGTGACTTGTGCTTTATCTTCACCCAGACAAATTAGTTGCAGTAATAATTCTCTAAATGGCAGTTCACCTGCGCCAGAAATACATGCTGTATGCCCGCAGCCTTCACCTTCGTGAGTAATTAATGCATCTTTGATATGCACCTGAGTGACCTCATTTCCCATCACCGCTAACGCGTCAAGCGGATCTTCGTTGGCATTAATCATGTTGGCGAAGTCAAATAGCAGGGAAAGCTGTGGAAAATCAGCTTGCTGAACCAGCTTCACCAGTTCGTGGCTTTGCAAATCTTCGTGTTGCTCAAGGGTAAATGTCAGACCGCTATGTTGATATTTCGCTTTAATATATTGAATATCCTTGGCAATAATTTCCATTACCTCGGAAAGTGTCCCTTCATAGCGCGGATAAAACCGCACCGATGTCGCGCCCGATTTCAGCGCAATAGTCACGGCCTCATCAATGGTTCGAGCATCTGAGGCGCTGGTTTCGATGTGAACATCCAGTCCCAACTGGCGCGATTTCTCTGCAAAATTCTCAAGCCGCTCTGTACTGGCATGCCTTAAAGACTGGCTTTCACCGTCCACAACATGAATTTTTACCCCTTTCAATTGCTGTTGGCAGGCAATATCCAGTAAGTCTTCCGGCAGAATCTTCTCCATGCGCATGTTTAAATGAAACGCGTAGGCATGGAGATACAGCGGCAGATTTGCAGCGCGTTCGACAATTTTTGTTGCCTGGGTATTGTTCATGGAAACTCCTATAAATCGATATAAAACTCTACTGATTCAAAACGCCAATATTCGATATCAACCTGAATGACTTGTCCGGCTTCATCAGCACGGTATTTTTCAACCCGGATAGACGGAGTTCCCGCAGTGCCGCCCATCCCCTTACAAGCCCCTGCCGAAAGACGTGTCGGCTTGAAGGCCAGATGCTGCGTGTGCGAGCGCTTGCCGAAGTCTTCTTGCCACACCTCAACAAAAGAGCGATCGCCTAATTTATCGATAAAACCGGGGGCGAATTGCGCGTTGATAAAGGTTTCGTGATAGAAAACTTTATGGTTATCAAGCGCTCCCCAACCGCAAATTTTGTAGATTTCATCACCATCCTTCACATTTAGCTGCGACAAAACTTCTGCTTCCGCTGTATAAACCCGTTCTTTTTCCAGAAAGCCCCAGGACGGCAAACGCCCCTGTTCCTGAGCTGCCTGCTTAAAGCTGGTGGAGGTGTTAGGGGTATATTTGAAGCACGGTAAAGCGACGAACCAGCCGCGGCGATCTTTTCGAAAGATCTTTTCTTCTCCCTCCAGAAACAGCAGCGCCTGTCGCAGTGTCATGCGCTTAATGCCCAGTAATTCTTCCAGCTCACGCTCGGAAGGTAATTTACCGCCCGGCTGGACGACTCCTTTGCTCAACCAGTCATTGAGCATCTCTTTTGCCGTTTCTACGGTGGAATGGCTTTTCATGCTTTAATCCATTTGGTTTAAACCAGATTTGTCATCACGGTACTCTTAGCCAGCGAAAGTGACAATGGTGTCTGGCGGGGGAGTTATTCTAAATGTGAGGTTTCTCGCAGAAAAAAGTCGGATCAGGGGGGTATTTCAGGTAAAAAAAAGGCGCGATTTCTCGCGCCATGATAATCAAAAAGTAACGCTTATTTTTTTGTTTTACGCCCGTATACCACCCAAGTGATCAACACGCAGGCAATATAGAACACGAGGAACACTTTCATTGCACCCGCTGGCGAACCGGTCAGTTCCAGCGAGATACCAAAGGATTTCGGGATAAAGAAGCCGCCGATAGCGCCAATCGCAGAGATGAAGCCCAGTGCCGCCGCAGTATCCGTAGCCGCTTCACGCAGGGCGTGCTCTTCAGTACCGCCTTCTGCCTTCACTTTATCCATCGTCAGCTTACGGAAAATAACGGAGATCATCTGGAAGGTAGACGCACTTCCCAGACCGGCCGTCAGGAACAGCCCCATAAATACCGCGAAGAAGGCGATGAAGTTGCCGCCCTGGCCGTTGGTAGGCAGGGTCAGGAACAGCAGCGCAGAGAAGATAGCCATCGCGATGAAGTTAATCAGCGTCACGCGAGTCCCACCCAGACGGTCAGAAATACCGCCGCCGAGAGAACGCGCCAGGGCGCCAATGAACGGGCCGAAGAAGGCGAAATGCAGGATCTGCACGTCCGGGAACTGGGTTTTAGACAGCATAGCAAACCCGGCAGAGAAGCCGATGAACGAGCCAAACGTTGCGAGATACAGCACCGCCATGATCCACAGGTGACCACGTTTCAGGACCGGCAACTGCTCTTTCAGAGAGGCTTTAGACGCCGCCAGATCGTTCATGCCGAACCAGGCTGCGAGGGTGAAGATAATCAGGAACGGCACCCAAATCCACGCCGCATTTTCCAGGAACAGCGACGAGCCATCGGCTTGCTCCACGCCAGTGCCGCCAAACATCGCGAACACCGAAACGGAAATCACCAGCGGAGCTACCAGCTGCATCACGCTCACGCCCATGTTGCCCAGGCCGCCGTTCAGGCCCAGCGCACCGCCCTGCTTCGCTTTCGGGAAGAAGAAGCTAATGTTCGCCATGCTGGAAGCAAAGTTAGCCCCGGCGAAACCGCACAGCAGCGCAATAACCATGAACACGCCAAACGGCGTGGTCGGATCCTGCACCGCAAAGCCCAGCCATACGCACGGAATAATCATGATCCCGGTGCTGAACGCAGTCCAGCGACGACCACCGAAGACCGGCACCATAAACGCGTAAGGCACACGCAGCAGTGCGCCGGACAGCGCTGGCAGCGCGGTCAGCATAAACAGCTGATCGGTTGAGAAGTTGAAACCGACTTTATTGAGGTTTACGGCAACGGCGCTGAATAACATCCAGACGCAGAACGCGAGCAGCAGACAGGGGACGGAAATCCACAGGTTACGGCTGGCCACGCGATGCCCACGCGTTTGCCAGAAGGCTGCGTCTTCTGGGCGCCAGTCAGTAATGACGGCGCCTTTTTCCTTTTCCGATGCGGAAGTGTGACTCATATAAACCTCAAATGATGGAGTTAGTTGCTGCCACATTAGGGTTTACGGGCCGGGGTAAGTTGATATAAATCAAAGGAAAATCGAACATAATTGAGGGCGAAAAATCGGCATTACTCTTAGTGAGTAGAGCAAACCAATCAAAAAAGTGTGGTTTTTCACATCACTTAGCCGGGAAATACCCCTTTTCATCCCCTGCCCCGTCACCCCGGCAATTAAGAGGTAATCCTTTAGGGGTATGGGTATACTCCAGGTGATATCCGAGAATAAGCCTCACTCCCGGATTGTATCCAGGTCAGGAGCCTAGCTGTCGATGTTTAAACGTCTTTTTACCCCGCTTACGCTGGTCAATCAACTGGCGCTTATCGTTTTGTTGTCCACCGCCATTGGTGTAACGGGCATGGCTATCTCTGCCCGTTTGGTTCACGGGGTGCAGGGCAGCGCCCATGCCATCAACAAAGCAGGCTCCCTGCGAATGCAGAGCTATCGCCTGCTGGCGGCTATCCCGCTGCATCCTGACAGCCAGAAATTATTCGATGAAATGAACCAGACGGTAACCAGCCCGGAACTGATCGAAGCCGCACGCCGCGACGGTCAGCGTCAGCAGCTCGAAGCCCTGCAAACCTACTGGCAGTCTAAGCTTGCGCCGAGCATGAAGCTCGCAGACCGCCAGCAACAGGTGGCCGGAGAAGTCGCCAGCTTTGTGAACCGCATCGACGAACTGGTGACCGCTTTTGACCATACCACCGAAAAACGCATTCAGCATGTGGTGTGGGTACATCGCATGATGGCCCTGTGTATGGCGCTGCTGTTACTGTTCACCATCGTCTGGCTGCGCGCGCGGTTGCTGCATCCGTGGGAACAGCTGTTACGGATGGCGCGGGCGGTGAGCCAGCGTGATTTCACCCAGCGCGCGACTATCAGCGGTCGCAACGAAATGGCGACGCTGGGCATGGCGCTGAACAATATGTCGAAAGAGCTGGCGGGCAGCTACGCGGTGCTTGAACAGCGGGTTCAGGAAAAAACCGCCAACCTCGAACAAAAGAACGAAATCCTCAACTTCCTCTGGCAGGCCAATCGCCGTCTGCACTCTCAGGCACCGCTGTGCGAGCGCATTTCGCCAGTGCTCAATGGTCTTCAGGGCCTGACTTTACTGCGGGATATTGAAGTCCGGGTCTACGATTTGGAAGATGAGGAAAACCATCAGGAGTTTATTTGTCACTCCGAACAAGAGTGTGACGAAAAAGGCTGCTATCTCTGCCCGCGCAATCTGCCTGAGCTACCCGGCACCGGCACCACGCTGAAATGGCGACTGACCGACGCCCATAATCAATACGGCATTTTGCTCGCGACGCTACCTGCGGGCCGTCATCTGAGTCACGATCAGCAGCAGTTGGTTGATACTCTGGTAGAACAACTGACCGCCACGCTGGCGCTCGACCGCCAACAGGAGCGTCAGCATCAGCTGATTGTGATGGAAGAGCGCGCCACTATCGCCCGCGAACTCCACGACTCCATCGCCCAGTCGCTGTCGTGTATGAAGATGCAGGTCAGCTGTTTGCAAATGCAGGGCGAGAAACTGCCGGAAGACAGTCGCCAGTTGCTGAGCCAGATGCGTAATGAACTTAACACCTCCTGGATGCAGCTGCGCGAACTGCTGACCACTTTCCGGCTACAGTTAACCGAACCGGGCTTGCGCCCTGCGCTGGAGGCGAGCTGTGAAGAATACAGCGCTCGCTTTGGCTTCCCGGTGCAGCTGGATTACCAGCTTCCCCCGCGTTTTGTCCCTTCGCATCAGGCGATTCATGCCTTACAGATAGCCCGCGAAGCGTTGAGCAATGCGCTTAAACATTCTGAAGCGACGGAAGTCACCGTGTCGGTGACGCATAACGGCAACCAGGTCCGTCTGACCGTGACCGATAACGGCCGCGGCGTGCCGGACCATGCCGAGCGGAATAACCACTATGGTTTAATCATCATGCGCGATCGCGCGCAGAGTCTACGTGGCGATTGCCAGGTCAGACGCCGTGACGCGGGCGGCACAGAAGTTGTCGTCTCCTTTATTCCCGAAAAACCGCTTCCACAACCGCAAGGAGAAATCCATGAGTAATCAGGAACGGGCCACCATCCTGCTAATTGACGACCACCCTATGCTGCGCACCGGCGTCAGGCAATTGATCAGCATGGCCCCCGATCTTCTGGTGATCGGCGAAGCCAGCAACGGCGAACAGGGTATTGAACTGGCTGAGTCACTCGACCCGGATTTGATCCTGCTGGATTTAAATATGCCCGGCATGAACGGCCTGGAAACCCTCGACAAGCTGCGTGAGAAGTCACTCTCTGGCCGGGTGGTGGTGTTCAGCGTGTCGAACCACGAAGAAGACGTGGTAACCGCGCTGAAACGCGGGGCGGACGGTTACCTGCTCAAAGACATGGAGCCGGAGGATTTACTCAAAGCGCTGCATCAGGCCGCGGCGGGTGAAATGGTACTCAGTGAAGCGTTAACGCCAGTGCTGGCCGCCAGCCTGCGCGCCAACCGCGCTACCTCTGACCGCGATATTAATCAGTTGACCCCGCGTGAACGCGACATTCTGAAGCTGATTGCCCAGGGTCTGCCGAATAAAATGATCGCCCGCCGTCTTGATATCACCGAGAGCACCGTAAAGGTTCACGTGAAGCACATGCTGAAAAAGATGAAGCTCAAATCCCGCGTCGAAGCGGCGGTGTGGGTGCATCAGGAACGCATTTTCTAAGGCATCAGTAGCGAATCTGACGATGCCGCCGGGAAGGTCACCAGCGGCTCCGTCAGCACTAGCGTAATCTCATTGGACGAGACGCGCTGCCCCTTCTCATCTTCAACTACCACCGACAGATGCCAGCGATTCAGTGCCCCGTCGCTGTAATCCCACGCGGGCATAATCACCGTCCAGCCGTCGGTGCTGCTGCGATTCACCGGCGGCGTCAGGCTTAACGCCTGCGAATCCCCCTGCCAGGTCAGCGACTTTATTTTAAACCGGCTGCGCACCTGCAGCTTGAGGGACACCGTTTCGCCCGGCTGTAAATCCCAGGGTGGCGTGGCGAGGAACACCGACAGTGTTTTGCGCTGGCGATATTCCACCACCGGCAGATTACTGCGTTCCGGGCTGTCGTAACGACTGCCGCGCAGCGAGGTAAAGGCTGCCACTTCACTGGATGCCAGCTGTTTCTTCAACGGTACGCCAAAGCGATAGTTGAGCTTCATGCCGAGATTATTCTGGCTCACGCCGCTTTCGCCCTGCTTATGTTCGGCGGAAATGGTCACCAGCGGCACCGGGGTATACGCCAGGCCAAGGGACACGGCCATCGGGTTGTGATACCCGGTGCCGGAGTGGAATAAGTCGACGCTGTCGCCGTAATACTGCTCGAAACTGACGCTGGTATTAATGTAGCGATAAAACGGCAGTCGGGCCTGTGCGGTCAGATCGTACCCGCGCGCCATCCGGCTTTCCTGGGTTTCACTCTCGTCCTGCCAGCCATTGAACGGCTGATAGTAGTTCGCCGAAAGGCGCAAATATTCGCCCCAGGCTTCGGCGCCAAAGCCGCCACGCTGCAAGCGTTCGCCCAGCAGCGCGTCATAAAAAGCGTTGTAACCCACCAGCCAACTGCCTGCGATCCAACGCTGCCCGACGCCCAGGTTACTCACCAAACCATCGTCTTGCTCGGTGACGCCCACCTGACTCCAGGTCAAATAACGGTTGTTATCTTCCAACGGTACAAACCAACTGCCGTGGCTGCCGGTGAATTTACCTTCGCGGTCCACCAGCAATTCCGCCGAGGCGTTGCCCCACGGAGAAAGCCAGTAGTCCAGTTGCTGATTCACTTCGGCGTTCAGTTGATGACTGAGTTTTTCGATGGCGAAAAGGCGAGCCTGATCGCCGGTATCCAGCCCGTTATCCTTCATGCTGGCTTCGCCAAAGGCTTTCATCATTTCGGCAAGCTGCTTTTCACTTTCGTGATTATCAGGGGCAATGCCCAGACTCGGCAGCACGTCGGGGCTCTGCTCAAAAGGGTGTTCTGCCCGATCGACAAAGGTTTGACGAGCACCGGCGACACCTCCTGCGAAGGGCAAGAGTAGGAACAACAGAAGACGTGGTGGTGACAGCAAATATTGCAAAACGCAGCGGGATCCCTCAGTAAATCAACACGGTGCCGGATAGCACCTCCTTTTATTTTAACGGTTTTATTCTTCTCTTTCAGCCTAAGCGCAAATTTCAGGAAGATCCTTAAGCATCGGCTACAGTTAAACCAACCTTTCAGTGTGAGATGTGCTTATGAAAACCCTCCCCCGCCTGCTGGCCTGCGCGGCCTTATTTGCCAGCGTCAATGCCGCCTGCGCGGACAGTTTGTTTATACTGCAGTCGCCTAATTTTGCCGATAACGCGATGCTCGATAAAGCCTTCGCCGGGAATGACCCGAAGAATGCGAACTGCACCGGGAAAAACAACTCGCCGCCGCTGGTCTGGAGCAACGTTCCGCCGCAAACCCAAAGCCTGGCGCTGGTCGTGCACGATCCTGAGGGCAATAAAGGGCTCGGCGTGACGCATCTGGTGGCTTACAACATCTCCCCGGCGCTGACCGGATTTGGACCGGATGCCTTACGCGACGGGAAAGGATTCAGCGGTGGCAAAAACACGCCGGGCACCGCCAGCTGGTATGGGCCGTGTCCGCCTCCGGGAACCGGGGCCCACCATTACACCTTTACCTTAATCGCCACGTCGCTGCCACCGACCCTGCCCGAAGGCTTAACCCGCGAGGCGTTGTTTGAAAAACTGAAAGGACATCAATTGGCCGCCGCCGGGTTGATTGGCCGTTTCGGACAGTAGAGCTGCGCCAGATCATGCCCCAGGCCTGAAGCGGTTGGCAGCCTGGACGCGGCGCAGTAGCATCGGGAGTCTATACGCTATTTCAGGAGTGAGCATGCAACGTATTGTGATTATCGCCAACGGCGCGGCGTACGGCAGCGAATCGCTTTTTAACAGTCTGCGTCTGGCCATTGCGCTGCGCGACCAACAGCCGTTAGACCTGAAAGTGTTCCTGATGTCCGATGCGGTGACCGCTGGGTTGAAAGGGCAAAAACCGGCCGAGGGCTACAATATTCAGCAAATGCTGGAAATTTTAACCGCGCAGGATGTGCCGGTGAAATTATGCAAAACCTGCACCGATGGTCGGGGTATCACCCCGCTTCCGCTGGCAGATGGCGTGGAAATCGGCACGCTGGTTGAGCTGGCGCAGTGGACGCTCGAGGCGGACAAGGTATTAACCTTCTGAGCCAAAAAGTGCCGATAAAGTGTTTTTTCTTATGTACGCGGTTACAGCATCAAGTTCCTGGTTGGGTTGCCGATATGCCAGCAAACAACACAGCAGGAATATATTATGTTTCGTTCCATTCGCACGCGCATTATCGCTGCAACCGCCGGATGTCTGGCGGTTGCACTTCTTCTGAACACCATCATCAACTATCAGGTCACCCGTCGCGATAATCTTCAGGCGCAGCAGGAAATGCTGGTCAGCACGCGGATCAGTCACGGCATGGCCATCGCCGACTGGGTCAGCGGCAAAATGGCGGTCATCGCGTCGCTCGATAAAGTCGCCCTCAGTGACGACCCGGTCCCACAGTTTCTGCAAATGGCGCGCGCAGGCGGCTTCAGCAATGTGTATGTCGGCTACGCCAGCAAAACCGCGAAATTCTCCGACCCGACCGGCGTTCCCGCCGATTATGACCCAACCGCCCGGCCTTGGTATCAGCAGGTGCTGCATGATGATGCGCCGGTCGTGACCGCGCCATACGTCGACGCGGGCACGGGCAAACTGGTGGTGACCTTCGCAGTACCGGTGAAAGACAACGGCACATTGAAAGCAGTGGTTGCCGGGGACGTAACGATGGACAGCGTCGTAGCTAACGTACGGGAAATCCACCCTACCCCCGCCAGCAGCGGCTTGCTGCTGGACAGCGGCTTGCTGCTGGACAGCGACGGGAGTGTGATTGCCGCCAGCGATCCGGCCCTGACCCTGAAACCGTTTAATGACGCGATATCCGGCGTCGACTTACACGCACTCACCGCTGGAAAGACGGTGCAAGGCAGCCTCGGCGGTCAGGATAAAATCTTCTCTGCCGTACCGGTGAAGGGAACCCATTGGCTGCTGGTGGTGGCACTTGACCATCAGGACGCCACCTCCGGAATGAACGCCCTGCTGAAAGCCTCGGCCATCGCGTTTATCGTGCTGGTGCTGGTAGGGGGAGGCGTAGTGCATTTGCTGGTCGCGACGATGCTTAAACGGCTGATCACCATTCGCGATGCGATGCTGGCGATCAGCAACGGAACCAACGACCTGTCACAGCGCTTACCGGAAAACGGCAAAGATGAAGTGGCGCAAATCGCCCATGCCTTTAACCTGTTCAGCGATAAGTTGGCGCAGGTAATGCGCCAGCTGCGGGATTCCACCTCCTCGGTACGAACCGCCGCGCAGGAAATTGCCGCCGGAAACCGCGATCTGTCGGCCCGTACCGAACAGGCCGCCTCAAGCCTGCGTGAAACCGCCAGCGCCGTGGAGCAAATTAGCACCTCGGTGGCGCAGTCGACCGAATCCGCGACGGCCGCCAGCGCTCAGGCTGAGAAAGCGACCAAAGTGGCGTCTAAAGGGGGCAGCGTAGTGTCCAGCGCCATCGACACGATGCAGGCGATTGAAACCGCGTCGGCGAAAATCGGCGACATCACCAGCGTCATCGACGGCATCGCCTTCCAGACTAATATCCTCGCCCTGAACGCCTCGGTAGAAGCTGCACGCGCCGGGGAGCAAGGGCGCGGATTCGCCGTCGTCGCCGGTGAGGTGCGCAACCTCGCCAGCCGCAGCGCCCAGGCGGCGAAAGAGATTAAAACGCTGATCGACTCCACCACCCAAAGCGTCGCCACCGGCTCATATTTCGTGCGCCTGGCCGGGGAGAGCATGCAGGAGATAGTGTCCAACATCGGCAGCGTGTCGGGGATCATCCGTGAAATCAGCATCGCCAGCAGCGAACAGATGCAGGGCATTAAAGAGATAAATCACGCGGTAATTCATCTGGACAGAATGGTGCAGCAGAATGCTGAACTGGTGGTGGAATCGGCCGCAGCGGCGGGCGCCCTGCAAAGCCAGGCGGGCGACCTTGCTACAACCGCCGGACATTTCCGCATTTAATTTTCTGCTGGCGCGGTTTTGAACTTCAAATCACGCGCCAGCTGAATGGTTTCAGGAACATTGTCATTTTTGTTGAATCGTTGCCGCATTTTTTGATCAAAATCAGCATCAGTCCCCTCCCCATTTGGTGTTATGCCATGAGTGAATTGTGAACAACATCACACACGGGGATTCTCTGGCACGGAGTGCGTGGGCGGACAGCAACGGGGTAAACAATGGCAATGGTGAAAGCAAGTTTGACGTTATTTGGTGGGGATACGGTGGTGGTTCGGTGCTCTGAACGCTGCCACATTCATTTGATGAGTGCAAAAAAACAGGCGAGCGATGCGCAGACGGATATCCTCAGCGTGCAAAATCGTGAAAATGCCTATCTGACCGTGCCGTACAGTGGAACCTGGAACGTGCTGATCGACAGTCATAGCCAGTCACTGGAACATTCAATCAGCTTCGTTCCGGCATAATACTGCCCGGTGGCGCTTCGCTTAGCGGACCTACACAACCGTAGACCCCGCAGGCGCTAGCCCCACCGGGCATTTTTCATGCCGTTCGCGGCAGATGTTCACCATTCAGCAGATAGCGCACTTTCCCGACCAGCTCGTTCAGACACTCGTCCTGCATGCCCAGCTTCACTAATTCCTGTTCGAGCGAGAACAGATACTGGGCGTTAGTGCCGAGCGGCCCACTGGCGGCGGCAATCAGCGGGGCGATGACCTGCACGCTGGTGTCTGATTCATACAGCGGGTGGCGCGGATCCATGATGAACACGAGCGCGTTCACCGTCTGACCGTCGTCGAGTTCCAGCTTGCACCAGGTCGGCAGATAGCATCCGGTGATCATTTCACGCTTCCAGAGCAGCGACAGCTCCTCTTCGAGCGTACCATCCGGCAGACGATAGGCGACGCCGGTGGTGCGTCCGCCCTCTTTTAGGGCAAGCATGCGGCCTGGCTGACAGGCACTTCCACGCCCTGCCGTCAGGCGTAAACAGAAGGCACGGTGCCAGCCGACGAGCGTCCCGGTGCAGGATTCACTGTAATCCAGCGCCGGGTTCCACATCAGGGAACCGTAACCAAAAATCCATACCGGGCCATCATCCGGACGACAGGCTAACGTCGCGGCCAGTGAGGCTGCACGTTGTTCCGACGACCAGAGTAGCGATTCCTCGATTGCACCAAACGCCGTCTTGCAATCGGCTTTCAGCAAGAAATCACGTGTTAACACTTTATACCTCCGCCACTGCAATCTTCCCTGTTACCACTATTTCCCTCTGAATTGCTGAAATATTATCCAGCTTCCTCAGACAATATGCAATGAACGGGCCGAAGGCAAGGCAACAAAGTGTTAATAAATGACAATTGTTTCCGGCAAGTGACAGCTTATTCCATTAAGCCTTTCATTTACTTCTTCTTATGCCACTTATCATCGTCTCCCTTCTGATAATCATTCTTCACCGCCGCCCACGCCACACGGTGCGCGGTCTCTTCGCGGCTGGCATCGTCCCGGCGGTCTTCTTTATGCTTATACTGATCCCAGGCGCTGTTAAACGCTTCTTTATAGATATCCTGAGCATGAGCGGGGAGCACATGCTGCACGCTGTCGGGTAAATCACTTCGGTCGTGGTAAGGCATAACGCTCTCCTGAATTGAGACCCGTATTCAGTGTGGCCGAGGATTTCCTGAGGCGCAAATTCAAGAGATTATTGCAGACAAATGACAAACAACTCACTGTTATATAAATAAAATATAAACATAACATGATTTTTACTGTGTTTATTATGATTGATGATACAGAGAGGTAAATTTCAGTAAAAATATGCAGATAATACCGAGTGGTCTGCTATCTTATATCCTTATGTTATCTATAATTAAAATTACCTGCTCAAATGGAGATGGTTCATGACACATGCACATGAGGCGGTGAAAACCCGCCACAAGGAGACGACTCTCATTTTCCCGGTACTGGCACTGGCAGTGCTGGTGTTCTTTGGTAACAGCCAGTCACTGCCAGTGGTTATTGGGATTAACATCCTGGCCCTGGTCGGTATTTTAAGCAGTGCTTTTAGCGTGGTTCGCCACGCAGATGTGCTGGCCCATCGTCTCGGCGAGCCTTACGGCTCACTCATTTTAAGCCTCTCAGTCGTTATTCTTGAAGTGAGCCTTATTTCCGCATTAATGGCCACCGGCGATGCGGCCCCGACCTTGATGCGTGACACCCTGTATTCGATCATCATGATTGTTACCGGCGGCCTGGTGGGCTTCTCGTTATTGATGGGCGGACGCAAGTTTGCCACCCAGTACATGAATCTCTTTGGCATTAAACAATACCTGATTGCCCTGTTCCCGCTGGCAATCATCGTGCTGGTATTCCCGATGGCGCTGCCGGGTGGGAATTTCTCGACCGGACAGGCGCTGCTGGTTGCCCTGATTTCCGCCGCGATGTACGGCGTGTTCCTGCTAATTCAGACCAAAACGCACCAGAGCCTGTTCGTGTACGAGCATGAAGACGAGGCCGACGACGATGACCCGCATCACGGTAAACCCTCCGCGCACAGCAGCGTCTGGCATGCAGTGTGGCTGGTGATCCATCTGATTGCGGTCATCGCGGTGACTAAAATGAATGCCGGCCCGCTGGAGATGCTGCTCGGGACCATGAACGCCCCGGTAGCCTTTACCGGCTTCCTGATTGCGCTGCTGATCCTCTCCCCTGAAGGTCTCGGGGCATTGCGTGCGGTGCTGAATAATCAGGTACAGCGTGCAATGAATCTGTTCTTTGGTTCGGTGCTGGCGACCATTTCTCTGACGGTGCCGGTCGTGACGCTCATTGCGTTTGCAACCGGGAATCATCTGGAGTTCGCGCTGGGGGCGCCGGAAATGATTGTGATGGTGGCGTCTCTGGTACTGTGCCAGCTCTCCTTCTCCACCGGACGCACCAATGTGCTTAACGGTTCGGCGCATCTGGCATTGTTTGTGGCGTATTTGATGACAATATTTGCCTGATAACGGCTGCCAGCAATGGCGTTATTGCAGATAGCTCTCCTTTGAAATGGGGAGCTATCTGAACGTTATTCCTTCACTCCCTCGACATTATTTATTTTTTATTTGAAAACGTGAAGCGCTTAGCAAATATCAGCATGAATAGTCTAAAAACCAATTAACGCAACATCAAAACAAAATATAATAATTGTCCACACCACCAACCTTCACTACTCTCACCTGCACACATTCATTATCAAGTCATATCACCCTCAATACGTTAATATTCACCAAAATAATATGAACAGGATTTTACATCTCTCTCCGCTTAGAAAATAAAGCTGTATTTCTGGGCCTGCACTTCTATTACTGGAGCGAATGAAATGAGTTCTCTTATTGAAAGCACCCAGCCATCTGATGCTGATTCATTACCTCTGATACAACGGGTCAGTTATGGTGCGCTGGATGTCGCTGGCAACTTGCTGTACTGCTTTGGTTCTACCTACATTCTTTATTTTTACACGGATGTTGCAGGTATCAGCCTTGCTATTGCAGGGATCATTCTGCTGCTGGCGCGTATCGTAGACGGCATTGATGCCCCTGTATGGGGAGTTATCATTGATAAAACGCGCTCACGCTATGGTAAATGTCGCCCCTGGTTTTTATGGTTGCCGTTGCCCTTTGCCGTATTCAGTGCGCTTTCGTTCTGGTCACCCGATATTAGCATGACAGGAAAAGCCATCTATGCAGCCATATCTTACATGTTGGCCAGCATTCTTTTCACAGGCTTAAACACACCACTAAGTGCAATATTACCCCTAATGACCCTATCGCCAAAAGAGCGATTAATTTTAAATTCGTACCGCATGACGGGTGGGCAAATTGGGGTGTTATTAATGAATGCCACAGCATTACCTTTGGTTGCTTTTTTGGGTAATGGCAATGACAAAATCGGTTTTATTTATACCGCGATAACGTTCGCCGTAATATCCTGTGCGCTCACATTTTTTGCCTTTAAAAATATTCGCGAATTAGATGCAGGAAAGATTCAGCAACAACCACGACTCCCAATGATAAAAAGTTTCTCGGCCATGAAGGGAAACTGGCCGTGGATCCTGATGGTGCTGGCGAACCTCATTTTCTGGATTGCCTTACAGCAACGGGCCACCACCATTGTTTACTATTTAACCTGGAATCTTGATCGTAAAGATCTGGTCCCGCTCATCAACAGCCTCGCCACGTTGCAGATTTTATTCATCATCGCCATCCCCTTCTTCAGTAAATTTCTGAGCAAAACCTGGATATGGATAAGCGGTCTGCTGGTGGCTGCTTTCGGCGGGATATTGATGTGGTTCGCGGCAGATAACATTCCTTTGCTCATCGCCGCCTGGGTGCTCGCCAATATCGGTAGCGGGATTGCCTGCTCAATGCCCTTCGCCATGCTCGGTTTTGCGGTCGATTACGGTAAATGGAGAACCGGTATCCGCGCCACGGGTGTCCTGATCGCTTTCGGCAGTACCTTCTGCATCAAAATGGGCAGCGGGATCGGTACGGCATTTGCGGCATGGATTATGAACAGTTTTGGGTATGTGCCTAATCATGCCCAGACCGCCGATGGCCTTACCGGCATTACCTGCGCCTTTATCTGGGCGCCAGCACTCCTCTTTGCGCTGGCAGCGCTGCCTTTGCTCTTCTTTCGTCGATATGAAGCGATGGAGAGCCGTATCCAGCAGGACCTGCTGTCTGACACTCACTGAAAATTTCCAACCCATCAATCACAATCGGAAGGAATACCTATGTCGTTTATCAAGCAAGACCCCCATCGTTTGATCTGGCAATACAACGATCGCTATCTATGGATTGAAGCCTGGGGCGAAAATAGTCTGCGCGTTCGTAGTGGACGTCATCTGCCAGTGATGCGAAATGAAAACTGGGCCTTAACGGAGGTTCCCGCCACCTGTGCGGCCCAACTGACCTATGGGGATAAACAAGCCACGCTGAAGAATGGAAAAATTACCGCGGTGGTTAATCAACAGGGGCAAGTCAGCTTCTGGCGCGATTCAGAGAGATGTTTGCTTCAGGAATTCTGGCGTCAACGCGGCGAAATGGGTGAGGACGAATCTGCGCATGGGCAATATGTCAGCGCCCTGAATCTGGAAGGACGCGAGTTCAAACCCATCCCCGGCGGCAAGTTCTCCATCAAAGCGCGCTTTGAGGCCAATGAAGGCGAAAAATTATATGGGATGGGGCAGTATCAACAGCCGAATCTGGATTTAAAAGGTTGCATGCTGGAGCTGGCCCAACGAAATTCTCAGGCGTCGGTCCCCTTCCTCCTTTCCAGCCAGGGGTACGGCTTTTTATGGAATAACCCGGCAATTGGCCGTGTCACTTTTGCCCAAAATGGAACGGAGTGGGAAGCCGCTGTCAGTGAACAGTTAGATTACTGGATAACCGCAGGTGATACCCCCGCTGAAATTAGCGAAGCCTACGCCCGGGTCACCGGTACACCCCCTATGATGCCGGAATACGCCATGGGGTTCTGGCAATGCAAACTGCGTTATCGTAATCAGGAAGAATTACTCACCGTTGCGCGTGAATACAAGCGTCGCCAACTCCCTCTCTCTGTCATCGTCATTGATTTCTTTCACTGGCCGAATCAGGGCGACTGGATGTTTGACTCCCGCGACTGGCCCAACCCGGATGCCATGATTGCAGAGCTAAAATCGATGGGCATTGAACTGATGGTGTCGATTTGGCCGACAGTCGATAATCGCACCGACAGCTACAAAGAAATGAAACAAAACGGTTGGCTGGTCCATACCGAACGTGGTTTGCCCATCAATATGGATTTCCTCGGCAATACGACCTTTTTCGATGCCACAAATCCGGGGGCGAGGGAGTATGTCTGGGGCAAAGCAAAACGCCATTACTATGACAAAGGCGTGAAGCTGTTCTGGCTGGATGAAGCAGAGCCTGAATTCAGCGTCTACGACTATGATAACTATCGCTACCACGCCGGACCGGTGCTGGAGGTTGGTAATATTTATCCGCGCATGTATGCCAAAACGTTCTTTGACGGAATGAAAGCTGACGGGGAGGAACAGGTGATCAATCTCCTGCGCTGCGCCTGGGCAGGCAGTCAGAAATACGGTGCGCTGGTGTGGTCCGGCGATATTCACTCCTCATTCCGCTCATTGCGCAACCAGTTTGCGGCGGGTCTGAATATGGGGATCGCGGGTATCCCGTGGTGGACAACGGATATCGGCGGTTTTCACGGGGGCAACATCCACGATCCGAAATTCCATGAGCTGTTAATCCGCTGGTTCCAGTGGGGTGTTTTCAGCCCCGTAATGCGTCTACACGGGAATCGGGATCCACAGATACTGCCGGAACAACCTTATCGTGACGGCATTGCACAATGCCCTACCGGGGCACCAAATGAGGTCTGGAGCTTCGGAGGCGAGGTAGAGGAGATTCTGATTGGCTGTCTGCAACTGCGCGAGACATTGAAACCTTATCTCACCCAAATTATGCAGGAAACCCACCGTAAAAATACGCCCGTCATGCGAACGCTGTTCTTTGAATTCCCGGATCAACCCATGAGTTGGAATATTACCGATCAATACTGTTTCGGACCGGATCTGTTGGTCGCGCCGATTCTAAATGAAGGCGTTCGGGAGCGGGAGGTGTGGCTACCTGAAGGGGAAAGCTGGATTGATTTTTATAGCGGAGAGCGCTATGCGGGTGGGCAAACACGTTCTCACGCCGCACCGCTGAATCAGATCCCTGTTTTCATTCGGGAAAAAGGGAAATATCGTCACTTACTGCCGATGTAAATCAGACGCCTTCGGTGCCTTACGCCTCACCGGAGGGGAGTAAACTGCTTGAGTGTCTGTGCTGAGTGTCATAAAGGATCCGGGAACGGCTGCGCATTTCCGGATCCTTTCAACGGCTTCTTACTTGCTGGTATCCAGCGGTTCGAAGTTCTTCACCAGGTCGTCAATGGCTTTGATCTGCTTCAGGAACGGTTCCAGTTTATCCAACGGCAGCGCGGACGGGCCGTCGCATTTCGCGTTTTCTGGATCCGGATGCGCTTCGATGAACAGACCAGCCAGGCCGGTTGCCATCCCGGCACGCGCCAGTTCGGTTACCTGACCACGGCGACCGCTGGATGCGGCACCAAACGGGTCACGGCACTGCAACGCATGGGTCACGTCGAAAATCACCGGAGAGTTGCCGGAAACGGCTTTCATCACGCTGAAGCCCAGCATGTCGACAATCAGGTTGTCGTAGCCAAACTGCGTCCCACGGTCGCACAGGATAACCTTGTCGTTCCCGCCCTCGGCAAATTTGTCGACGATATTCCCCATTTGGCCGGGGCTGACGAACTGCGGTTTTTTCACGTTGATCACCGCCCCGGTTTTCGCCATCGCTTCGACCAGGTCGGTCTGGCGGGCGAGGAACGCAGGCAGCTGGATAACGTCAACCACTTCGGCCACAGGCTGCGCCTGATGTGCTTCGTGAACGTCAGTTATCAGTTTCACGCCGAACGTTTGCTTCAGTTCCTGGAAAATCTTCATCCCTTCTTCGAGGCCCGGGCCACGATAGGATTTGATGGATGAGCGGTTGGCTTTATCAAAAGAGGCTTTGAACACGTAAGGAATGCCCAGCTTTTGGGTCACGGTCACATAGTGCTCACAGATACGCATCGCGAGGTCACGCGACTCGAGCACGTTCATACCACCGAACAGTACGAACGGCAGGTCGTTTGCGACGTTGATATCGCCAATGCTAACCACTTTTTGTTTCATAGGATCGCCTTATCAGGGGTTAATCGGATTCTTTCCGGATTAATGCAAGGTAATGTGTTTGTTCGCGATGTTGTTGATCTGCGCGCGAATAATTTCGCTGATCGGATCTTCCGGGCACTGTTCGACGAAATAGCTCAAATCGCTGAGCGCCACGTGCTCACACTCCAACTGGGCGTAGATCAGACCGCGATCGCGGATTTCATACGGGTCTTCCGGATTAAACTGCAACAGCGCCTCGCTGACGCGCAGCGCCAGCTCCATCTGCCGCTCTTCCATCAGCGCAGATTTCAGGGTGTCGAGCAACTTACGGATAACTTCGGCGTTGTCCGCTTCATCCAGGTCTTCGTTAAACAGTTCAGCCACCGGGCTGATATTGCCTTTCAGCCACACTTCGAGGGTGTGTTCATCAAGGGTATCGCCGGTAAACGGATTAATAAGCCACATTTCGCCGGTTTCAACGTCGGCACGCAGCAGCAGCTGGGTCGGGAAAATCACCGGCATCATTGGGATAGACAGGCTGCGGGCGACCCAGAGCATGATCGCCCCGAGCGAAACGGCGCTGCCTTCACGGTTTTTCAGAACGGTATCGAGCCACAGCGCGTCGGAGAGACGGTAAATACCGTGGGCGGAACTGAAACCCCATTCGCCGTAGAACAGCTCAATCAGGCGTTCTACCTGACGGGTTTCGGTCCACGAAGGGCTAATCTCTTCCCGTGCCAGACTCACCAGTTGCTCCAGCTCGTCTATGACGTACTGGGCCTGGAAATCGTCACGGATGAGTTCAGAGATGAGGATCATGCCGTCGCACAAAGGTGCTTTGTTAAATTCAAAATCTGCTAATGACCTCATGACCTACCCCAACTGCGGGTTGCGCAATGGCAACCAGATAACTTCAAAATGATGCTAATAATAACGCTAAACGGGCTTTCAGTCAGCATTACGTCGTCCGACCGTTAAGCGTTCGTTGCCGCCATAGTCACGACAGGTTTCCACCTGCGTATAACCCGCCTGAAGATAGCATTGACGCACCGCGTCACCCTGCTTCCAGCCGTGTTCCAGCAGCATCCAACCGCCGGGCGTTAAAAAGTGCCGCCCTTCACGAATGATGTAAGCTAAGTCGGCCAGTCCTTCGTCTGCTGCCACCAGCGCAGTCCGCGGTTCAAAACGCACGTCACCTTCAGCGAGATGCGGGTCCTGTTCGTCAATATACGGCGGATTACTCACAATCATGTCGAATGTGCGGCCCGCCAGCGCGCTAAACCAGTTGCTCTGCACAATCGTTATATTGTCGATGCCCAGACTGGTGGCGTTACGTTGCGCCAGCGCCACGGCATCTGCAACAAAATCCACGGCGGTCACCCGGCAATCCGGGCGATCGCTTGCCAGTGCCAGGGCTATCGCCCCGGTGCCGGTGCCTAAATCGAGGATATCGCAGGCCGCAGAAGGCAAACGCGCCAGCGCCTGTTCCACCAGACACTCGGTGTCCGGGCGCGGGATAAGCGTCGCCGGAGAGACTTCCAGCGGCAATGACCAGAACTCACGCATGCCGACTAAATGTGCCACCGGTTCGCCGTTGACCCGGCGGCTCAGCAGCAATTCCAGCCTGTCGCTTTGCTCGGCCGTTAAGGCTGTTTCATCAAAAGCCAGAATGTAGGTCCGCGTTTTTCCGCTGACGTGGCCGAGCAAAATCTCGGCGTCGCGGCGCGGGCTTTCACTCTGCGCCAGACGGGCAATCGCCTGCGTCAGCCACTGCTTAAAATTCATCATTCCTGATCGGACAACGCCGCCAGCTGATCGGCCTGATATTCCTGGACGATCGGTTCAATCAGCATGTCGAGTTTGCCTTCCATCACCTCATCCAGACGATACAGCGTCACGTTGATACGGTGGTCGGTCACGCGGCCCTGCGGGAAGTTGTAGGTGCGGTTACGATCGCTGCGATCGCCGCTGCCCAGCAGGTTACGACGGGTTGAGGCTTCAGCCTGCTGACGTTTCGCCACTTCGGCGGCACGAATACGCGCCCCGAGTACGGACAACGCTTTGGCTTTGTTTTTGTGCTGCGAACGTTCGTCCTGACACTCCACCACAATGCCGGTTGGCAGGTGGGTAATACGGATTGCGGAGTCGGTGGTGTTAACGTGCTGACCGCCCGCGCCCGAGGAGCGGAAGGTATCAATACGCAAGTCCGCCGGGTTGATGTCCGGCATTTCGGCTTCCGGCAGTTCTGGCATCACTGCCACGGTGCAAGCGGAGGTGTGAATACGCCCCTGCGATTCGGTGGCCGGGACACGCTGTACGCGGTGACCGCCGGATTCAAATTTGAGACGACCATAAACGCCGTCGCCGCTGATTTTGGCGATGACTTCTTTGAAGCCGCCGTGCTCGCCTTCGTTGGCGCTCATGATTTCTACCCGCCAGCGGCGAGATTCGGCGTAACGGCTGTACATGCGGAACAGATCGCCTGCAAACAGCGCGGCTTCATCTCCGCCGGTTCCGGCGCGGACTTCGACAAACGCGCTGCGTTCGTCATCCGGATCCTTCGGCAGCAACAACACCTGAAGCTCTTGCTCCAGCTGTTCGCCTTTGGCTTTGGCGTCCTGCAACTCTTCCTGCGCCATGTCGCGCATTTCAGGGTCGTCGAGCATCATCTGTGCCGTTTCAATATCTTCCTGCACCTGCTGCCAGTCGGTAAAACATTTCGCCACGTCGCTGAGTTGGGCGTACTCCCGCGACAGCGCGCGGAAACGATCCTGATCGGCGATGGTTCCGGCATCACCCAGCAGCGCCTGAACTTCTTCATGGCGCTCGTGCAGTGCTTGCAGTTTGGCAACAATAGACGGCTTCATAGGCCTGGATTCATCCTGTAATGAGAATTTGAGAGAGCGGCGCTATTCCAGCCCGAGGCTGTCGCGCAGAATATTCAGGCGTTCATCATCCCCGTCACGGGCAGCCTGTTGAAGTGATTTTGTCGGGGTGTGGATCAGGCGATTGGTCAGCTTACGCGCCAGATCCTGCATTATGGCTTCGGCGTCGCCGCCTTGTTGCAGCGCGGCCAGCGCACGGGCAGTGAGTTCATCACGCACCTGATCGGCCTGCGAGCGGTATTCACGAATGGTCTCGCTGACGCTTTGCGCGCGCAGCCATGCCATAAATTCACTGGTTTCCTGCTCAACGATAGTTTCAGCCTGCTGAGCTGCGGCTTTGCGCTGCGCCAGGTTATGCTGAATGATATTTTGCAGGTCATCCACACTGTACAGATAGGCGTTGGCGAGCTTGCCGACTTCCGGCTCAACATCGCGCGGAACGGCAATATCCACCAGCAGCATCGGTTGATTACGTCGCGCCTTCAGCGCACGTTCAACCATCCCTTTACCGATGATGGGCAGCGGGCTGGCGGTGGAACTGATAATGATATCCGCCTCTTTCAGGCGTTCATCGACGTCGCTAAGGGCAATGACTTCGGCCCCGACTTCATCCGCCAGCACCTGCGCACGTTCGCGGGTGCGGTTGGCAATCAGCATTTTTTTGACGCGATGTTCGCGCAAATGGCGGGCCACCAGTTCGATGGTTTCCCCGGCGCCGACCAGTAATACGGTGACCGACGACAGCGATTCAAAGATTTGCCGGGCTAGCGTACAGGCGGCGAACGCCACGGACACGGCGCTGGCACCAATATCGGTTTCGGTACGTACTCGCTTGGCGACGGAGAAGGATTTCTGGAACATGCGTTCCAGGTCGCTGGCGTGCAGATGACCGCGACTGGAGTCAGCGAAGGCTTTTTTTACCTGCCCCAGGATCTGCGGTTCACCGAGGATCAGTGAATCCAGCCCGCTGGCCACGCGCATTAAATGGCTGACCGCGTCGTTATCCTGATGCCAGTAAAGGCTGTTGCGCAGGTCTTCTTCATTGAGCTGGTGATAATCACACAGCCAACGAATCAGCGATTCCTGCAAATTACCCTGTTCTTCAACGCTGAGATAAAGTTCGGTACGGTTACACGTCGACAGCACGACTCCGCCCTGCACCATTGGCTGGGAAAGCAAACTTTCCAGCGCCTTGTCGAGCGTATCCGGCGAAAACGTAACACGTTCTCGCAGCGCGACCGGAGCGGTTTTGTGGTTAATGCCTAGTGCCAGGAGCGTCATGAATGCAGGAGTAGTACCAGCGTTGATAAGGTTAGTCTCAGCGCATCATACAGGATGCGCAAGGTCAATAAAAGGGAGGCCCCCCTTTCGGAGTAATCGGTAATATTATGATTTGGGACAACTTGAACGTAGACGCTGCCCGCAGGCGGCGCTAGCATTGACGGTTATAACTGCAACGTATCTCAAGGATTTTTATGAACCTGACCCCTGTATTACGCCTGATGCCCCTGGCGGCGCTGGTACTGACCGCCTGTACCATTAACGCGCCGAAGGGTCCGGGCAAAAGCCCAGATTCTCCGCAGTGGCAACAGCATCAGCAAGAAGTACGTCAGTTGAACCAGTATCAGACCCGTGGCGCCTTTGCTTTCCTGAATGATGAGCAAAAAGTCTATGCCCGCTTCTTCTGGCAGCAGACCGGGAAAGATAACTACCGTCTGCTGCTGACCAACCCGCTCGGCAGCACCGAGCTGTCGTTGACCGCGACGCCCGGCAGCGTGACGCTGGTGGATAATAAAGGTCAGTCGTACACCTCCACCGATGCCGAAGAGATGATTGGCAAACTGACCGGAATGCCTATCCCGCTGAATAGCCTGCGCCAGTGGATCCTCGGCCTGCCGGGCGATGCCACCGACTACAAACTTGACGACCAGGCGCGCCTGAGTGAGCTGAACTACACCCAGAACGGTAAAACCTGGAAAGTGGTGTACAGCGGTTATGACAGCAAGAGCAAACCCTCCCTGCCGTCAAACATGGAGCTGACCGAAGGCAGCGAGCGCATCAAACTGAAAATGGATAGCTGGATAGTTAAATGAGTACCCGTTGGCCTTCCCCGGCAAAACTGAATCTTTTTCTTTATATCACCGGCCAGCGCGCCGATGGTTATCACACGTTGCAGACGCTGTTTCAGTTTGTTGATTACGGCGACACGATAACCATCGATGTACGGACGGACGGCGAGCTGCGCCTGCTGACGCCGGTAACAGGCGTGGCGGATGAAGAGAATCTGATCGTGCGTGCCGCGCGTCTGTTGATGAAGACTGCGGCGGACAGCGGTCGCCTGCCGCAGGGCGCTGGCGCAGACATCAGTATCGACAAGCGTTTGCCGATGGGCGGCGGGCTGGGCGGTGGCTCTTCAAATGCGGCCACCGTGCTGGTGGCCCTGAATCATCTGTGGCGCTGCGGGCTGTCAGTGGATGAACTGGCGACATTAGGTCTGACGCTCGGGGCCGACGTGCCGGTGTTTGTTCGCGGTCATGCAGCCTTCGCCGAAGGCGTGGGTGAAGAACTGACTCCGGTCACCGTCCCGGAAAAATGGTATCTGGTCGCGCACCCTGGCGAGAGCATCCCGACCCCGGTTATCTTCAACGATCCCGAATTGCCCAGAAATTCACCGCGCAGGTCAATTGAAACGTTACTAAAATGTGAATTCAGCAACGATTGCGAGGTTATCGCAAGAAAACGTTTTCGTAAGGTTGATGCAGCGCTTTCCTGGCTGTTAGAATACGCCCCGTCGCGCCTGACTGGCACCGGGGCCTGTGTGTTTGCTGAATTTGACACCGAATCCGCTGCCCGCCAGGTGCTTGAGCAAGCCCCGGAATGGCTGCAGGGCTTTATTGCCCGCGGTGTGAACATCTCACCGTTAATGCACGCTTTGAAGGAGCAGACTGAGTTTCGGTGACAACGTCACCCCGTTCCAGACGTTGCATCGTGCTCATTAATACACCGCCTGGATGAAATGCGCCTGGCCCGCACAGTTTTTGGCCCATTCATCCACCACTGGACGCATGCCTGAGGTTCTTCTCGTGCCTGATATGAAGCTTTTTGCTGGTAACGCTACCCCGGAACTAGCACAACGTATTGCCAACCGCCTGTACACTTCTCTTGGCGATGCCGCCGTAGGTCGTTTTAGCGACGGTGAAGTCAGCGTACAAATTAACGAAAATGTACGCGGTGGTGATATTTTCATCATCCAGTCCACTTGTGCCCCAACCAATGACAACCTGATGGAATTGGTTGTAATGGTCGATGCTCTGCGCCGTGCTTCCGCAGGCCGTATCACCGCCGTTATCCCTTACTTTGGTTATGCCCGTCAGGATCGTCGCGTACGTTCTGCTCGTGTGCCAATCACTGCCAAAGTTGTCGCGGACTTCCTGTCCAGCGTCGGCGTTGACCGCGTACTGACCGTTGACCTGCATGCTGAACAGATTCAGGGCTTCTTCGATGTACCGGTAGACAACGTCTTCGGCAGCCCAATCCTGCTGGAAGATATGCTGCAGCTGAAACTGGAAAACCCAATCGTGGTTTCTCCGGACATCGGCGGCGTTGTGCGTGCTCGCGCTATCGCGAAACTGCTCAACGATACCGATATGGCTATCATCGACAAACGTCGTCCACGCGCTAACGTTTCCCAGGTGATGCACATCATCGGTGACGTTGCGGGTCGTGACTGCGTGCTGGTTGATGACATGATCGACACCGGCGGCACTCTGTGCAAAGCCGCCGAAGCGCTGAAAGAGCGTGGTGCAAAACGCGTATTTGCTTACGCGACTCACCCGATCTTCTCTGGCAATGCGGCGAGTAACCTGCGTAACTCCGTCATCGACGAAGTTATCGTCTGCGATACCATCCCGCTGTCGGATGAAATCAAAGCGCTGCCAAACGTCCGTACCCTGACCCTGTCAGGTATGCTGGCGGAAGCGATTCGTCGTATCAGCAACGAAGAATCCATCTCTGCCATGTTCGAGCATTAATCGAACCCGGTATAAAAACCCGCTGCGGCGGGTTTTTTTGTTTTCAATAACTATTTGTATGACTAATGCCTCCTTCATTTGCCATTCACAAAGCAAATGATGCGCTCCTGGAAAAGACCGCTGTGAATAAAGCCACACTCGCAGATATCTTACCGTTTCGCGCCCTTATCGACGCCTGCTGGAAAGAAAAGTACACCGTTAACCGTTTCACCCGCGACCTGATCGCCGGGATAACCGTCGGCATTATTGCCATTCCGTTAGCCATGGCGCTGGCGATTGGCAGCGGCGTTGCGCCGCAATATGGCCTCTATACCTCGGCGGTCGCCGGGATCGTTATTGCCCTGGCAGGCGGTTCGCGTTTCAGCGTCTCCGGCCCGACCGCGGCGTTCGTGGTTATCCTCTACCCCGTTTCCCAACAGTTCGGCCTCGCGGGCCTGCTGGTGGCGACCCTGATGTCGGGCGTATTTCTGGTGCTGTTCGGCCTCGCCCGGTTTGGCCGCCTGATTGAATATATCCCGATCTCGGTCACCCTCGGGTTTACCTCCGGGATTGGTATCACCATCGCCACCATGCAGATTAAAGATTTCTTCGGCCTGCAGTTAACCCACATGCCGGAACACTACTGGCAAAAAGTGGGCGCGCTGATTATGGCGCTACCGACGATCAATCCGGGCGATGCAGCGATCGGCGTGGTGACGCTGGCGACCCTGATTTTATGGCCGCGGCTGGGTATTCGACTGCCCGGGCATTTACCGGCCCTGCTGGGGGGCTGTGCGGTGATGGGCGTGGTCAATCTGCTCGGCGGTCACGTGGCGACCATCGGTTCGCAGTTTCACTATATTCTCAGCGACGGCACCCAGGGCAACGGCATTCCACAACTTCTGCCGCAGCTGGTGCTGCCGTGGAACATGCCTGACTCAAGCTTTACGTTGAGCTGGGATTCCTTGCAGGCCCTGCTGCCCGCCGCTTTCTCCATGGCGATGCTGGGCGCGATTGAATCGCTGCTGTGCGCGGTGGTGCTCGACGGCATGACCGGCACCCGCCATAAAGCTAATAACGAGCTGATTGGCCAGGGTCTGGGCAACATGATTGCCCCATTCTTTGGCGGTATTACCGCCACTGCTGCCATCGCCCGTTCGGCCGCTAACGTGCGCGCTGGAGCCACCTCACCGGTGGCGGCGATAATCCACGCGGTGCTGGTGATTATGGCGCTGTTGGTGCTGGCCCCGCTGCTGTCGTGGCTGCCGCTCTCCGCGATGGCCGCCCTGCTATTAATGGTGGCGTGGAACATGAGCGAGGCGCATAAAGTGGTGCATCTGCTGCGCCGGGCGCCAATCGACGACATCGTGGTGATGCTTATCTGTATGTCGCTCACGGTGCTATTCGATATGGTGGTGGCGATCAGCGTCGGTATCGTGCTGGCCTCGTTGCTGTTTATGCGCCGTATCGCGCGCATGACCCATCTGGCCCCGGTGAATGTCACCGTGCCGGACGATGTGCTGGTCATTCGGGTGATCGGCCCGCTGTTTTTTGCCGCCGCCGAAACGGTCTTTACTGACCTGGAGTCGCGCATCAGCGGCAAGCGTGTGGTGGTGCTGAAGTGGGATGCCGTGCCGGTGCTGGATGCTGGCGGCCTCGAAGCGTTCCAGCGTTTCGTGAGTAAACTACCGGAAGGCTGCGAACTGCGGGTATCGAATCTGGAATTCCAGCCGTTGCGTACCCTGGCGCGGGCCGGTGTTCAGCCCATTGCGGGCCGACTGGCGTTTTACCCTAACCGCGATGCGGCCCTGGCGGATATCGTCGATAATCAGCCTTAAAGCCAAACAATGATTTAAACGACCTAAGGGAAGGATAACGATGCAAACTCACGCCCCGCGCCTGGAGACCGAACGCCTGGTGTTACGCCATTTTACCGTGGATGATTTTGACGACCTGGCGGCCTTCTGGGCCGATCCACAGGTGGTGAAGTTTATCGGCGGGGAACCGCAAAGTGCGGAGGTAAGCTGGAGCCGACTGCTGCGCTACATCGGCCACTGGCAGGTGCTGGGTTACGGTTACTGGGCGGCGTTTGAAAAGCAGTCCGGACGCTATGTCGGATCGTTTGGTTTGCAGGATGCGCGTCGGGATCTCACCCCCGCGCTGGCTTGCCCCGAAGCGGGCTGGGCGCTTACCCCTACCGTACACGGAATGGGCTATGCCAAAGAAGCGTTAGAGGCAATGCTGCACTGGGCCGACCGTGAACTCGGCGGCCCGCTGTGCTGCATTATTGATGAGGATAATCTGCGTTCCGTTCATCTGGCGGAACGTTTCGGATTTACTTACCAACATGACGTCATCTACCACGGTAAACCGGTACGCATGTTTACCCGCCCCGCTGCACGCTGAGGCTGTTTCACATTGCGAGCATGCTCGCAATGATTAACAAAACCCGTCATGCGTTCAACTAAAAGGATGCTATAAAATGAAGCTCTAATAGCCACCATCATGATTGCAGGAAGCAGCATGTTCAGGGAAAGAACGCGATAACGCTGAACGTGCGTCATACGCACAATGAAAATAACCCTTCTCCGTAAAATGAGTACCAGCGAACTGGCAACCCTTGTCGGGGTGACAACCCAGACCGTTAACCGTTGGATCCGAAAGCATCACTGGGCAACCCAAAAAGTGATGGGCGTACAAGGTGGCCGGGGTCGGGTGATTGTTATCACCCCGGCGGTCAGAGACACGCTGGCCATAACCCGAAAGCTTCGCAAGCTCACGCTGAGATTGCAGGCGGAAGAACCAGACCCCTTTTACCAGGCGCAGGAAAACGATCCGCTGTTACGCAAGATTCAGGCGAAATTGCTGAAGATGACCACCACCGAGAAGCAGCGATTATTGGATCTGCTGGAGCGAGACGATCGGAGTGCTGTTCTGATGCACGTGAGTATGGCTGAGCCAAGCGAGTAAGCGTCAGGCGAAAAAAATCCGGAAATGCGCAGCATCTCCGGATCGTATCTGTTCATGGGGTCATTTCCCCAACTCATCACACCGTTCAGGCTTAGCTGTGATGCTGGCCATTGCGACGACAGCGCTTATCAAAGTGGCGCACCCACCAGTATCTGTCGCTTACCTGTTCGTGGCCGCTCACGCGGGCCCCTGCCAGCCACAGTACCGCGCCGAGGAAAATGCTCAGCACCGCGCCGTGTGAGAAATATTGCGGCAGGTCAAATTGAGGCAGTTGGTTTAAAATTGAGTAACCCACCCCAACGACCATGACGACTAACCCTAAACCCATGAGCACGTTACCGAGTCGTGAAGCGTATCTGCGTTTCATATGTCACCTCCGGAACTTTGGGTTGACAGGGAATACCCCTGGTCCTTGTGTGTAAAGTATAGACAACACTTTGCTTGTTAAGTGCGTAGGCGATCACAATTACGAACATCTGGATAACAAAACTTTACAAATAACAGACTGAACTATATGAATTTATAATGGTTCATCGACGTAACTATCCGCTTCGCCTTGCCTGCCTGGCGCAATTGTGTCAACCGCTGCGATTACAGTACACTACGCGCCAGATTTCGACTCACCCAGGAATAACAACGTGACGATTAAACTGATTGTCGGGCTCGCCAATCCAGGCGCGGAATACGCGGCTACCCGCCATAATGCCGGGGCATGGTACGTGGATTTACTGGCGGATCGTTTTCGCGCCCCGCTACGCGAGGAGAGCAAATTCTTCGGCTACACCTCTCGCATCAACCTCGCGGGCGAAGATGTACGCCTGTTGGTACCGACCACCTTTATGAACCTTAGCGGAAAAGCGGTGGCGGCAATGGCGACCTTCTTCCGCATCGCGCCGGATGAAATTCTGGTGGCACATGATGAACTGGATTTACCGCCGGGGGTGGCGAAATTCAAACTCGGCGGCGGTCACGGCGGCCACAACGGCCTAAAAGACATCATCAGCAAACTCGGCAATAACCCTAATTTTCACCGTTTACGGTTGGGAATTGGTCATCCGGGCGATAAAAACAAAGTTGTCGGCTTCGTGCTGGGTAAACCTCAGGCTGCTGAGCAGAAGCTGATTGACGACGCGGTTGACGAAGCGGCACGCTGCACGGAAATCTGGCTGAAAGACGGCCTGACTAAAGCCACCAACCGCTTACACGCTTTTAAAGCACAATAACGCCCGGCAGGCGGCAATTTTGCCCCGCGCCGTGTATAATAGGCGAAGTTATTTACTTTTATGCAATCTGTTCAACGTAACAGATTGATTACCAAAGATTAAGGTGATTTACATCATGGGATTTAAATGCGGTATCGTCGGCCTGCCTAACGTCGGCAAATCCACCCTGTTCAACGCGCTCACCAAAGCGGGTATCGAAGCGGCCAACTTCCCGTTCTGTACCATCGAGCCGAACACCGGTGTCGTGCCGATGCCCGATCCGCGTCTTGATGCGCTGGCTGAAATCGTGAAGCCGCAGCGTATTCTGCCGACTACCATGGAATTCGTCGACATCGCCGGTCTGGTGAAAGGCGCATCCAAAGGCGAAGGTCTCGGTAACCAGTTCCTGACCAATATCCGTGAAACAGAAGCTATTGGCCACGTGGTTCGCTGCTTTGAAAACGACAACATTATCCACGTAAATAACAAAGTCGACCCGGCTGATGATATTGACGTTATCAATACTGAGCTGGCGCTGTCTGACCTCGACACCTGCGAACGCGCCATTCATCGCGTACAGAAGAGAGCCAAAGGCGGTGATAAAGACGCGAAAGCGGAACTGGCGGCGCTGGAAAAATGCCTGCCTCAGCTGGAAAACGCCGGTATGCTGCGCGCGCTGAAGAATCTGACTGACGAAGATAAAGCGGCAATCAAATATCTGAGCTTCCTGACCCTGAAGCCAACCATGTACATCGCTAACGTCAACGAAGACGGTTTCGAAAACAACCCATACCTCGACAAAGTGCGTGAAATCGCCGCTGGCGAAGGTTCCGTTGTGGTTGCTGTATGCGCCGCCGTTGAATCCGACATCGCTGAACTGGACGACGCCGACCGTGAAGAATTCATGGCCGAGCTGGGTATTGAAGAGCCAGGTCTGAACCGCGTTATCCGCGCTGGTTACGAACTGCTGAACCTGCAGACCTACTTCACCGCTGGCGTGAAAGAAGTTCGCGCGTGGACCATCCCTGTTGGCGCGACTGCCCCGCAGGCTGCCGGTAAAATCCACACCGACTTCGAAAAAGGCTTCATCCGTGCGCAGACCATCGCCTTCGAAGACTTCATCACCTACAAAGGTGAACAAGGCGCGAAAGAAGCCGGTAAGATGCGTGCCGAAGGTAAAGACTACATCGTTAAAGATGGCGACGTGATGAACTTCCTGTTCAACGTCTAAGTCTCCCTTCTGCTGTACACAGTGAAAATCCACGCTCCCGCGTGGATTTTTTTATGGGCGCTTATCGACTAATGCCTAATTGTTTACGGCACTCTTTTCAAGCGCCTTCTTATCCTCAGGCACCGTCGTTCTGCCGCTGGAGTAGATAAAGAACAGCGCGATCCCTAAGCAGATCACTGCCCCGAGACGGCTGATCGAGAACGGGATCGACGCATTGTCCAGCCAGCCAAAGTTATCGATGAGCATACTCATAGTTAACTGACCGAATATCACCGCCACCGTGGCGACCGCCGTGCCGATACGTTGCACGGCCAACACCATAACAACAATGTAGGGAACGCCGAACATCGCCCCCAGCAGTTGCCATTTAGGAACATCCATCAGGCTCAGGGCATGTTTAGGCTCAAAGAAAAAGATAAGCAGGCCGGTCACCAGCGCCCCGACGGAAAACGTCAGGAACGCGCTTTTGAAGACCCCCACTTTACTGCCCAGTTGCCCGTTAATGGCGGCCTGAATACTCAGGGTGGCGCCACCGGCCACTGCTAAAAGAATCATAATAATTGTCATGTCGTTACCTTACCCCTGTGCAACCAAAATCAGTGCCGCAATGATGAAAACCAGCGCGATAATGCGTTTGTTGTCGATTTTGCGACGCGCTGTTCCCAGCAGACCATAGTGATCAATCACCAGGCTTTTAAACACCTGACCCGCCAGGATGCCGATCATCGTCATTGCGATGCCAATAGCCGGGGTAACAACGGTCAAAATGATCACGTAGACAGGCCCCAGGACGCCGCCCAATAATGTCCATGAAGGCTGTGAAAAAAACGACGCGCTGTTTCGCGGGCTGAAAAACAGCATCAGCAGAAAGGTCAGTGCAGCCCCGACCCCAAAGATGCTGAACGTTGCCCATAAGTCACCCACTTTACTGCCCAGCGGCCCCAGCAATCCTGCCTCTACGGACAGCCCCATCCCTGCGGCAATGACGAGTAAAATCAATAATACCTGCATAGCAAAATAGTCTCCCATTATTCAGATGGTGAAGACTACCCATGTTCGGCGATGAGAAAAATGCCATAATGCAGGAAACACCTGTGCAGGATATGCATTAATGAATAACCCCGGAAACATGAGCATTCGCTCGTTACTGCTCTTTATTGAGGTGTATGAAACCCAGAATTTTTCCGGGGTGGCACGTCGGGAAGGGATCTCTGCCTCGCAGGTTTCACGCGTCATCCATCAGCTAGAGGATGCCCTCGGTCAGCAGTTGTTTTACCGTAATACCCGGGCTGTCATCCCCACCGAAAGTGGCCATCTCTTTATCCGCTATGCGCGGGCGATGGCCACTAATCTTGAAGATGCGCGTCGGGAACTGGATGCCAGAACCCAGGAGCCGTCCGGGGTTATTCGGATCAATGCCCCGGTATTTTTCGGGCAGCGTCACGTCGCCCCCGCCCTGCCCGGCCTGACCGAACGTTATCCCCGGCTCAGCATCGAACTGACATTAACCGATGATTTTATCGATCCGCATCGGGATGCCGCGGACGTTATCTTCCGTATCGGTGCGTTGACCGACTCCTCTTTTCACGCGCGAGTGTTCGGACAGCAGTTTTATCATTTGGCGGCGTCACCGGACTATCTGCGTAAGAACGGTACACCTCAGAAGCCAGAGGACCTGAACCACCACAAATGTCTGGTCTATCGTGGCTCATCCGGGCCGAATCGGTGGTTAGTGCGCCAGCCTGGCGGGGAGTGGGTCCACTACCCCGTCTCGCCGTTGATGTTATCCAACAATGCGGAAACGCTGCTGATCGCCGCGTTGGGTGGGATGGGCATCGTGCTTTTCCCTGACTGGCTTATTGGGGAGCGATTACAAAGCGGCGAACTGGTTGAGCTGCTCCCGGCAATGGAAACCTCTATCAAGACCGAGCCACAGAACATCGCGGCAATCTATCCCAATGCCCGGCACCCGCCGCTTAACGTGCGGACGGTCATCGATTACTATATTGATGTATTCGGCAAACCGCTTTACTGGCAATAAACACTCCCCGCTCCCCTTTATTATTTGTTAAAATAACGGCCCTGGCGTCAAATACGTTGTTTTTCACACGGACGTTATTTATACAATAATCAAATGATGGAGCGAAAATGAAGTATATCTATGCCCTGCTGTTGAGCGTGGGATTATCAGGCTGTACCGCAAATGATTGGATAGATGCTGCGGGTGGAATAATGCAGGCAAAAGACCAACAAGAAAAAGATGCCAGAAATAAGCGTATAAAAGCCGCTAACAAGGCAGCCGGCTACTAAGCGTCAAACCCATTTACGCCTTCCTCTTCCCGCTGTTGAGCGTGAGAAGAGGAAGGGTATTAACTAGGTTTACTGACTGAATACGCCCTTCGCTCTCGCCTGCTGGCAAGTGATATAGCCGTAGTGTTTGCGCTTTCCATTCTTATCGAACGCCACATAAAATGGCATGGACTCTGCGTCTTTTTTCAGCGTGTAGTTGATGCATGTCCCGTTAATTTCAGGCACAGCCATCTCACTGTCTGGTTTACCTCCCGCAGCCATTACCGAGCTTTTTGTCGCATCAGTGGCATACGTCGCCTGCACCAGCGGATCGTTATCAAACTTCATAAAACTAACACTACAGGCACTCAATAAAGGCACAATCAAAAAAGGTGTATAACGCATAAAATATCCTTCCGTAGAATATAATAACCCACAAAATTAATAAAACAGACCCGGCATTCGGGCCCGGTAATAGACTTCCTCTCTATTTTATGCAAATTCCGGAAGAGTAAAATTACCGGGCTAATGGTCACTGCATTTAATTAAAAGGATTTACCCCGACCGTATTAATCGAGGAACTGCAGGTTTAACCCGAAGAAAATCTGCCAGCGCGGCTGGCCTGGGCCGTGGTCTGCCACCGAACCTTGCGGTTCGACAAAGAAGTTGTAGACGGTTTTATCCTGCTTGATAACCTGTCCGATCCCTAAACCCAGTGGCACGCTGTAGCTGTCATTCTGGAAGTTGTAGACCCAGATTGGCGCGGCTCTCAGATAGGTGCCCCCGCCCAATTGATAGAATAAAAATGGCTGGAATGTGCCGAGATTCACATCACTGCGATTATCTTCTCCCGCAAAACTATGCTGCCATGAGGCGAGATAACCGTACTGGAATTTTGGCGAACTGGCGTCAAAGAGCACGTTGACCAGGCCCGCTGACCATTTTTCTGTTCCCAGCGCATCTTCCGTTGCGGTCGGCGCCGTAATTTGCGGACCAAAACCAAAACTCACTGCTGGATTACCGGTATCAATCAGCCATGAAGCAAACAGATTTAAATCACCCAACCCTGTTTTATGCCCGCCGGTCGGTGCCACAGGATAGGTATTAATCGGTAATGAACCTCGCAATAGCCAATGGCTCTCACCTAACGAAAAAGGTTGCGCGTAACGGAACCAGAACTGATTCGCATCCTGGTCTGTGCCGCTGACATCCCCGATGTAATAGTTCTGCATATTAAAGGCAGTCATATTCGCCAGCGGGTTGTTGGCCTGTGCCGCATCGGGAGCATGATCTTCAGCGGCGAACGCATAACTGGAAGCAAGGCATAAAATTGAAGGCAAAAATGAGTAGGAAAGACGCATAGGATCACCTGATTAAAATCCCCTGCGGCGCGCAAGCCGCAGGGGAACACGTTATGGTGTGACGATGTTGAACCAGAACTCAAACTTGTCCATGTAGCCCAACATTTCGTCGAGCTTGGCCCCGTTCCCCGTTACCTTCACATCACCTTTATCTTCAGCCTGTTTCAGGGTCTCTTCTTTCAGGATGATCTTATTCAGCGTTTCGCGGTTCAGCGTAATGCTCGCATCTGCGTCTTTCGCTTCGGCACCCGCAGTATGGTTCAGTACGCCATTTTCCAACTCAAGCTTATATTTGCCGCCGTCGCTGCCGAGATCGACATTAAATACCGCTTTGGCGTTGGCCGCTTTTTCACCATTGATATGCACCCCGAGGTAATCGAAGAACATCTCAGGTGTCATCGCTTTCACCGTATCCGGACTTGCCGTATTAGGTGTCGGTAATTTCTGAACGCCATTACGCAGTTCCTGCGCCCCGGCCAGGTAGAAGTTACGCCACGGGCCTGATTCAGCCTGGTATCCCATTTGCTCGAGGGCATCCGCTTCCAGATTACGGGCCGCTTCGTTGTTTGGATCGGCGAAGACGACTTTACTCACCACCTGCGCAACCCAACGGTAGTTCCCCTGGTCGTAATCGGCTTTCGCTTTTTTCAGGATGTTATCGGCACCACCCATATACTCGACGAATTTCTTCGCTGCTTCTTCTGGCGGCAGTTCATCGAGGGTTGCCGGGTTGCCATCGAACCAGCCGAGGTAAAGCACATAGGTGGCTTTAACATCGTGGCTCACTGAACCGTAATAGCCACGGCTTGCCCAGGCCTTAGCCAGGCCGTCAGGAAGTTTGAAATTGGCAGCAATTTCATCCCGTGTCAGGCCGGTGTTAGCCAGACGTAAGGTCTGATCGTTGATATAGCGATACATATCACGCTGGCCTTTCATCAGGTTAACGACGTTCTCGTTCCCCCACGTTGGCCAGTGGTGCTGAGCCATGATGATTTCAGCCTTATCACCCCAGCGGTTAATCGCATCATTGATGTATTTTGACCATGCCAGTGGATCACGAATTTTCGCCCCGCGCAGCGAGTAGGTATTGTGCAGCGTGTGGGTGATATCTTCCGCGGCTTCGATGAGTTTTTTCTCTTCGATATACCACAGCATTTCAGACGGTGCTTCAGATCCTGGAGCCATCATGAAATCGTAGGTCAGGCCATCAATGGTCTCTTTTTGCCCGGTTTTGGTGATGTAGTTGGTCGGTGCGATCAACGTCACTGTACCCGCTGAGGTGGTGGTCCCCAGGCCAGCGCCAACCTGACCTTTCGCATCAGGTTTCAACAGGTTGCCATACATATAGCTGGCACGGCGGCTCATGACGTTACCCGCCATAATGTTCTCGGACACCGCTTCGTCCATAAAGCCTGCCGGGGCATAAATCTTCACTTTGCCCGACTTCACATCCGCCTCATCAACAACCCCGCGCACGCCGCCGTAATGGTCCACGTGGCTGTGGGTATAAATCACTGCAACAACCGGTTTTTTACCCCGATTCTTGAAGTATAAATCCATACCTACTTTGGCTGTTTCTGCGGAAATCAGCGGATCAACAACGGTAATCCCCTCTTTACCCTCAATAATGGTCATATTGGATAAATCGAGATTACGAATCTGATACACACCGTCGGTCACTTCAAAAAGACCGCTGATATTGATCAGCTGAGACTGACGCCACAGGCTTGGGTTGACGGTATCCGGCGCTTTTTCGCCTTCTTTGATAAAGGAATATTTCTGCGGATCCCAGACCACATTACCCTGCTCACCCTTTATGACATCGGTAGGGATAGCGGCAATAAAGCCTTTATGCGCGTTGGTGAAATCGGTGTTATCAGAAAAAGGAAGCTGGTTATAGAGTGCGTCGTTAGCTTGTTTGGTTGAAGCGGTCGCTTCTTTGGGGGATTCCTGCGCAAACAGTGGCGTCATTGCAGTGGATGAAAGCAGTCCTGCCAACGCAAGACTTTTGACGATTAGTTTAAGCCTCATATCTCTTCCTCATGGGTAACCCTTTAATACTCGTATTGTCCGAATAGTTACACGCGGTAATATTTCTTTGAATAAAATGACAATATTTGTCTTTGAACCTCATCGAGCTCAAATATAACCAAACAGTTACGCTTTTACAAATTACTATACAAATAGCTAACAAAAAGATTTTACTGCCGGGTCTGTGTAAAATAGTTCCTGAAACCCTTCAGCAGGAGCCAATATGAGCAACAAACGACGTGCAGTACCCGGAATAAGACATTACGACGGGCCTGCTGGTGGATGGGGAGCGCTGAAAGCCACGGCGATTGCGGTGCGGACCCAAATGGACACCCTTGACGCCCCCGCCACGTTGCTGCGAACCAATCAGCCGGACGGGTTCGATTGCCCCGGCTGCGCATGGCCGGATAAGGAACATAAATCTACCTTCCAGTTCTGCGAAAACGGTGCCAAAGCTGTGACCTGGGAAGCGACCAGCAAACGCGTTACCCCGGAATTCCTTGCCGCTAATAGCGTCACAGCGCTGCTGGAGAAAAGTGATTTTGAGCTGGAGGGCTATGGCCGTCTGACGCATCCGCTGGTGTACGACCCCGCCAGTGATACCCTGCGTCCGGTCGAATGGGAGCAAGCCTTCGCGCGCATCGGCGAAATTCTGCGCGGGCTGGCCCCGGAGGAGGTCGAGTTCTACACCTCCGGTCGCGCCTCAAACGAAGCCGCGTATTTATTCCAGCTCTTTGCCCGCGAACTCGGCACCAATAACTTCCCCGACTGTTCCAATATGTGCCACGAAGCCACCAGCACCGGTTTACCGCGTTCGATTGGTATCGGTAAGGGCACGGTCTCGCTCGACGATTTTGATAAAACCGAGCTGGTGATTTCCATTGGCCATAACCCGGGCACCAACCATCCGCGGATGATGGGCACTTTGCACGAGTTGGCCCGACGCGGGGTGCCGATCATCGTCTTTAACCCGCTGCGGGAGCGCGCCCTGGAGCGTTTTGCTGATCCGCAGAGCGTTATCGAAATGGCGACCTACAGCTCGACGGATATCGCGTCGACCTATTTCCAGGTCAAGGCCGGGGGCGATGCGGCGGCCTTAAAAGGCATTGCCAAACATCTGCTGGCATTGGATGCGCAACGTGGCGGCGTGCTGGACGCAGAATTTATTCGCACCCACACCGAGGGCTTTGAGGATTTCGCCGCGGATATTCGCGCCACAGGCTGGGATGCTATCGAGCAGGAATCCGGCTTAACCCGGGCTCAACTGGAAAGCGTAGCCACGGCCTACGCCAAATCGAACGCCACCATCATCACCTACGGCATGGGCGTGACCCAGCACAATAAAGGCACCGCCAATGTGCGCTTAATTGCTGACCTGCTGCTGATGCGCGGCAATATCGGCAAACCGGGCGCGGGCATTTGTCCATTGCGCGGGCACTCCAACGTGCAGGGCAACCGCACGGTGGGCATTACGGAAAAACCGACGCCCGCGTTCCTTTCCCGGCTCGAAGAGGTGTTTGGCTTTACCCCTCCGTCAAAACACGGACATGATGCGGTGATGGCGACTCAGGCGATGATTGCCGGGCAGGCCAAAGCGATGCTCTGCCTCGGGGGTAACTTTGCAGTGGCGATGCCCGACCACGCACAGGCGTTCCCGGCGATGCAAAAACTCGATTTGAGCGTCCACGTCGGCACCAAACTCAACCGCACCCATCTGCTGGTCGCCAAAGAAACCTACATTTTCCCGTGTCTGGGCCGCACCGAGCTGGATTTGCAACAAACCGGTCGGCAGTCGATCACCGTGGAAGATTCAATGTCGATGGTTCACGCCTCCTCCGGCAAGTTAAAACCCGCCTCGCCACTGCTGCTCTCAGAACCAGCGATTGTCGCGGGGATGGCGAAAGCGACGCTGCGTCACAGCAAAGTCGCCTGGACCGAACTGATCGCCGATTACGACCGCATTCGTGATCTGATTGAAAAAACCATTCCTGGCTTTACCGATTACAACCAACGGATCCGCGTTCCGGGCGGTTTTCGCATGCCACTCCCACCAACGGAACGTGTCTGGCCCACCGCCAGCGGCAAAGCAATGTTCTCGGTGTTTCACGGCGTTGATGAGAATGCCAAAGGTGAAGGGGAACAGACTTTGCGCATGATAACCCTGCGCAGCCATGATCAGTACAACACCACCATTTACGCGCTGGATGACCGTTACCGCGGCGTGTTTGGTCGACGGGATGTGCTGTTTATGAATGAGGGCGATATGGCGCAGCTCGGGCTGGAGCATGGCGATCGGGTGGATATTGCCACCGCGCTACCCGGCAGTGACCAGCGCTTAGAGGATATTACCGTGGTGGCCTATAACATCGCGCCCGGCTCGGTCGGGGCGTATTACCCGGAAGCCAATGTGCTGGTGCCGCTGAATTATCTGGATGAAGACAGCGGCACCCCGTCATATAAATCGGTGCCGGTCAGGGTCACCCTGCGCTCGAAAGAGATCCGTCCGCTAGAAGCAAAGGCTATTTTGTCGTTTACGCCAAACCCTGACCGTCCTACTGTAAGGCCATAGACGCCAGAGAAGAGATGGATAAAAAGCAGTAATCATTCACGCCATAAATGACTCCCACCCTCGCCGGGAGTCATTCCTTTGGTCCCCCACGTTGAGGTAAATCTCGGCAGAAACCGCTGCCAGCCGCTGCCTTTGCTTATAAATCAAACCGATGCACCAGAAATATCCGTGTAAGCAGCATTGTATTGTTAATCAGGCTATGTAAAATCAACCCATCCGTGCTAAACACTTGTTAAATATCCATACCCAAAACCATTCGAGTTGCAGGGAACGTCAGAATGAAATTGCGAAATTTATTGCCTCTATTGGTCGTCACCGTGCTGGTCGGCTGTAAAGCCCCTGCGCCGAAAATGACTGACGACACCCTGGTCACAAGCCAGGTGAATGGCGTCACGCTTACCCATCGTTATATCGTTGCCGTACCCAAAGAATTTACCTCCATCAATACCAGCTATCGGGCGCTGTATGCCGGTTCAGTCATGAATACGCCTGATTTTGGCGGCAAGGTGCTGGGCGAGCTGGAAAACGGCAAAACCTACACCGTGCTCGGCAGCGTCGAGAACGACTGGCTGGCGATTGCACAAGAAGATAAGCAGGAGCTGATGGGCTACGTGCCGCCGCGCGCGTTGGTGAAAAGCGAGCTGTATGCGCAAACGCTGAAGAAAGATCGCCCGCGTGCCCGGAAGGGTGGCAGCAAAAAAACTACCTGCGTGAACGTGGATAGCAACAGTAAGGCTTGTCAGAACGCCAACAGCGGAACCTGGATTATTAACTAATCTTTATTCTGTCCCCGCGTTTCTGTTTACCCGTTTTTGGATGCATAAAGGAAATCTATGAAATTCTGGCTTTCAGGTGTGGCATTGCTGCTGGCATCTTCTGGCGCCTGGGCGGAAAACTACCGTTTTGTCCAGTCACCCTCGCAGAAGCTGGATATCTGGATTGATAACATCAAAAGTAATTCGCCGCAGAGCTGGTGCGCGAAAGAATTACCGTTGCGCATTGTGGCTAACGGCGATCAGAACCCGTCTATCCTGAACGGGTTTATGCCGCGACTCGGCACGCTGCTCGAAAGCCAGTGTTCGACCCTGCAACGGGTGCATTGGCGAATGGAAGATCCGCAGGGCGCGATGCTGGCCTTTGGTACAGCCGATCGCGACAGCGACTGGGATGTCAACGTGACACCCATTCAGGAAAGCGATGCCGCCGCCCCAACGCAATCCAACGAAAAATCTGTTCCCGCCGACAGAACCCCGTGGCAGGAATTTACCTTGCAGGATGGCTGCCATTTGCGCACCTTCTGGACCGCCGGTTCCGGCGCATCGGCGCTGTTTATCCCCGATGGCCTATGTGAAAAAGGTGGCTGGTTAAGCGGTCGTAGCGAGGTTGTCCAGAGCGGCAGCGCGGGCGAGAAGCGTCTGCCGATGACCTTCGTCCACGGTTTCCCGGTCAGCGGTCTGCGCGACGGGGCCGATGCCAACAGCCTGCTGATTACCACGCTCAACAACGAGCGGATGGTGGTGAGCAACGAACAGGCACCGCAGAGCTGGATGATCCTGCCGTACAAACCTGAACTCAACGCCTGGGTGGCGACCGGCACCATTGCCGTCAAAGTCCCGCGTGAAATGGCGATGGATGAAGCCAGCCTGCAAACGCAGCTCAATCAGGTGCGTAAAGCCTGGGCGGGTTGGCTGGAGCCGAAATCCCCGATGACCCTGCTGTTGATTGACTCGCTGCAAACGCAGTTACGCGATCCGGCAGTCGGCGCATGGCGCACCCAGAATTGATGTTGTCACTTAAAGAGCTGAGATCCGTAGCATGACAGATACCGATTACACACAGCGACCGCCCGACGCTCTGCCCCCAGGTTATCGTTTTGATGAGTTTGAAATTCAGGATGTCATTGACACCAGTAACGACAACATCGTCTACCGCGCCCTGGACCATCAGCTCGAACGTCAGGTGGCGATCCGCGAATTTTTACCGCGCACCCTGACCGTTCGCAGCGAGAGCCAGCGTCTGGTGCCGCGCAGCAAGCAAGATCAGTCGGCGTTTAGCGTCGGGCTGGAGGGGTTTATTCACGAAGCCCGCCAGCTTGCGCGCCTGAATCACCCGAACGTGGTGCAAATTCTGCGTTTCTGGACCTATAACGAAACGGCCTACGCCGCGACCCCGGTTTACAGCGGCGTCTCGCTGGCCGATCTCTTTCAGCAACATCCCGAACAGATCAACGAAGCCTGGCTGCGCCGAATGCTGCCAATGCTCTGCGGGGCGCTGGCGGCGCTGCACGACAAAGGCTTTATCCATTGTCGGCTGTCGCTCAACAGCATCCATATCCAGGACAACGGCCTGCCGCTGCTGCTGGAATTTGGGGCTCTGCGCCAGACCAGCAGTGAAAATGGTGAAGTGAATAAAACGCTGCTGCATCCGGGCTTTACTCCGCTGGAGCAATATTCTGACGATATCGACAATCCGCCCGGCCCGTGGACCGATATCTATTCCCTGGGCGCGATCCTCTACACGCTGATCACCGGCAATCGCCCGCCCGCCAGCGTCACGCGCAGTATTCAGGATAACTGCGTTCCGCTGGCTGAAAGCGCCCCGGAAGGGTATTCCCTGCCGTTGTTGCAGGCCATTGACCGCACGCTGGCCCTGAGACCGGAAGACCGTCCGCAGACCATCGCCGAGTTCGCCGCGCTGGCGGGTATTCCCCTGAACCAGGCCGGGGAACTGCCGTCGGCCAGCCCGACCGGGTCGATGTTAGTTCCGGTGGAGCAGCCGCCGAAAGAACCCAACGCCGCCGAACCCTGGTGGAAAAAGCAGCGCACGCCGTTACAGATTGCCGCTGGCGTGCTGGTGGGTCTGGTCGCCGGAGGGGTATTGTTTGGTCGCAGCGCATCCACCGAGGTGGCGTCCACCGCCCCGGTACGCAGCGCCGCACCAACCGGGACCATCACCAAATCAGCAGGAGCGGGGGCCGCCCTCACCCGGGTGTATATTCACGTGGCGAATGGTGATCAGCTGGAAGTGAACGGCAAAGTGCAGAAAATGCCAACCCCGGTGAACGGCTATGCGGCGGTGCAATTCTCCCCGGGCAAATACCAGCTGACGCTGCGTAACGGGCAGCAGACCCGGAGCGCGACCATCACCGTGGATAAACCCGGCACCTGGTTGATTGACCCGCAGGCATAACACACAAATTGCCCGGCGGCACTTCGCTTGCACAAGCCTACATTCCGATTCCGTAGGCCAGGCACGCGAAGCGCCGCCGGGCTAATTTTTATGACGGGTAAATTGTCTGCGCAGGCAATACTCTGCGATCCAGCTTGTGCAAGCCGATATACAGCAGCGCAGTACCAAACCAGCCGATCATCCACGACACGTCATTCCCGGCAAACAGGTTCCAGTAACCGTCGCGCTGGCCGAGAAGCCGACGTACATCACACACACCAGCGCCAGCGGGATAACTGCCCCGAAGACGCCGAACTGCGCGCGGCTGATTATCATCTGCGGCAAGCCCAGACGTGGACCCTGTAACGCATGCAGCGACATCACCGCCGCGCCAAGAACTTGCCCCACCAGCAGACCCATCAGCGACCACACCACGTCGCCACCCAGCACCACCGCCAGCGCACCGGTGACTATCGCGGTTATCTGTAAATTGCCGCCAAACCACAGCGTGAACTGGCTGAAAATCTGCCCGTGACGCTCGTTATCCGGGATGTAATCAATGGAGCGCGTTTCGGAAATTCGCCCCTGTTTCCGCCCTGCCTGCGGGTCGGCTGATGAAAATGACGACATGGATGCCTCGCTAAAATCCCGGTTGATGATGTTTAAGCACGTTGACCGCTTTGCCAATCTCCGGTGCCAGCCAGCGGTCGTCTTCCCACGGGGCGACGGTTTCGCGCAGCAGCGCCAGACTCTGACGGGTGCCGGGCGCCAGTTTATGTTCACCGTGGAAATGCAGCGCCTGAGCCGCCAGCAGATATTCGATCCCGATGATGTGATACAGGTTGCCGAGAAGGCGATGCAGCTTGAGCGCGCTACCGGTACCGAGGCTTAAGTGGTCTTCCTGCAAAGCGGAAGTCACGAAGTTATCCAGCACTGCGGGCTGGGCAAGCTGTTTATTCTCACCGCACAGCGAGGCCGCCACGTACTGGGCGATCATCATCCCGGAATTGACCCCGGGTTTCGCCACCAGAAACGCCGGTAAGCCGCTCACCAGCGGGTTAACCAGCCGGTCGAGGCGACGCTCAGACATACTGCCCAACTCCGCCATGGCAATCGCCAGCACATCACAGGCCATCGCCACCGATTCACCGTGCGGATTGGCCTGCGACACAACGCGCCAGTTATCCGGCGTGCCGAGCACCAGCGGATTATCGGTGCAGGCGTTGAGCTCAGTTTCAACCTGCTGACGCGCGTGAATAAACTGATCCCGACACGCGCCGTGAACCTGCGGCATTGAGCGCAAACTGAGCGCATCCTGGGTACGAACCCCAACGCTTTCGGCCAGTAGCGCGCTGTCGGCCAATAATCTGCGCAGGCGGGCACCGCTGTGCTGAATGCCCGGGCTGGCTTTCAGGGCGAGGATCTCTTCGTCGAAGGCGACGATTTGCCCGCGCAGCGCTTCAAAACTCATCGCGCCAGTGACGTCTGCCCAATCCAGCAGACGCTGTGCGTCGTCCAGCGCCAGACAGGCCAGGCCGGTCATGCACGGCGTGCCGTTCACCAGGCTCAGCCCCTCTTTCGCACCGGGTGAAATCGGCTTAAGCCCGGCCTCGGCCAGCGCCTGTTCGGCGGGAACTACCGCGCCCCGCCAGCTGACATCGCCGACGCCCATCAGCGCCAGGCCAATGTGTGCCATGTGTGAGAGATAGCCGACCGATCCCTGCGATGGCACCTGCGGGGTAATCTGCTGATTCAAAAACGCCAATAGCTGTTCGATAATCGCCGGGGAGATCCCGGATTTACCATGGCTGTAATTGGCAATCGCTGCGCACATGATGGCCCGAGTTTGCGCCTCATCCAGCAGCGGACCGACGCCACAGGCGTGGCTCAGCAAAGTATTGCGCGACAGCTGGCTGAGTTGTTCTTCCGGCAAACTGATATTGCACAACGCGCCCAGACCAGTGTTAACGCCATACGCCACGTGGCCTGAAGCCACAATCAGGGCCACTATTTCGCGTCCCTGCGCGAGGCGCGACCAGACGCTGTCGCTGAGGGTTAAGGTCGCTTTGCCCCGCGCGACGCGAGCCACATCCTGCCAGCGTAAAGGTTCATCGCCCCACTCTACCGTTGCATTCACAGGGACTGCTCCTTCTGATAATGGCTGGAGATGAACTGCTGAAAACGGGGCGATCCCCGCTCACCAAACAGCGCGTCCGGCGCGCCCTCACAATCGATATTGCCCTGATGCATGAACACCACGCGGTTTGACACATGCCGCGCAAAACCGAGCTCGTGCGTCACCACCAGCATGGTGCGCCCCTCTTCAGCCAGGCTACGCATCACTTTCAGCACTTCACCCACCAGTTCCGGATCGAGCGCCGAGGTCGGCTCATCGAACAGCATCACATCAGGATCCATCGCCAGCGCCCGGGCAATCGCCACGCGCTGCTGCTGTCCGCCGGAAAGCTGGGCCGGGTAATAATCTTTGCGGTTGAGCAGGCCCACGCGATCCAGCAGCTGCTCCGCCTGTTCGATACATTCGCGCTTGTTGCGCTTGAGCACGTAATGCGGCCCTTCAATCACGTTTTGCAGCACCGTCATGTGCGACCACAGGTTGAAGCTCTGGAACACCATCCCGAGGCGCGAACGCAGACGCTCTATTTGTTTAGGGTTCGCCGCCAGCTGGTGCCCACGGGCGTGTTGCTTCATCTCGATGGTTTCCCCGCCGACGCTGACCACACCCGCATCCGGGGTTTCCAGCAGATTGATGCAGCGCAGCAGCGTACTTTTCCCGGAGCCACTGGCTCCCAGAATCGAAATTACGTCACCTTTTTGGGCCTCGATGGAGATACCTTTCAACACCTCAAGCATGCCGAAGGATTTGTGGATACCGCTGACCGACAGGGTGACTGGACGCAAATAGTGCATGTTATTCTCCTTTGCTGGCAGGCTTCAGCGCGAGGGTTCTCGGGCTCTGACGGGTATGGGGCGTCAACCGACGCTCAAGCAGGGCGTACAGCTGGACGATAATAAAGTTGAGGATCAGGTAAATCGCTGCCGCGCAGAGAAACACTTCCATGGTGCGATAGGTCCGCTGAATGATTTGCTGCGCCACGCCGGTGACATCCCACACCGTGACCAGGCTCGCCAGCGCCGTCGACTTCACAAGCAAAATGGCTTCGGTTGAATAGGCAGGCAGCGCATAACGCAACATCACCGGGGCGATAATCCGCCGCAGCAATAGCAGACGTGACATCCCACAGGCGCGCCCGGCTTCAATTTGTCCGGCCGGAATAGCCAGCAGACCGCCGCGCAGGATCTCCGCCGTATACGCCGCCGTACACAGCGCCAATGCCAGCACCGCGCAGATAAACGGCTCGCGCAGCAGTGGCCACAGGAAGCTGTGGCGAATAACGCCAAACTGCCCGAGGCCGTAATAAATCAGAAACAGCTGGATCATCAACGGTGAACCGCGAAACACCAGAATATAGCCCCGGGCAAAGCTGCTCATCACGCGCCATTGACTCATGCGCATCGCCAAAATTCCCAGCGCCAGCACGCCGCCGAGCAGGAAAGAGCAGGCAAACAGTCCCAGCGTTACCGGCAATGCGGCACTCAGTTTGAGGAAGGTGTCGCCGAGAAATGCGAAGTCGATAACCATGTGCGCTCCTTAAGCCTGTGCCACGGTACGGCGCTGCCATGCGCGGTTGAGACGAGTTTCCGCTTTGATAAAAGCCCGGTTCGACAGCAGCGTCAGCAGCAGATAGCAGCCGCCGCCAATCAGATAGAACAGGAAATAATCGCGGGTCGATCCGGCGGCAATCTGGCTGGCGCGCATCAGTTCGACGATGCCAGTCACCGACACCAGGGCCGAATCTTTCAGGCTCATCTGCCAGACGTTGGACAGCCCCGGTAAGGCATAACGGAAAATCTGCGGCAGCATCACCCGTTGCAGAATGCGCCAGCGCGGCATACCGATAGCCTGGGCGGCTTCGACTTCTCCCGGCGACAGCGCCAGACGCGCGGCGCGGTAGACTTCGGCCTGATACGAGGCGGAAATCAGGCCAATCGCCAGGGCGCCAATCAGAAACGGCGGCATTTCGATAAAGCCGTCTGCGCCGAACATCTGGCCGATAAGCGAGACCAGACCGGAGCCGCCGAAATAAAACAGATAGATAATCAGCAGTTCAGGGATACCGCGAAACACCACCGAGTATGCCGAGCCGAACCAGCGAGCTGGCGCGCGGGGCGATAATTTAGCGGAAGCCACCATCCCGCCGACCACCGCGCCTACCAGCAGCGCCGCCATCGAGAGCAGCAGTGTGGTTAGCGTGGCGCTGAGGATCAACCGTCCCCAGCCGTCTTCCCCCAGACCCAGGAAATTCATCATTTTCAACCTCGCTTATGGGGTGACGTCGGCTTTAAACCATTTTTCGCTCAGTTTCTTCACCGTGCCATCTGCCAGTGCCGCATTAATGGCGGTATCGAGTTTGGCTTTCAGTTCCGCATCCGCGGGACGCACGCCCATCGCTTCCCCCTCGCCCCAGATAGGGCCGCTCAGCTGCGGGCCGCTGAAGGTCAGGTTGCTGTTTTCCGGGCGAGCAAGCGTGGAGTTAGCGAAAGTGATATCGTCGAATACCGCGTCGATGCGTTCTGATTGCAAATCAAGTATTGCGTCAGCCGAGCTGTTGTATTCGCGAACGTCGGCCACGTCTTTAAAGTATTTGTCGATAAACGGGGTGTAGACCGTGCCGGAGGCAATGCCGATGGTCTTGCCTTTCAGCGCAGCTTTCAGCGGGGCGATGGCCGCCTGGATCTCTTTTTCGTCATCGTGCAGTTTGATAACGGGCGCAGGCGGCAGCAGTGTCTCTTTCACGGTGATAAACGACGCCGGGGTGGCAGCGTAAGGCACGGTGAAGCTAACGACTTTTTTACGCTCCGGGGTGATGACAATCGCATCCATGATGACGTCGTATTTTCCGGCGTTCAGTCCGGCGATCATCCCGTCCCAGTTCTGCACTACCAGCTTGCACTGGATGCCCATCCGCTGACACAGATTCTCCATCAGCTCAGGCTCAAAACCGCTCAACTTACCGCCCGGTAACGTCAGGTTCCACGGCTCATAGCCCCCTTCTGTGGCGATGGTAATCGAGGTCCTCTCTTTGGCATTCACGCCCCCGGCGCTCAACAGCAGGCCTGAAAGCAGAGTGGTCAGACAGATCCCGCGAAAAGTGGTGCGCTGCTTCATGATGATTCTCCCGATTTCATTAGCGTGTTTCATGCTTAAGGCATGGCGTGCAACAAATGACAGAACATGTATATACAACCATTGACTTTCCATCACACTCGTCGAATGATGGATTTGTGAGCCATGTTGTAAATAATTTGTAATCAAAATGAATCCCAGATGTATCACCATAGCAACTAAACGGATAAAACCAGGGAGTAAGCCCGATGATCACACCCTTTCAGTTAGGTTCGCTGCCGGTCACCCGTTGGAAAAACGGCGGCGGGGAAACCCGTGAAATCATCAATATCGCCTCGCCGGATGCGGCGTTTCTGTGGCGGGCGAGTATTGCCACCCTGCAAAGCGATGGGGCTTTTTCGCTGTTTGATGGTGTCGATCGGGTGATCACCTTGTTGACAGGTGCCCCGCTGTGGCTGCGGGGAGGCGAGGTTAATCATCGGTTGATGCGCTGGCAGCCGTGGGCGTTTGCCGGAGAGTGGCCGCTGGCGACGGAAGGTATCGTCACGCCAGGTCGGGATTTCAACATCATGACCCAACGCAGCCGGGCGACGGCACAGGTGAAGGTGGTTACCACCGCGCAGACGCCCGCTCTCAACGGCGTGGCGTTTGTGTTGCAGGGTTGCTGGGAAATGGCCGGGGAACGCTACCCGGCAGAGAGTGGTGTTTGCTGGCAAGACCAGACCCCGGGCGGGCTGGTTCCGCAGTCGCCCGACGCCACGCTGCTGCTGGCGGAGATAACGCTGCGTTAAATCAGGGTTAAGCCTGTCGGCTATCTGACTGTTACAGCGAGATTTTATAAAAGCGAATGTGATCTACGCTGGAAATCACGTCAAGTTGTATAGACAGGAATGTACATTACCGCTTTTATTGTTACATATTCATAACAAACGCAGCTGCGTTTACCCGATAACCGACACGACTTACGTCTCTGGAAGGAATGACATGACTACCCATCAGACCACTGCCCTCTCCCGTACGGTTCGCGCGCCTCGTGGCGAAAAACTTCACTGCGCCAACTGGCTGATTGAAGCGGCTTACCGCATGATCCAGAACAACCTCGACCCGGATGTCGCCGAGCGTCCGGAAGATCTGGTGGTCTACGGCGGGATCGGCAAAGCGGCACGGAACTGGGAATGCTTCGAGCAGATCCTGCGCTCGCTGGAGTGTCTGCAACCGGAAGAAACGCTGGTTATCCAGTCCGGCAAACCGGTCGCCGTTTTCCGCACTCATGCTGATGCACCGCGCGTGCTGCTCGCCAATTCCAACCTGGTGCCGCACTGGGCCAATTGGGATCACTTCCACGAACTCGATAAAGCCGGGCTGATGATGTACGGCCAGATGACGGCCGGATCGTGGATTTACATCGGCGCACAGGGCATTGTGCAGGGCACCTATGAAACCTTTGCCGAGGCGGGCCGCCAGCACTATAGCGGTGACCTCAGCGGGAAGTGGATCCTCACCGCCGGGCTGGGTGGGATGGGCGGCGCACAGCCGTTGGCAGGCGTGCTGGCCGGGGCATCGGTGTTGGCGATTGAGTGCCAGGAGTCACGGATTGATTTCCGCATTCGGACCCGCTACGTCGATTACAAAGCCACCCGTCTCGACCAGGCTCTGGCCCTGATCGCACAGGCCAATGCCGAGAAAAAAGCCATCTCCGTCGGCCTGCTCGGCAACGCCGCAGAGATTCTGCCTGAACTGGTAAAACGTGCCAAAGCGGGCGGGATGCGCCCGGACATCGTTACCGATCAGACCTCTGCCCATGACCCGATTAACGGGTATTTACCGGCAGGCTGGAGTGTAAACCGCTGGCTGGACGAGCGTGAAACTCAGCCGAAAGCGGTCGAAAAAGCGGCCCGCGCCTCGATGGCGGTACACGTCCAGGCGATGCTCGATTTTCACCATATGGGCGTGCCGACCGTCGATTACGGGAATAATATTCGGCAGGTGGCGCTGGATGAAGGGGTGAAAAATGCCTTTGATTTCCCGGGCTTCGTTCCGGCCTATATCCGCCCCCTGTTCTGCGAAGGCAAAGGCCCGTTCCGTTGGGTAGCGCTGTCGGGCGATGAAGACGACATCCGCAAAACTGACGCCAAGTTAAAAGAACTGTTCCCGGACAATACCCACCTGCACCGCTGGCTGGACATGGCGCAGGAGCGTATTGCCTTCCAGGGCTTACCGGCCCGCATCTGCTGGCTGGGGCTGGGCGAACGCCATCTGGCGGGCCTGGCGTTTAATGAAATGGTGCGTAACGGCGAGCTGAAAGCGCCGGTCGTTATCGGTCGCGATCACCTCGACTGTGGCTCCGTCGCATCACCGAATCGTGAAACCGAGTCGATGAAAGACGGTTCCGATGCGGTGTCCGACTGGCCGCTGCTAAACGCCCTGCTCAATACCGCAGGCGGCGCAACCTGGGTCAGCCTGCATCACGGCGGCGGCGTGGGAATGGGCTTCTCCCAGCATTCCGGAGTGGTGATTGTCTGCGACGGCACGCCGGAAGCGGATAAACGCCTGGCTCGCGTCCTGTGGAACGATCCGGCAACCGGCGTAATGCGCCACGCCGATGCGGGCTATGAACAGGCGGTCGCCTGTGCGCAGAAACATGATTTGAAGTTGCCGATGATGAGGTAACGTTTTACTGAAGTCCTTACGGCACAACATTGAATTGCACCCCAAAGGTTGGCGACCAACTGAGTAAGGTGCTGACTAATAAAGCCGTCGTTCAAAAGGGGGTAACCGCAGGTTATTACACGCCTTTTATACTCCCCGTCTAAGCATATCTGTTATTCACGCCGCCCCAGCCTGCACCTGAAGGGCGACTGGCGGAGGCGGGATTTACTACCGGATCGGGTGTGACGGTGAAAATCACGGAGGGGTGTGTAAGTATCCCGCTTAACCGAACCATTCACTTTTAGAGATCTTCCGACATACTGATTATGTCACCTGAGGAGATCGCTATGCGTAAGATCCGATTCACCGAACACCAGATCATCGCCGTTCTGAAGTCTGTCGAAGCCGGGCGTACCGTCAAAGATGTGTGCCGCGAAGCCGCTATTTCCGAAGCCAGCTACTACAACTGGAAGGCGAAATATGGCGGGATGGAAGCCGCTGATATCAAAAAAATCAAAGATCTTGAGGA
>NZ_JBIGIN010000016.1:0-116032 GCF_043558715.1 Scandinavium sp. M-37
TCACGCTTTCCCGCGTGTTGCACCAGCCATTGCGCCACGCGGGACTGTTCTTCCGCATTCAGCCACATGCCCTGTTTGGTACGACGCCACAGTGCATCGTCCATCCGCCGCACCCATTCGTGCTCGACCAGATAGCGCAGTTCGGCCTCGTAAAACTCATGCCCGAAATGTTCACCTAAATCCGCAATCTCTTTTGCTTCACCGAGGATGGGCTACTTCTCGTCAGACCGCACGATTCAGGAGTACGCGGAGACAATCTGGCATATCGATCCGGTGAAGTTGTAAAACAACCCTCACCCCGGCCCTCTCCCTAAAAGGGAGAGGGAGAAAACCGCTCCTCGTCTCTTTTGGGAGAAGGTTAGGGTGAGGGGGAACCGTCCCCTCGCCCCTTTGGGGAGAGGGTTAGGGTGAGGGGATGTCGTCGGCTAAGACGCCAACGACAGTTCACGCTTTCCCGCGTGTTGCACCAGCCATTGCGCCACGCGGGACTGTTCTTCCGCATTCAGCCACATGCCCTGTTTGGTACGACGCCACAGTGCATCGTCCATCCGCCGCACCCATTCGTGCTCGACCAGATAGCGCAGTTCGGCCTCGTAAAACTCATGCCCGAAATGTTCGCCTAAATCCGCAATCTCTTTCGCTTCACCGAGGATCAAGGCGGTGTTACTGCCGTAGGTACGTGCAAAATGACGCGCCATGCCTTCACTGATAAACGGATAGCGACGGCGCAGCTTCGCGGCGTAATCATCGCGGTCGCTGCCAATTTCGCCGCCCGGAAGCACTGCCTCTTTGGTCCATGCCTGACCGATACCTTTGTAGTAAGGCGTCAGTTTTTCCAGCGCGTGTTCGGCCAGCTTACGATAGGTGGTCAGCTTGCCGCCAAAGACCGACAGCAGTGGGGCCTGGCCGTTATCATCGTGAATATCGAGGGTGTAATCACGGGTGATCGCCTGCGGGGAGTCAGACTCATCGTCGCAGAGCGGACGCACGCCGGAGTAAGTCCAGACGATATCATCCCGACCGAGCTGTTTCTTGAAGTGTGCGTTATGCACCTTCAACAGATAGTTGATTTCACTCTCTTCGATTTCGACATTTTTCGGATCGCCTTTGTACTCCACATCGGTGGTGCCGATGATGGAAAACTCGTCCATCCACGGGATCACAAACACGATACGTTTATCTTCGTTTTGCAGGATGTAGGCCTGCTTCTGGGTATGCACGCGCGGCACCACAATGTGGCTGCCTTTGATCAGGCGAATGCCGTACGGCGATGGTAGATGCATCCCGTCATCAAAGAACTGTTTTACCCACGGGCCGGTGGCGTTCACCAGACCGCGCGCCTGCCAGCTGAATTTCTCGCCGGTATCGATATCTTCCGCTTCAACAATCCACAGGCCGTTTTCGCGACGTGCCGAGGTGGCACGGGTGCGGGTCAGCACCTCGCCGCCTTTCTTAACCACCATCTGCGCGTTGGCAAGCACCAGTCGCGCATCGTCGACCCAACAGTCGGAATATTCGAAACCGCGCACGATTTCAGGCTTCAGCACCGATTCTGCGCCAAAACGCAATCCGGTCGAACCTGGCAGGCTGGTGCGTTTACCCAAGTGGTCGTACATGAAAAGGCCGATGCGAATCATCCACGCCGGGCGCAGGTGCGGGCGATGTGGCAAACGAAAACGCATCGGGAAGGCGATATGTGGGGCCATTTTCAGCAGCACTTCACGCTCGGCCAGCGCTTCGCTCACCAGACGAAATTCATAGTGTTCCAGGTAACGCAGCCCGCCGTGAATAAGCTTGGAGCTGGCGCTTGAGGTGGCGCAGGCCAAATCCTGTGCTTCAAGCATCAGCACGGATAAACCCCGCCCTGCGGCGTCTGCCGCGATACCGGCACCGTTGATGCCACCGCCTATCACAATCAGATCTTTGGTTTCCATGCTGCGTCCTCGTGCACTTTCGTTAAAGTTCATTAATGTTCGTTATCGCTCATAATAGCAAACAAACGCGCAATTGGTAACATCAAAAAAACATTTCAGAGTGATGCGTGTAACAAATTAGCGTTTCCCTCCCGTCACGACGTACACTTGGCGGTAAACTTCTCCATCTGGAATGAATGAAAGAGAGCACCATGGATCAATTTGAATGTATCAACGTAGAAGAAGCGCACCAGAAGCTGCATCAGGGGCTGGCGGTGATGGTCGATATCCGCGATCCGCAGAGCTATGCGATGGGCCACACGCCGGGCGCGTTTCATCTGACCAACGACACGCTGGGCGCATTTATGCGTGATAACGATTTCGACACGTCGGTGATGGTGATGTGCTATCACGGCAACAGCAGCAAGGGTGCGGCGCAATATCTGCTGCAACAGGGTTTTGACCAGGTTTACAGCGTGGACGGCGGCTTTGATGCCTGGCATCGTCATTTTCCGGCGGAAGTGGCGCACGGTAGCTGAGAAGGTATACTGTCCCCTTTTGTGTGGAATAAGCGACGCTCAGTATGTTGATGATCACCTCTTTTACTAACCCGCGCGTCGCCCAGGCGTTTGTGGACTACATGGCAACCCAGGGCGTTGTCCTGACTATCCAGCAGCATGACCAAACCGATGTGTGGCTGGCCGACGAAAGTCAGGCGGCCCGTGTAGAGACAGAGCTGGCGCGTTTCCTGGAAAACCCGGCGGACCCGCGCTATCTGGCTGCCAGTTGGCAGTCGGGGCACACCAATAGTGGTCTGCATTACCGCCGTTTTCCGTTCATCGCTACCCTAAAAAGCAACGCCGGACCCTTGACCTGGCTCATTATGTGCGCCTGTATTCTGGTGTTTATTGTGATGAATGTGGTCGGCGATCAGGCGGTGATGATCGCCCTGGCGTGGCCTTACGACCCCTCCCAGCAGTTCGAGCTGTGGCGTTATTTCACCCACGCGTTCATGCACTTCTCGCTGATGCATATCCTCTTCAACCTGTTATGGTGGTGGTATCTCGGCGGCATGGTGGAAAAGCGCATTGGCAGCGGAAAGCTGCTGGTGATTACGGTGATCAGCGCGCTGTTAAGCGGCTTTATCCAGCATAAGTTTAGCGGCCCGTGGTTCGGCGGTTTGTCGGGCGTGGTGTACGCCCTGATGGGTTACGCCTGGCTGCGCGGCGAGCGCGACCCTGACAGTGGCATTCACCTCCCGCGTGGGCTGATTATCTTCTCGCTGCTGTGGCTGGTCGTCGGCTGGCTGGATCTTTTCGGGATGTCGATTGCCAACGGGGCTCACGTTACCGGGCTGGCAGTCGGACTGGCGATGGCGTTTGCTGATACGCAGAATGTGCGAAAACGAACATAATAATTCCAGGGATCTTGCATGAAACAAACACAACGTCATGATGCGATTATCGAGCTGGTAAAAAAGCAGGGTTATGTCAGTACTGAGGAGCTGGTGGAGCAGTTTGCCGTCAGCCCGCAAACCATTCGCCGCGATCTCAATGACCTGGCGGAGCAGAAGATGATCCTCCGCCACCATGGCGGGGCGGCGCTGCCGTCCAGCGCGGTCAATACCTCGTGGCAGGACCGTCGTGCAACGCAGGCCGCTGAAAAAGAGCGCATTGCGCGAAAAGTGGCGAGCCAAATTCCCAACGGCGCGGCGCTGTTTATTGACATCGGCACCACCCCGGAAGCGGTAGCGCATGCGTTGCTGGAACATTCTGATCTGCGTATCGTCACCAACAACCTTAATGTTGCCAATACCCTGATGGCGAAAGACGATTTTAGGGTGATCCTCGCGGGGGGCGAATTGCGCAGCCGCGACGGCGGTATCATCGGCGAAGCCACCCTGGATTTCATCTCCCAGTTCCGCCTCGATTACGGCATTCTCGGCATCAGCGGGATAGACAGCGACGGTTCATTGCTGGAGTTTGATTATCACGAAGTGCGCACCAAGCGGGCGATTATCGAGAACTCGCGCCATGTGATGCTGGTGGTGGATCACTCTAAGTTTGGTCGTAACGCGATGGTGAACATGGGCAGCATCAGTATGGTCGACGCGGTGTACACCGACGTGATGCCCCCGGCGGGGGTGTTGCAGGTGATTGCCGAGAATAATATTCAGTTAGAATTGTGCTGATGGCCTAACCCTCTCCCTTATGGGAGAGGGCATCAAGCTGCACTAACCCTAAACGCCGTACCCCATCATCTTCAGCAATTCCTGCGCATGCTGCACCGCATCCTGACGATGCGCCACGCCCAGCTTCTGATACAAATTACGAATGTGCGTTTTGATGGTAGTGGCCGCCACGTCCAGCTCGCCCGCTATCTGATCGTTGCTGTAGCCCGAATAAATCAGGCCTAACACCTGCCACTCGCGCTGGGTCAGCGGGCTGGTGCGGATCAATTCCGGAACTTCCGGATGGGTCAGTAAGCGTTCGACGAAGTTCTCGTCAAAATGGGCAAACTTATGCCGGTGATGCTGGTTAATTTCGCGCAAAATGCGCTGGGCGCGATGCTGCTCAAGTTCCGGCAAGGTATTGAGCTGCAACAGCTGACGCAGCTGCTGCGCCATCGCTTCGCCTTCAATCACGAAATGACTGATAAACCCGGTGCGGTTGGAGAGCGTCAGCGCCTCCATTAACACGCGCTGAGCATCATTTTTCCGGTTGGACTGCCAGTAAAGCTGGTTCAGCAGCAGCAGGTTACGGTTGAGATCGCTCATCAGACGTAAGGTGCGCGCGTTCTCGTTGAGTTCTTCCAGCACCATTTCCGCCGAATCGAACTCGCCGAGCAGGATTTGCGCCCGGGCGATGTTACGCCACTGGCTTTGCAGGAAATGGTTGTTGGCAAACTCAGGTTTCGGCGTCTGACGCAGCCAGTTGGCGGCGGATTTCTTGTCGCCAATCATCTGCCAGTAAATCACCCGCACTTTATCGGCATTCGACACCCAATCGCTGTGGTACTGCCCGTTGCCGAGCAGATTTTCCAGGCGATTCAGGTGATTGCGGGCGTTATCCAAATCTCCGCGCGCCAGCGAACTTTGCACCAGCAGGGCCAGGCACTGTAACTGTTGCTGCGGTTGATAGGTGGCGAGCACGTCCATACCGTGACGGGCGCTCATCTCGGCTTCATCCAGACGCGCCCAGGCCCACATCAGCTGCGCACGAATGCGCAGCAGGAATTCGTGCATCGGTAGTTGTTCGAGGTGCTGTTCACGGATCAGCTGGAACGCTTTTTCCTGCGTTTCCCATGCGGCCTGCAAAAAGCCCTGCGCGAACAGGATTTCACTTTGCTGAATGAGGCTCCACAGCCCGTAGTGCCAGATTTCGTGCCGACGCGCCATTTGTTCGGTTTGTTGCATTACCGCCAGCGATTTGCTGAGCTTGCCCTGGCAGTGCAGCACTTCTCCGTGGACCGACGTCGCCACAATGCGGCTGTAATAGCTGGCGAGCGGCAGCTCATCGAGTGCCACCATTGCCAGGCGTTCCGCTTCGTCCGGGTTGCCGTCATTAATGGCCACCTGCGCACGCAGCGCGTTAAAATCGGCATGCATCGTGGCATCCATTTCGCCGCGCATCTCTTCTTCCGCGCGGGCGAGCAGGGTGTTCACTTCACTGTAGCGATGCTGGCTTTGCATCAGCCACGCCTGCAACAGCACTAACCGCGGGTTCTCCAGCAGGCTGTCCCACGGCAGGGCGGCCAGGGATTCTTCCAGCAACGCCAGTTCGCTGTGATGGAACAGGCCCCAGGCGTGGTTGAGCAGGATATCGCGCAGCATTTTGGCATCGCCCGCCGACAGCGCATGGTGAATGGCTTCGCTCGGGAAGCCCTGCGCCATCCAGCTTTCAGCCGCCGCGCGGTGAATATCGGGCAGTTCGGTGGCCAGTTCCCACTGACAGCGCTGACGCAGGAAGCTGCCAAACAGCGGGTGGTAGCTGAACCATTCCCCGGTGTTGTCCATGCGTTGCAGGAACAGGCCCTGGCGTTCAATTTCTTCCAGCCGCATTTGGCCGTTTTCTTCCCCGGTTACCCGCACGATCAGCGCGTCATTCATTGAACGCAGCAGCGAGCTTTTCAGCAGAAAATGGCGGGTGGAGAGGTCGACGTTATCCAGCACTTCATCAACCAGATAATCGGAGAGGTGGCTGGCGTTGATGCCCGCCAGGCGGCGCGCGGAGTGATGCGCGGCGCTGTTATTCTGCCGTGCCGACAGGGCAATCAGCTGCAGCGCCGTCGCCCAACCGGCAACGTCATCGCACATCCGGCTGCTTTCATTGGCTTCAATCGGCGAGGTCAGGCGGCAGTCGAAAAACTGCTTCGCTTCCTGATGGTTAAACGCCAGTTGCTGGCTGCCAATCTCCAGCAGTTGCTCGCGCACGCGCAGGTTGGCGATGCCCAACTGAGGCAAATTGCGCGACAGCACCACGAGGGTCATGTTTTCCGGCTGATGGCGCAGGAAAAAACGCATCGCATCGTGGATAACCGGATTGGTTATCAGATGATAATCGTCAATCACCAGCAGCAGCGGACGCTGCCAGGCGTTGAGTTCAATAAAGAGCTGAGCGAACAACGAGGTCAGGCTCGCGTATTGCCGTTTCTGCACCATGGTTTCGCTGGCCGTGCAATGCCCGCCGGTGGCCTGCTGGATGGCGGCAATCAGATAGCTGGCAAAACGTTCCTGTTGGTTATCTCCGTCATCCAGAGAGAACCATCCCAATTCGCTTTTCCCTGCTGCCCACTGTGAAATGAGTGTGGTTTTCCCGTAACCTGCTGGGCTTGTTATCAGCGCAAGACGGTAATTGTTCGCGCCGGAAAGTTTCGCCAGTAACCTGTCGCGAACCACGGTGTGTTCAAGACGGACGGGACGACTTAATTTAGACGGAATCAACATAGGTATATCACTTCACTGTGAGAGTAAGAGTTCGTTTTTTTTCGCGCTTCGTAATTAATGTCTATTAAATTCGGACATATGGATAATTATTGCAAGTTATGTCCGAATCGGATGCTTGTGATTTTGCACTGTGTCACAAATCTCAATGATGAGTAAACGAACGGACTGAAACCGGTGCCAGTGCGCGTGGATACTGGATCCGTTTAATTGTTAAAAATAGCCAAAACGCATTTCTCCTGATGCGATATTTCTCAACGTGATTAAATAACGGGTTCTATTTCTGGAGGAATAACCATTCCGAATGAAAGGGAGTTGCACAATTATTATTACAGGTAAGTAATCATTTCCTTGCTTACACTTATTTTGCAAAACGTCTTTTCATTTTCTTAATCTGCGCTGTGAAATTGAGCACAATCCTCATTAATAGCTAACGTTATAGTGGCGAAGATCACATTTTTTCGCTCATCCCTGCTACTCCTCCCCGGTGAATGCCTGTCGGGATGAGGACGGTAAACAGGTAGCCAGGCACACTAGCGCCAACGTTTTAGCAAACAGGATTGGATCCTTATGTCACAGCCGACTTTCGATAAAGCACAATTTCAGGCTGCACTGACGCGTCAGTGGCAGCGATATGGCCTACAGGCCGCCAGCGAAATGACCCAGCATCAATGGTGGCAGGCGGTGAGCGGTGCGTTGGCCGAACTGCTGGCCGCACAACCGGTCGCGAAGCCGGAAAAAAATCAGCGCCATGTGAATTACATCTCGATGGAATTTCTGATTGGTCGTCTGACCGGCAACAACCTGCTGAACCTCGGCTGGTATCAGGACGTCAGCGAGGTGCTGAAAGCGCATGACATCACCCTGACCGACCTGCTGGAAGAAGAAACCGACCCGGCGCTCGGCAACGGTGGCCTGGGGCGTCTGGCTGCCTGTTTCCTCGATTCGATGGCGACCGTCGGTCAGTCTGCGATTGGCTACGGCCTGAACTATCAGTACGGACTGTTCCGTCAGTCGTTTGCCGACGGGCAGCAGATGGAGGCCCCGGACGACTGGCATCGCAGCAGCTATCCGTGGTTCCGTCACAACCAGGCTCTGGATGTGCAGGTCGGCATCGGCGGGAAAGTGGTGAAAGGTGACTGGCAGCCCGCGTTCACGATTGTCGGCCAGGCCTGGGATTTACCGGTGCTCGGCTATCGCAACGGCGTGGCGCAACCGCTGCGTCTGTGGCAGGCCACCCATGCACATCCATTTAATCTGACCAAATTCAACGACGGCGATTTCCTGCGGGCTGAACAGCAGGGCATCGATGCCGAAAAACTGACGAAAGTGCTGTACCCGAACGATAACCATCTGGCGGGCAAAAAGCTGCGCCTGATGCAGCAGTATTTCCAGTGTGCCTGTTCGGTGGCGGATATCCTGCGCCGTCATCATCTGGCAGGCCGCAAGCTCGCCGAGTTGCCGAAGTTTGAGGTCATTCAGCTCAACGATACGCACCCGACTATTGCCATTCCGGAACTGCTGCGCGTACTGATTGACGAGCACCAGCTGAGCTGGGACGACGCCTGGGCGATCACCAGCAAAACCTTTGCCTACACCAACCACACCCTGATGCCGGAAGCGCTCGAGTGCTGGGATGAGAAACTGGTGAAAGCGCTGCTGCCGCGTCACATGCAAATCATCAATGAAATCAACACCCGATTCAAAAAGCTGGTCGATAAAACCTGGCCGGGCGACAGCGCGGTGTGGGCCAAATTGGCGGTGGTGCACGACAAGCAGGTGCGGATGGCGAACATGTGCGTGGTGAGCGGCTTTGCCGTCAACGGCGTGGCGGCGCTGCACTCAGATTTGGTGGTCAAAGATCTGTTCCCGGAATATCACCAGCTGTGGCCGAACAAATTCCACAACGTCACCAACGGCATCACGCCTCGCCGCTGGATCAAACAGTGCAACCCGGCGCTGGCGGCCCTGTTTGATAAAACGCTGAAGAAAGAGTGGGCCAACGATCTCGACCAGTTGATCAAACTGGAAAAATACGCTGACGATGCGAAATTCCGCCAGACCTGGCGCGATATCAAGCTGGCGAACAAACAGCGTCTGGCCGAGTTTGTGAAGCACCGCACCGGGATTGAGATCAATCCAGAGGCGATTTTTGATATTCAGATCAAACGTCTGCACGAGTACAAACGTCAGCACCTGAACCTGCTGCACATTCTGGCGCTGTACAAAGAAATTCGCGAAAACCCACAGGCCGACCGCGTGCCGCGCGTGTTCCTGTTCGGTGCCAAAGCGGCTCCGGGCTACTACCTGGCGAAGAACATCATTTTCGCCATCAACAAAGTGGCGGAAGTGATCAACAACGATCCGACCGTCGGCGACAAGCTGAAAGTGGTGTTCCTGCCGGACTACTGCGTGTCGGCAGCGGAAGTGATGATCCCGGCGGCGGATGTGTCGGAACAAATTTCTACCGCGGGTAAAGAAGCCTCCGGCACCGGCAACATGAAGCTGGCGCTGAACGGGGCGCTGACGGTTGGCACCCTCGACGGGGCGAACGTTGAAATCGCCGAACAGGTGGGCGATGAAAACATCTTTATCTTCGGTAACACCGTGGAAGAAGTGAAAGCGCTGAAGGCCAAAGGCTACGATCCGCTGAAATGGCGTAAGAAAGACAAAGCGCTGGATGCGGTGCTCAAAGAGCTCGAAAGCGGTAAATACAGCGGCGGTGACAAGCATGCGTTCGACCAGATGCTGCACAGCATCGGCAAACAGGGCGGCGACCCGTATCTGGTCATGGCTGACTTCGCGACTTACGTTGACGCGCAGAAGCAGGTAGACGTGCTGTATCGCGACCAGGAAGCCTGGACCCGGGCGGCCATCCTGAACTCCGCCCGCTGCGGCATGTTCAGTTCGGACAGGTCCATCCGCGATTATCAGAGCCGTATCTGGCAGGCAAAACGCTAAGGGAGCGCTATGGAGAGCAAACGTCTGGACAATGCCGCGCAGGCGGCGGGCATCAGCCCAAGTTACATCAATGCCCACGGCAAACCGCAGTCTATTGGTGCAGAAACCAAGCGGCGTTTGCTCGACGCAATGCATCACGGTGTCGCGGCCACGAAAGTGGCGGTGACGCCGGTTCCCAACGTACAGGTGTTTACCCACGGCAAGAAAATGTCGCTGCCGGTAGAAGGCAGCGGCGACTTTAGCTGGCGGCTGACCACCGAAGACGGCACGCAGCACCAGGGCAAAGCCACGGCGGGTAAAGCGCTGAATTTACCGACGCGCCTGCCGGAGGGGTATCACACCCTGACCGTGACCCAGAGTGACCATCGCTGGCATTGCCGGGTAATTGTCGCCCCGGAGCGCTGCTATGAGCCGCAGGCGCTCAGGCAGGGCAAAAAACTGTGGGGCAGCTGCGTGCAGCTTTATACCCTGCGGTCTGAACATAACTGGGGCATCGGTGACTTTGGCGATTTAAAAGTCATGCTGCCGGAAATTGCCCGTCGCGGCGGGTCGTTCATCGGCCTCAACCCGATTCATGCGCTCTATCCGGCGAACCCGGAAAGCGCCAGTCCGTACAGCCCATCTTCACGCCGTTGGCTGAATGTGATTTACATTGACGTCAACGCCCTTGAGGATTTCAGGCACAGTAAAGAGGCGCAGGCGTGGTGGAAATTGCCGACCACTCAGCAGACGCTGAAGTCGGTGCGCGATGCCGAGTGGGTGGATTACGCCACCGTGACGGCGCTGAAAATCACTGCGCTGCGCATGACGTGGAAAGGTTTCTCCGCCCGTGACGATGAGCTGATGCGCGCGTTTCGTCAGTTCGTGCGTGACGAAGGGGAAAGCCTGTACTGGCAGGCCGCGTTCGACGCGCTGCATGCGTATCAGGTGAAAGAAGATGAGCTTCGCTGGGGCTGGCCTGCCTGGCCCGAAGCGTATCAAAATATCGACAGCCCGGAAGTGAAAGCCTTCTGTGAGAAGCACGCTGATGAAGTGGATTTCTTCCTCTGGCTGCAATGGCTGGCGTACACCCAATTTGCCGCCTGTTGGCAGGAAAGCCAGCGGCACGCGATGCCGATTGGTCTGTATCGTGACCTCGCGGTTGGCGTGGCGGAAGGCGGGGCGGAAACCTGGTGTGACCGCGAGCTGTACTGTCTGAAAGCGTCGGTCGGTGCGCCGCCGGATATCCTCGGCCCGCTGGGACAAAACTGGGGCCTGCCGCCGATGGACCCGCATATCATCACCGCTCGCGCCTATGAGCCGTTTATCGATTTGCTGCGCGCCAATATGCAAAACTGCGGCGCGCTGCGAATTGACCACGTGATGTCGGTCCTGCGTCTGTGGTGGATCCCCTACGGTGAAACGGCGGATCATGGGGCGTATGTGCATTACCCGGTGGACGATCTGCTCTCGATTCTGGCGCTGGAAAGTCAACGCCATCAGTGCATGGTGATTGGCGAAGATCTCGGCACGGTGCCGGTGGAGATCGTCGGCAAGCTGCGTAAGAGCGGGGTGTATTCGTACAAAGTGCTCTATTTCGAAAGCGACCACGAGAAGACGTTCCGGGCCCCGAAAGCGTATCCGGAACAGTCTATGGCGGTGGCGACCACCCACGATCTGCCGACGCTGCGTGGATACTGGGAAAGCGGAGATTTGACGCTCGGCAAAACGCTCGGCCTGTACCCGGATGAAGTCATTCTGCGCGGGCTGTATCAGGACCGTGAGCGGGCGAAGCAGGGGTTGTTAGATGCGTTGCATCAGTACGGCTGTCTGCCAAAACGTACCGGACATAAAGCGTCACTGATGAGCATGACCCACACCCTGAATCGCGGGATGCAGCGTTACATTGCCGACAGCAATAGCGCGTTACTGGGCCTGCAGCCGGAAGACTGGCTGGATATGGCCGGGCCGGTGAACATTCCTGGCACCAGTTATCAGTACAAAAACTGGCGTCGTAAGCTTGCCACCACCTTAGAAGCGATGTTTGCCGATGAGACGGTGAATAAGCTGATTAAGGATTTGGATAAGCGGCGGAAAGCGGCGGGGAAATAAAGCGTGTGCGGGCCACGAGATTCTCGTCGGCCCGTGCAAGCGAAGCGCCGCCGGGTGAACGTGCCTGATGGCGCTGCGCTTATCAGGCCTACTGGGTTGCAGGCCTGAATGTTCAATCAGTAGTAAGAGTGCTCACCACGCTGGTGTTCGGTCAAGTCACGAACGCCTTTCAGTTCCGGGAATTCGTTCAGCAGCTGCTTCTCGATCCCTTCCTTCAGCGTTACATCGACCATCGAACACCCGTTACAGCCGCCGCCAAACTGCAGAATGGCGAAGCCTTCGTCGGTGATTTCCATCAGCGATACGCGACCGCCGTGGCCTGCCAGCTGCGGGTTAACCGTCGCTTGCAGCATATATTCTACGCGCTCCATCAGCGGCGCATCGTCAGACACTTTACGCATTTTGGCGTTCGGTGCTTTCAGCGTCAGCTGGGAACCTAACTGATCGGTCACGAAATCAATATCCGCATCTTCCAGATACGGCGCGCTCAGCTCATCGACATACGCGGTCAGCAGGTCAAATTTGAGGGCAGTGTCACTCGCTTCCACCGCATCCGGCGGGCAGTAAGATACGCCACATTCAGCATTCGGGGTGCCTGGGTTAATCACAAATACGCGGATTTGTGTCCCTTCTTCCTGATTTGCCAGCAATTTGGCAAAGTGCGCTTGTGCAGCATCGGAAATACGGATCATAGCTTTGGCCTAATAGTTGACTACTTTAGTCGGTTATAATACGCCCATCACAGAGGGTCTACAAGGTGCGACACAGGCACCATACCTGAACTGACGCCGCGCCGTTTTGCAAAAGCAGGCGGGAAAGCTCGGCCACGGTACTGCCGGTGGTGACGACATCGTCCACAAGGGCGATATGGAGCCCGGTTACCGCAATTTCAAGACGAAACGCATTTTTCAGGTTCTGTTTCCGCCGCCTCGCCGACAGCTGATGCTGGGTTGCCGTGGGGCGGATACGACGCATTGCCTCGGGTTGATAGCGAAGGCCCAGCCAGCGCGCCAATGGGCGGCACAGTACATCCGCCTGATTATACCCGCGCCGCCAGTGACGACGCTGCCACAGCGGGACGGCAATCAGCATATCCGGCTTAGGCCACGGCGTGTTTTTCAGGTGCAGCACCATCAGCCTGCTCAGCGCCAATGCCAGCTCCGGTTTCCCGCTGAACTTCATATTCTGCACCAGCGTCGAAAGCGGCGCGGCGTAATCATTCACCGTCACCAGCCGATGCCATGGGGGGGCTTTTTGCAGACAGCGCCCGCAGGGGAAGGTGTCGCTACCGGCAGGTAATCCGCACTGCGGGCAACGCATAACATCCGTGCGCAACGCGCGGGTGCAGCGGGAGCAGATCCCCCAGTGGGCCAGCGCCAGCGGCATTTTGCATAGCCAGCACAAGCCATGGGCTGTTAGCATATTTCCCCTCCGAATTCGAAGAATGAGAACAGTAACTGATGAACGACATCTGGTGGCAAACCAAAGGCGAAGGAAATTGTCATCTTGTGCTGCTGCACGGATGGGGACTGAACGCGGAGGTCTGGGATTGCATCACCCCGGAATTGGGCTCGCATTTCACCCTGCATCTGGTAGACCTGCCGGGCTTCGGGCGCAGCGGTGATGTCGGGGCGCTGTCGCTGGAAGAGATGACCCGTCGGGTATTAGCGAAAGCCCCGGAAAAAGCGATTTGGCTCGGCTGGAGTCTCGGCGGGCTGGTCGCCAGCCAGGCGGCGATTGTGGCACCCGACCGCGTGCAGGCGCTGGTCACCGTCGCATCATCACCGTGCTTTACCGCTCACGGCGACTGGCCCGGCATCAAGCCTGAGGTTCTGTCAGGATTTCAGCACCAGCTGAGTGAAGATTTCCAGCGTACCGTCGAGCGTTTCCTCGCCTTGCAGACGCTGGGTACCGAAAGCGCGCGTCAGGATGCGCGATTGCTCAAAAGCGCGGTGCTGGCGCTGCCAATGCCGACGACAGAGGTGCTGAACGGCGGGCTGGAGATCCTCAAAACGGCCGATTTACGTGAACCGCTTGCTTCGCTTCCGATGACTGTCCTGCGCCTGTATGGCCGTCTCGACGGACTGGTGCCGCGCAAGATAGTGCCGCTGCTCGATGCGCAGTGGCCGAACAGCCAGTCTTACATTTTTGCCAAAGCGGCCCATGCCCCGTTCATCTCCCATCCGGCGGAGTTTTGTCAGCAGCTTCTGGCCCTTAAGTCGGTGATTGTCTGATATTTAAGGCAAACTGGCGAAATCCTTATTAGCGTCAATACTTAGAAGGTCGCTGCGATGGCCGATTGCCTTCGCGCCAGCAGCGCCCACATAAAATGGTCATAAGGAGAGTACGGCTATGAAATATGCTACTGGTATGGTTACCGCACTGGTGTTGGGTTCCCTGTCGTTTGGTGCCTTTGCGGCAAAAGAAATTCAGAAAGACGAAGTGGCGAAAATGAACCTGACCAAAGTGGGTTCAATTACCACGTCCCGTACTACTTCGCCGATGGATGCGAAAAGAGATCTGTCGAAAAAAGCGGATGAACTGGGCGGCAAATACTTTGTGGTGATTGCCGGTGAGAAGAACGAAAAAACCGTTCACGCTAACGCCGACGTTTACAAATAACGCTTATCAAGATGTCAAAAAGCGGGCTGACGCCCGCTTCTTTTTTATCATTTTTACTGAAGTACCCACCACTCGCGTGAGCAGGCTTTGCCTTCCGGGCAACTTTTGCAGCTCCCGCTCAGGCATGCCGATGCGTCCTCGGCGATGCGTTTCGCACGGCCCATTGCCTCCATGCGCATCAGCATGGCATCAATCATCGGGCGCGGCGTATGCAACGCCTGGCTGAGCTGCTGCGCATCCATTCTCCCCTGTAATGCCAGCATGTCCCGCAGTTCAATCAATGACGCCATCGTCTTCCCCTTAGTGACAGTCGCCCGCCGGGCTGCTGCAACAGCTGTCGACGGTTTTTCGCGTCGCCAGCAGATTCACGTTGACCCGGCTGCGGGCGCGGCGTAACAGACCGATAACCACCACGTTAAACAGCAGTACCGCCAGAATGCAGGTCAGGCTGTAGCGTGGATGCTGGTGGAAGCTGGACACCTGATAGAACAGCGTCGACAGCGAATAGGCGATATTCAGCCCCCACAGCACCGAGAAGCCCATCCAGCCGCGGCTCGATTCGCGGGCAATCGCGCCCATCACCGAGATGCAGGGAATATAGAGCAGAACGAAAATCAGGTAGCTGTAGGCGGCGGCTGCGCTGCCAAATTTGCTGCTCATCACGCCCATCGCCCCGGTAGCCATTTCCCCGTCACCTTTACTGGCTTCAATTGGGTTGGCCAGTACGCTCAGGCTGAACGTGTCTTTCAGGCTCTGCCAGGTCTCTTCTGCCGCACCGCCCAGCTCATCCAGAAGATTAAATTCCGCTGGGTTAAACGCTTCCTGCTGGATATCTTCGGCGGTGTAGAGCGTGTTCAACGTCCCGACGACCACTTCTTTCGCCATCGCGCCGGTGAACAGCCCGACGGTGGCCTGCCAGTTGTCTTCATGCACGCCAATTGGCTTGAACAGCGGGGTGATGACGCGGCTGACCGAGGCCAGGGCGGAATCGTTGATGTTGTCTGCCGCCTGGCCGCTGAGGGTAAAGCTGTTCAGCGCGCTGAGGAAAATACTGACAATCACAATGACTTTACCGGCGCGCAGTACGAAGCCTTTCAGGCGCTGCCAGGTCTGAATAATCAGGCTTTTCAGATGCGGAACGTGATAAACCGGCAGCTCCATCACGAACGGTGAGGCTTCCCCACGCATGATGGTGTGTTTGAGCATCAGCCCGGTGAGGACAGCCATCACAATACCGAGCACGTACAGCGAGAACACCGCCAGCGCGCCATCCTGGCCAAAGAAGGCCGCCGCAAACACTGCGAAAATCGCCAGGCGCGCACCGCAGGACATAAACGGCGCCATCATGATGGTCATCAGGCGTTCACGCGGGGCATCCAGAGTACGCGCCCCCATCACCGACGGGACGTTACAGCCGAAGCCCACAATCAGCGGCACGAATGATTTCCCAGGCAGGCCGAGGGACTGCATCAGGCGGTCCATCACAAAGGCCGCGCGGGCCATATAGCCGGAATCTTCGAGGAACGACAGGAACAGGTACATCATGCCAATCTGCGGCACCAGCGGCAGGACGGTGTTGATCCCGCCGCCTATCCCCTGAGCGAGGAAAATGGTTAGCCATTCAGGGAAGTGCAGGGTCGCACCCACCCACTGAATACCGTGAATAAAGATGGCAACCGAACCAGCGTCAAAAATCGGCTGCAGTGCGCCGCCGATGTTGATAGCCAGCAGGAACATCAGGTACATCACAAACAGGAATACCGGCAGGCCGAGGAAACGGTTGAGAATGATTTTATCGACGGCGGCGGTGAAACGGCTCGGTTCGGCGGTCAGGGTGTTGCTCACCACATCGCACACGGCGGCGATCGACTGATAACGGGCATCGGCAATGTGCAGCGCCGGGTCATCCATTTCTTCATGCAGGCGATGCGTCACGGCATCGAGCTGCTGCTGTGCGGCGTCTCCGGCGTACGCCAGGCTGTAGATATCGCCTTCAAGCATTTGTAGCCCCAGCCAGCGGCGCTGCTTGAGCGGCATCTCCTGTGGCATCACTTTCGCCAGACCCTCGGCCTCACGCAGCAACGGCTGCGCATAATGCACCAGCTCTAAATCATCATTAGCCTGGTGGCGGTCAAGGGTCATTTTCAGTGCTTCAATGCCACGCCCACGGGTGGATACCAGCGGGATAACCGGGCAACCGAGGCGTTTCGACAGCGCGTCGACTTCAATGCGGATTTGCTGTTTCTCTGCGATATCCAGCATGTTCAGCGCCACCACGCAGGGAATGCCGAGTTCCAGCAGCTGGAGCGTCAGATACAGATTGCGTTCGAGATTCGAGGCATCGACCACGTTGATCAGCAGGTCGGCGTCACCGCTCAGAATATAGTGACAGGCAATCTGCTCATCTAAAGAGGTTTGCGAAGAGATGGTGGTCAGAGAGTAGGTGCCCGGCAGGTCAACCAGCGTCACCTGACTGTCGGTGGTGTTGAACTGACCTTCTTTACGCTCAACCGTTACGCCTGACCAGTTGCCTACGCGCTGACGCGCCCCGGTCAATTGATTAAATAAGGTTGTCTTCCCGGAGTTAGGATTGCCAATCAGGCCAACGGTTAATTTCTTCATTTTCTAAAACTCGCTATGTCTGGCGGGAATTAACGGGTAAGCGCTTCAATCTCAATTAATGCCAGGTCTTTCTTACGTAATACCAGGCTGACGCGACGGGTTTCGATATGCACCGGATCGCCAAGCGGGGCGACGCGAACCACATGAAAAGACGAACCCGGCAACATGCCGAGCGAAAGTAATTTCTGCCGATAAGCCGGGCTGATGTCGCGTGAGAACCCGGTAATCTTCCACGTACTGTCAGGAGTGAATTGCATATGGCCTGCTTGGGTCGCTAATTTTGTAGAGTATAAAATATCAACAGCGACGATGATAATGAGAATGGTTTCCACCTTCAATCAATAAAATGTGAGCGGATGTTCAGTTTGTTGAATAATTCACGGGAAGTTGATGTGGCTCAATATTACCGCTGAGAGGTGTGTTTGCTAAAAAGCAGAGTTGTTATCAAAGTGAAAATAAATAGGCGGATAATTTAAGAGTAAAAGCCCTCTGAAAATAGAGGGCCTGAGAAGGACAAGCTTATTTTTTCTTCATTGCCGCAGCAAGCGCGTCCATCATTGCGCTGTTACCGGCAGGCTGCGCGTCACGACCGCGTGGTTTCGCCGCTTTGGCCGCCGGGCGGGCGTTCTGTTCACGACCGCCACCGCTGCCACGACGTGTGTTGCTGTCGCCAGGCTGCTCGTCCAGACGCATGGTCAGGGCGATACGCTTGCGCTGCAGATCGACTTCCATCACTTTGACCTTCACGATGTCGCCCGCTTTCACCACGGTGTGTGGATCTTCGACGAACTTGTCGGCCAGGGAAGAGATGTGAACCAGGCCATCCTGATGCACGCCGATATCCACAAACGCACCGAAGTTGGTCACGTTGGTGACTGCGCCTTCCAGCACCATGCCCGGCAGCAGATCGTTCATGGTTTCCACCCCGTCAGCAAACTGCGCGGTTTTGAACTCCGGACGCGGGTCACGGCCTGGTTTTTCCAGCTCTTTGATGATGTCGGTCACCGTCGGCAAACCAAAACGCTCGTCGGTAAAATCGACGGCTTTGACGTCGCGCAGCGCGCTACTGTTGCCCATCAGGTCACTCAGCGCCTGCTCGGTCGCCGCCAGAATGCGCTCGACTACCGGATAGGCTTCCGGGTGAACGGTGGAGGCATCGAGCGGATTATCGCCGTGGTTAATACGCAGGAAGCCCGCGCACTGTTCAAAGGCTTTTGGCCCCAGGCGGCTGACTTTCAGCAGCTGCTGACGGTTCTGGAACTGACCGTTCTCATCACGCCAGCTGACAATGTTCTGCGCCATCATTCGTGTCAGGCCCGCTACGCGGGTCAGCAGCGGCACGGAGGCAGTATTCAGGTCAACGCCTACGGCGTTCACACAGTCTTCGACCACCGCGTCCAGCTTACGCGCCAGCTGGCCCTGGCTGACGTCGTGCTGATACTGGCCGACCCCGATTGATTTCGGGTCGATTTTCACCAGCTCTGCCAGCGGATCCTGCAAGCGACGGGCGATAGACACCGCCCCACGGATAGAGACGTCGAGGTCCGGGAACTCCAGCGCCGCCAGTTCCGACGCGGAGTACACCGACGCCCCGGCTTCGCTGACAATCACTTTTTGCGCGGTCACTTTCGGGAACTGCTTCTGCACGTCGAGGAAGAAACGCTCGGTTTCACGCGACGCGGTGCCGTTGCCGATAGCCACCAGCTCCACGTTGTGTTTCTCGCACAGCGCGGCCACCGCGACAGCCGCTTTCGCCGCCTGACCGGTGTGTGGATAGATGGTGTCAGTAGCAACCAGCTTGCCAGTGCCGTCAACTACCGCCACTTTAACGCCGGTACGCAGGCCAGGATCGAGGCCCATTGTGGCGCGCAGGCCCGCTGGTGCGGCCATCAGCAGGTCGTGCAGGTTACGGGCAAAGACGTTAATCGCTTCGTCTTCTGCGCGTTCACGTACGGTGCCCATCAGTTCGGTTTCGAGGTGCATCAGCACCTTGATACGCCAGGTCCAGCTCACCACGCCTTTACGCCAGCTGTCTGCCGGGGCGTTGTTCAGACGTAGGCCGAGGTGATTAATGATAATGTGCTCGCCCTGGCTCTCTTTCGGCGGCTCGTCGAACTGCGGGTCGGCATTCAGCGACAGTTGCAGAATGCCTTCGTTACGGCCACGGAACATCGCCAGGGCGCGGTGAGACGGCACGGTCGCAATCGGTTCGTGATGGTCGAAGTAATCACGGAATTTCGCGCCTTCTTCCTCTTTGCCGCTGACCACAACGGCCACCAGATGGGCGTTCTTCCACAGATACTCACGCACTTTCGCCAGCAGCTGTGCGTCTTCGGCAAAGCGCTCCATCAGGATGTAGCGCGCCCCGTCGAGGGCGGCTTTGGTGTCGGCCACGCCGTTGTCAGCATTGATGTATTTGGCGGCTTCGTCTTCTGGCGTATGCGACGGCTCGTTCCACAGCAAATCGGCCAGCGGCTCAAGGCCTGCTTCAATCGCGATTTGTCCTCGGGTACGGCGCTTCGGTTTATACGGCAGGTAGAGATCTTCGAGCTCGGTTTTGCTCAGGGTGCCCTTGATGGCTTTGGCCAGCTCATCGCTCAGCTTGCCCTGTTCGTCGATGGACTTGAGGATCGACTGACGACGCTCTTCCAGCTCACGCAGATAGCCAAGACGCGTTTCCAGGTTACGCAACTGGGTGTCGTCCAGACCGCCGGTGACTTCCTTACGATAACGTGCAATAAACGGCACGGTGTTCCCTTCATCAAGCAGGCGAACGGCAGCGGCTACCTGTTCGTTTCTGGCCTGAAGTTCACCCGCAATAATGCGGCAGAGCGAATCATTCATCATGGCTTTATTTCATCTTTAGGGTCGAAAATCAGGGGATAGTTATACGGATCGAACGGCAAAATTGCCAGCCGTTCGGGTCCGTAATCAGAGAGTTCCAGGCGGGTCACTTCACATATTCAATCTCATTGACGTACCAGCTGGCTTCACCGCCCGGCGTCTGAACGACGGCCAGGTCGCCGACCTCTTTTTTCAGCAGCGCGCGGGCCATGGGTGAATCAATCGAGATGTAATCTTTGCGGCCAAAAATCTCGTCATAGCCGACGATGCGAAAGCGTTTGGTGTCGCCATCGTCATTTTCGATTTCCACCCACGCGCCAAAGAAGACTTTGCCTTCCTGCTGCGGTGAGTAATCGACAATTTTTAAATTTTCCAGGCACTTGGTCAGATAGCGAACCCGACGGTCGATTTCACGCAGCCGCTTTTTATTGTACTGATAATCAGCGTTTTCACTGCGATCGCCCAGGCTTGCCGCCCAGGTCACTTTTTTGGTGACCTCTGGGCGTTCTTCACGCCAGAGGTAATCCAGCTCTTTCTTTAATTTCTCGTACCCTTCACGGGTGATTAGCGGCGTTTTCATTGTAATGCTACCTTGTGACTACCTTGTGCTTGCGCACATTTTGCCTCAAAGAATTCGACAGATGGTTAAAAAATAGTTTTCTGTGATGAAATGTACAGATAAGCTGCTGTTAAATATGCTTTGTAACAATTTCGGTTAGAATTTATACCAGATTTAGCTGGAGCGTAGCGTACGCTTTTTTGAGAATACGCACTCATAATTGTTACGAACCTTCTGGGAGTACACACAATGCAAGAGAATTATAAGATTCTTGTTGTAGATGACGATATGCGCCTCCGCGCGCTGCTTGAACGTTATCTGACTGAACAAGGCTTCCAGGTTCGAAGCGTCGCCAACGCCGAACAGATGGACCGCCTGCTGACCCGTGAATCTTTCCACCTGATGGTGCTGGATTTAATGCTGCCTGGCGAAGATGGACTCTCTATCTGCCGCCGTCTGCGCAGCCAGAGTAACCCGATGCCGATTATTATGGTGACGGCGAAAGGGGAAGAAGTTGACCGTATCGTGGGCCTGGAAATTGGCGCCGACGATTACATTCCAAAGCCGTTTAACCCGCGTGAACTGCTGGCCCGTATCCGCGCCGTGCTGCGTCGTCAGGCTAACGAACTGCCGGGCGCGCCGTCTCAGGAAGAAGCGGTCATTGCCTTCGGTAAGTTTAAGCTGAACCTCGGCACCCGTGAGATGTTCCGTGAAGATGAGCCTATGCCATTGACCAGCGGTGAGTTTGCGGTGCTGAAAGCGCTGGTAAGCCATCCGCGTGAGCCGCTGTCTCGCGACAAGCTGATGAACCTGGCGCGTGGCCGGGAATACTCGGCGATGGAGCGTTCAATCGACGTACAGATTTCTCGCCTGCGTCGCATGGTTGAAGAAGACCCAGCGCATCCGCGCTACATTCAGACCGTGTGGGGTCTGGGCTACGTCTTCGTGCCGGACGGTTCTAAGGCATGAGGCGAATGCGCTTCTCACCACGAAGTTCATTTGCCCGCACGCTGCTTTTAATCGTCACCTTGCTGTTCGTCAGCCTGGTGACGACCTATCTGGTGGTCCTGAACTTCGCGATATTGCCGAGCCTGCAGCAGTTCAACAAGGTGCTGGCGTACGAAGTCCGTATGCTGATGACCGACAAACTGCAGCTCGAAGACGGCACCCAACTGGTGGTGCCGCCAGCATTTCGGCGTGAGATTTACCGCGAGCTTGGCATTTCGCTCTATTCCGATGAAGCGGCGGAAGATGCCGGGCTGCGCTGGGCGCAGCATTACGAATTCTTAAGCCAGCAGATGGCGCAGCAATTGGGTGGTCCAACGGAAGTGCGCGTTGAGGTCAACAAAAGCTCGCCAGTGGTGTGGCTGAAAACCTGGCTGTCGCCCAACATTTGGGTGCGCGTGCCGCTGACTGAAATCCATCAGGGCGACTTTTCGCCGCTGTTCCGCTACACCCTGGCGATTATGCTGCTGGCCATTGGGGGGGCGTGGCTGTTTATCCGTATTCAGAACCGACCCCTTGTCGATCTCGAACATGCTGCTTTGCAGGTAGGGAAAGGGATTATTCCGCCGCCGCTACGTGAATACGGCGCGTCGGAAGTACGTTCAGTGACCCGTGCCTTTAACCATATGGCAGCAGGCGTGAAGCAGCTGGCGGACGACCGCACGCTGTTGATGGCAGGCGTTAGCCATGATTTGCGTACGCCGCTAACCCGTATTCGTCTGGCGACGGAGATGATGGGCGAACAGGACGGTTATCTCGCCGAATCCATCAACAAGGATATCGAAGAGTGTAACGCCATCATTGAGCAGTTTATCGATTACCTGCGCACCGGCCAGGAAATGCCGATGGAGCTGGGCGATTTAAACTCGGTGCTGGGTGAAGTGGTGGCGGCGGAAAGCGGCTACGAGCGTGAAATTGAAACCGAGATGCAGCCCGGAGAAATCCCGGTGCGTATGCATCCGCTGTCAATTAAACGTGCGCTGGCAAACATGGTGGTCAACGCCGCGCGTTACGGCAACGGTTGGATCAAAGTCAGCAGCGGGAGTGAACCTAACCGCGTCTGGTTCCAGGTCGAAGATGATGGTCCGGGCATCCAGCCGGAGCAGCGGAAGCATCTGTTCCAGCCATTTGTTCGCGGGGATAGCGCTCGCAGTACCAGCGGAACGGGTCTCGGTCTGGCCATTGTGCAGCGTATTATCGACAACCATAACGGTCTGCTGGAAATTGACACCAGCAAACGGGGCGGGTTGTTGATTCGCGCCTGGTTACCGGTGCCGGTGATGCGGTCGTCTGGCAGCAAAGAGAGTTAAAAAAACGTTAAAAAAAGCCCGGCAGCGCGAAACGCGTGCCGGGTTTTTTATTGCTAGCCGCGGCTTACCGCTTCGGGCCCGCCTCTACCAGTGCGGCGCCTGCTGGCGTATCGGTGTACTTCTCAAAGTTTTCGACGAACAGCTTCGCCAGCGCGTTGGCTTTTTCCTGCCACTGTTCCGGTGACGCGTAGGTGTTACGCGGGTCCAGAATATGGGTGTCCACGCCCGGCAGTTCGGTCGGGATTTGCAGGTCAAACATCGGCAGAGTAAAGGTTTCGGCGTTATCCAGCGTACCGTCGAGAATGGCGTCGATAATCGCACGCGTATCTTTAATCGAGATACGTTTGCCGGTGCCGTTCCAGCCGGTGTTCACCAGGTAGGCCTGTGCCCCGGATGCCTGCATACGTTTCACCAGCACTTCAGCGTACTGCGTCGGGTGCAGCGACAGGAACGCAGCGCCAAAGCAGGCGGAGAAGGTAGGCGTTGGCTCGGTGACGCCGCGTTCGGTACCGGCCAGTTTGGCGGTAAAGCCAGACAGGAAGTGGTACTGCGTCTGGTTGGCCGTCAGGCGCGAAACCGGGGGCAGCACGCCAAAGGCGTCGGCGGTGAGGAAAATGACTTTAGTCGCATGACCCGCTTTCGACACCGGCTTCACAATGTTGTCGATGTGGTAAATCGGGTAGGAGACGCGGGTGTTTTCAGTTTTCGAGGCATCGTCGAAATCGATGGTGCCGTCGGCCAGGACGCTGACGTTTTCCAGCAGCGCATCGCGGCGGATCGCGTGATAGATATCCGGCTCCGCTTCTTCGGACAGGCGGATCGTTTTCGCGTAGCAGCCGCCTTCGAAGTTGAACACGCCGTCATCATCCCAACCGTGTTCGTCATCGCCAATCAGGCGGCGTTTCGGGTCGGTGGAGAGGGTGGTTTTGCCGGTACCGGAGAGGCCAAAGAACACCGCGACATCGCCTTTTTCGCCGACGTTTGCCGAGCAGTGCATCGAAGCGATGCCTTTCAGCGGCAGCAGGTAGTTCATGATAGAGAACATACCCTTCTTCATTTCACCGCCGTACCAGGTGCCGCCAATCAGCTGTACGCGTTCGGTCAGGTTGAAGGCCACGAAGTTTTCGGAGTTCAGGCCCTGCTGCTGCCAGTTCGGGTTAGTGCATTTCGCGCCATTCATCACCGTGAAATCTGGCTTGAAGGTTGCCAGCTCTTCGTCGGTTGGGCGAATGAACATGTTTTTGACGAAGTGTGCCTGCCAGGCCACTTCCGTAATAAAGCGCACGCACAGACGGGTGTCGGCGTTTGCGCCACAGTAAGCATCGACAATAAACAGGCGCTTACCTGAGAGTTGTTGGGTGACGAGTCCTTTTAGTTGCTGCCAGGTTTCCGGGGAGAGTGGTTTGTTGTCGTTCTTGCCTTTGCCTTTATCAGCCCACCACACGGTATCGCGGGTGGTGTCATCACGGACAATATACTTATCTTTCGGCGAACGGCCGGTAAAAATACCGGTGTCGACAGCGATAGCACCGAGATTCGTCAGAACGCCGCGCTCGTACCCTTCCAGATTGGGGTTGAGCTCTTCCTTAAATAAGGTGTCGTAATCGGGGTTGTAGACGATTTCCTGGACGTCGTTGATACCATAAGCCTTGAGATCCTGCGGGGTTATACCTTTAACACGCATGTCACTGCTCCTTAGCCAAGATGTACTGCCAATGATTGTAGGGTTGTTTAGGGGTTTTAGACCGCGACCAGGCTCATAGATTTGCGTATCCGGACTCTCGTCAAACTAACGGAAAACACGGTGACTCCTGTCACGAGGCGAGACAGATTATGGCAGGAAACGTTTTTGAGTGGGGGGAAATGTTCTTAAACGGTTAATAAATGGTTTAATGAACTGGTGGAATGTGAATGTAATCGCATTCCTGAAAGAAAGTTACGGAAGAGTTACAGCGAGAATCGATTCATGTCTCGGTCATTAATCTGAAACCGGACGAAAGGGTGTGCGTATTCCTCGGCTCTGTACGAAAATGCAGCTTTAATTAACAGGGCAGCTGCGATGAATAATGAAAGTGGATATTCCCCCGCGAGCCGGGCAGCGGTTTTGCTCGTTGGCACGGTACTGGGCATCCTTTGCTACCTGCTGGCACGGCATCATCAGCTTACGGCAGATACCGATACTAATTTTTGGTCATTTGCGGTCATTATAATGGCAGTACCTGCCACCGTGATGACCACCACCGCGTTTACCTCTTCGCGAAAACCGCTCCTTCTGAGACTTTCCACCCTGGTGGGCCTCTGGGGATTGTTGGCGCTGTTTGGCATCGCTGCCGGTTATCAGGATGCGCTCGCCAGCCTTGAGCGGTGGGATAGTCAGGGATGGTTTCTGACGTTTAGCGCGCAGCTGATGCTGATAGGCCTGCTGATACTCCCCTGGTTGCAATGGCGTTTTGAACCGGCTGAAGGCCAATCGTTTTACACGGTGTTCTATCACCGTAATGGGGTTAACGCCTTAACGCTGCTGGCGGTGGTTATTGCCAACGGCCTCTTCTGGTTGATTTTGCTTTTGTGGGCAAAATTGTTCGAGATGGTCGATATCACGCTGTTTAACAAAATCTTCTTTGATTCCGGATGGTTCTTTGCAGTGGTAACGGGGGCGATATCTGCGCTGACGGTTATCCTGACGCAGCATCAGGCAAAGCGGATGGCGGCTATCCAAAACCTGTTGACGCTGCTTGCCAGCTGGCTGTTACCTTTACTGTCTCTGCTCACGCTGTCGTTCATTGTGGTACTACCGTTTGTGGGGCTGGAGAGGCTTTCTCACCAACTTTCTGCCGCAGGGTTACTGAACTGTCTGGCGCTAATGTCACTCTTTTTGGTCGTCATCGTTTTCGGCCCGGAACGCAATGTTCAGCGCTATCCTTCAGGGCTGCGCTATCTCATTTACGTATCTATTCTGGTGCTGCCGTTGTATGCCCTTTTGGCGTCATGGGCACTTTGGCTACGCGTCGATCAGTACGGATGGACACCTGAACGCCTGTACGCGGTGCTGATCACCTGCATTACGCTCGTCTGGACAATCGGCTACTGCGTGAGCCTGCTGTTTAACCGACATGACCCTTTTAGATTGCAGGATAAAGTGGTGCCTGGCGTCTTTCTTCTGATGCTGATTTTTCTCATTTTGCTTCGTACCCCGCTGCTGGATGTGTGGAAAATTAGCGTAAACGACCAGATGTCTCGCTATCAGTCAGGAAAGATAACGGCGGAGCAGGTCAGCCTCTACCTGTTCAGCCAGGCGGGTAAGCGTGGTCAGCAGGCGCTGCAAACGCTACAACAGGACGAGAAATTTATGGCCACGCCTCAGCGCAGACAAGAGTTGAACATGTTATTGGCGCCACGCGGAAAGATGGACAGCGCGGTGACTCAGGCGCAGCTAAAGGACAACGTTGACGTGATGCCTGCGGATGTACACCCGGACGCGCAACTGTGGGTTGCCATCGGAAAAGAACAATATCTCTCTATGGCCTGCCTGCGGAGTAAGGAGGAGTGCCTGCTGGTCAGTCAGGATCTCAATCACGACGGGCAGCCTGAGTGGGTGCTGTATCAATTTACTCAGGGAACAGCCGTTATCTACAGGCATACGGCGCAGGGATGGACAATGGCGGGGGAATCCCGGAAATTCCCGAAATCGTTAACCAAGGATGAACTGCTCAATGCGTTGGGTCAGAACAAGGTGCTCACAGTGAAAAAGGAGTGGGACGATCTCTCCATTTTTGGCGAGCGGTTGAAGGTTGATTATTACGATACCGGTGAACGGTAGTGTTCAAAAGCTCCCTCACCGGGAGCTTTTGCTTTTCTGATCTCTGATCAATGTACCTGCGGATCCGCCGGGGAAGCGTTGTTACGGATCTCGGCGATATCCATCGCGTTGAACACGTAATGGCTGCCGCAGTAGTCGCAGTTCATGTCGATTTCGCCGTCGTCGGCCAGAATGCTGTCCACTTCTTCATCCGGCAGCGTTCGCAGCGCATCGGCGCAGCGTTCACGGGAGCAGGTGCACTTGAATTCGACCGTCTGAGGATCGTAAACCGTCACTTCTTCTTCATGATACAGACGCCACAGCACGTCGTTGGCTGGCAGGCCAAAAAGCTCTTCGGCTTTGATGGTGTCGGTCAGGGTTGCCAGGTGCTCAAAGTCCGCCGCCTGCGCATTCTGCGCGGGCATCACCTGCAGCAGAATTCCGCCCGCCGCCATTTTGCCTTCGTGCTCGCCGGTACGAATGATCAGACGCGTCGGCAGCTGTTCTGAACGCAGGAAGTAATCTTCCAGGCACGCCGCCAGCGTATCGCCTTCCAGACCGACTACGCCCTGGTAGCGCTCGCCTTCTTCCGGCGCAATGGTGATAACCAGATAGCCGTTACCGACCAGCGCTTTCAGATCCGCATTTTCCGGGATATCGCCCTGAACACGCGCCACACCGCGAAGCTGTTGATTGTTGTTGCCGTTGATCACCGCCAGCGACATTGGGCCATCGCCCTGCAACTGCACGGTGATGTCACCGGCAAACTTCAGGGTTGCGGTTAGCAGGCTGGTGGCCACCAGCAGCTCGGCCAGCACGTTTTTAACCGGCTGCGGATAGGTGTGGTTGGCGAGCACCTGCTCCAGCGTTTCGGAGACGGTGACCAGTTCGCCGCGTACGGCCACGTTTTCAAACAGATAGCGGTGCAATTGATCGTGTTGAATCATCATTTTCTCTCTTAAGGGAACGGTTACTCACTGTTCCCATGTTTAAATCTCATCAGGTCGCGGCGCTCTTTTTTATCAGGGCGACGGTCCGGGTGCGGCATGGTCAGCGCGTTCAGCTTGCGGACCACGGCCATTTTTTCCCGTTTTTCGATACTTTCGGCGGTCTCTTCATACAGCAACACGGCTTCGGTCGCCGGGCGTCGCTGTTCGGTGATGGCCTTAACAATCACCGTTCGCTCATCGTTGCCCTGACGCAGCGTCAGCGTGGCGTTCATTTCCACCACTTTGCTGGGCTTGCTACGCTGTCCGTTGTAATGCACCTTACCGCCTTCCACCATCTCACGTGCAACCGCACGGGTTTTGTAAAAGCGGGCCGCCCAGAGCCACTTATCGAGCCGGACGGCATCAGTGGGCTTCTCTTGCATGGCTTCTCCTTCACCGGATCGCAGGGATCAGGCGACGATAATCATTCAATGCCGGGTGACGCTGATACTGCTTTTCCGCGATACCAGAATCGGGATTGGTGACGCCGAGACAGTAACGGATCCCGAATAACGCCGCGGCATCAAGAATTGGTTCGCTGTCGTCAATAAACAGCGTTCTGTGCGCTTCCAGCGTTGTTTCTTCGGCCACAGCCTGCCACAAGCGCTGATCTTCTTTCGGATAACCAAATGTGTGGGTCGAAAGTAATAAATCAAGGTGTGATGCCAGACCGGTATGTTCCAGCTTCACCGCCAGGTTGTGCGGATGTGCGTTGGTTAGCAAAATGCGGCGTTTACCACAGGCATTCAGCGCATCAAGAAACGGCACGGTGTCATCACGCAGCACGGCCCGTGGCCCTTGCTCGGTGGTCATGGCGCAAATATCCAGCCCCAGACGCTCGCTCCAGTAATCCAGACAGTACCAGTTTAGCGTATGCTGCACGGCGTGATATTCCTGACTGATGCGCGTGCGCGCGTCCTGCAGGCTGATGCCGTTTTGCGCGCCGTAGGTTTCAGGCACCAGCTGCTGCCAGAAATAGTTGTCGAAGGCGAGATCGAGAAGAGTGCCGTCCATATCCAGCAGAACGGTGTCGACCTCCTGCCAGGCAATGTCAAAATGCATAGTGCGTCTCCAGCCGGAAGAATGCGCGACAGGGTATCACACCGGTCGCGCGAGCGGGAGCAGGGCGGTTTAGCGGTCTGTGGGATCCTGATGCAGCAGATCCGTGGTGGTTAACAGCACCGGATTGAGGCTCTCCTCGTAGTATTTATGAATATCCGCCATGCGCATACGGTGGCGCTGATAGCGGCGAATGGCCTGAATGCCATTCCAGGCAAAGCATGCCAGCATCGCCAGCATCAACAGCGTAATGCTAATGTAGCGCCACAGCCCGGAACTGTCCGGCATGCGGTGCAGATTGATGTGTTTGGTACCGTTGGCATCGGTGTATAAGTTGGTGACAATCCCTTCGGCGGTAAACGGCGTATGCATCAGCATTCCCGCGAGGCGCTGAAATTCGCTCCACTGCTCATGCGCCGGATAGTCATACAGGCTAACCGACGGCCAAGGCTGTGACACCAAATCGCTGCCTTCATCGCTGGCAATCAGGAAGCCGCCCGGTGCCGGGCTGTTCAGAGCCTGCGCCGCGCGTGCCGTTTCGCGCATGACGAACGGCGCGGTCGAAGTGGTGACCAGATTATCCAGGGACTCGGCGCTGACCGGGCGCAGCAGTACGTTCACCCCGTCCAGTTTCCCGGCGCTGGCGCGTTTGGTCAGCGTGTCCCAATCGCGGGTGTTCCCAAGGTTGACCAGCGCATTTTTCAGGCGTGCGCAGTCGTCTTCGGCAGAGCACAGATCTTGTGTTTTCAGTACGATATCAGCGAAATCATCCAGCAGTACCATCCCCGATTTTTGGATCGCAGAACGCAGCGCCGGGCTGACGCGAGAGCTGTCATCCGGGCTTGGGTGCAGCTGACGATTCACCGCCTGCATCAGGGCCGTGGCTTTGGTCACAATATCCGATTCCGGCAGCGGCAACGGCGGCGCGTCGTTCCAGATAATCTGCGAGCAATCAAACGGCATATACGGCGAGTTTTGCTGCGCGGTCCAGGTCCCCTGCGAGTGGATATTACACATCCCGGTTCCGGAAAGGTGCAGCGTATCACCGACACGAACGCCCGCTTGCTCAAGCTGATTGACCGTTGTCGCCTCAATGGTTTGGGCGCCTTTCAGCCACGAAAGGGTAAATTTGAACGGCATCCCTAACGGCACGCTCATCCACAGCATCACCACAATCAGCAGTGCCCCGCTGGCGATAATGGCGCTGCGCAGCCAGTGCTGGAGAGGGAAATGCTTCACTTCGTTATGCAGCGACAGGAAGCGGCCCTGGCGCACTACGTGGCGGTCGAGATAAATGTCGATATCCGTCTGCTGGCCGAGGTCCTGGGCGATAAAAGGCTGCCAGTGACGCGGGTAAATCAGGTCGATAATGCCGAGCGAGATATTGTTGAGGTGCTCCTGGTCATTTTCGCCAAACAGGCCCCAGCGTTTCGGCGTGCCGCGCAGGCAGTGGATTTCACGCAGTGCAGTTTTAGACGGGGGCGCAAACAGGCCCCACAGGCCGAACACCAACAGCAAAATCGCGCCGCCGGTGACCCACGGGACAAACACTTCCGGCACCATCAGGGCGCAGAAAAAGAGCAGGAACGCGCCGACGACCAGCAGCGCTTCACGCAGGCCGTCCGGGCGACTCAGGGCATACTCTTCATGGGTTTCCTGGCGAATGTTCAGCAGTTCAATCTGCTCGCTTTCTTCACCGCGAATGGATGCCTGGGTCGACGGGCGTTGCTCCAGCGCAAAGCCTTTGGCTTCCTGCTTATGGTCGTGCAGGGTATGGCCGTTGAGGGAAATAACCAGCGGCAAAGAATCGGTATAGATAAGTTCGACCGCGTTTTCGTCGTTGATGTACTGTTCCCAGAAGGGGGGCAGATGAATTTCAACGGAGTCGAGGAAGTAGCGCCACTTATTCGGGTCTTCGGTGGTTATCCCGTAGCGGGTAATGGACTGGGTGACGCTATAGACCGTGTTACTTTGGGCATTGAGGGTCAGAACAGCGGGTGCCACAGTGGCACCGGAAGCGGGCACTTCCAGCGTACGGCTCAGACTTTCGAGATAGCTTTCAACGGCAGCGCATTCATCGCTGGTCAGTTTGCGCGTAGTAGCGCCAGTAAACGCATGCAGTCGGGGAAGACGCCGTTGCTGCGAGCGCTGTCGATAAAACCACCCTGCAAGCAATGCGCAGGCCAGCATAGCAGCGAGAAGAATCAAAAAGGTGCCCATGCTTTTCCCATCAAACTTATTCTTACAGGTTTCATCGGTTGCCCATTAACACAGAACGTGAGCCCGTAGTTAGCTATCGGCACGCATCACGCAGAACTTTAAAGACTTATTACGTTCTGACGCAACTTTTGAGCATAACAAAGGTCAATGCAAGCGAATATCAGCAAATTCTCAAAACCTTTGCAAGGGCTTGACTTTTTATCTAAAAAAGGACTGATGCTGAAAGTTACATAGATGTAAATACACGACGACAGGAATTGCCTAAACTGTGCGGCATGTCGCACAATTACCCTGTTATCACAGCAAGCACAGGTCATCATGGATAAACCATTAACAAAACCCATCCTCCATCACGTTGAAACGGTCGCCCGTTCCCGACTGTTTACCGTAGAAAGTGTGGATCTGGAATTCAGCAATGGCGAGCGCCGGGTGTATGAACGGATGCGTCCTTCTACCCGCGAAGCGGTGATGATCGTCCCGATTGTTGATGACCATCTTATTCTGATCCGCGAATATGCGGTCGGCACCGAATCGTACGAGCTTGGTTTTTCGAAGGGGCTGATCGACCCCGGTGAAAGCGTATTCGAAGCCGCGAACCGCGAGCTGAAAGAAGAAGTCGGCTTTGGGGCCAATAACCTGACGTTTCTGAAGAAACTGAGCATGGCGCCGTCCTATTTCTCCAGCAAAATGAATATCGTGGTGGCGGAGAATCTTTACCCGGAATCGCTGCCTGGCGATGAACCTGAGCCGCTGCCGCAGGTGCGCTGGCCGCTGGCAGAGTTGTTAACCCTGCTGGATGATCCGGATTTCAATGAAGCCCGTAACGTGAGCGCGCTGTTTCTGGTCCGCGAATGGCTGAAAGAGCAGGGCCGGTTGTAATCATCGGGAAATAACAAAGGCGCCAGAGGCGCCTTTTTTGTCAGAACAGTTCGTGGGTTTCACCGTTGTCTATCAGGGTGGTTCCTACTTCACGCACCGACTGTTGGGTCGGCTGCGTGCCTTCGATAAAGTACTCTGCGCGACTGTTCCCGCCGTTCGCCAACTGCCCGGTGTAGCGGTCGATATTGACCGTCACCACGCCCGCTGGTGGCGTAAGTGGTTGTTCCGGTACGCCTTCCAGCGCTGCCTTCATGAACAAATCCCACGCCGGCTGAGCACTCTTCGCCCCGCCTTCGTAACCGGAAATCTGATCTTTAATCGCGCCTGACGCCGAGGTACGGCCCAGATTGCGGCGATGATCGTCAAAGCCAATCCACACCGACGTTACCACGCCCGGACCATAACCCGAGAACCAGGCATCTTTCGAGCTGTTGGTGGTGCCGGTTTTGCCGCCAATGTCATGACGCTGCAGATCACGACCTGCGCGCCAGCCGGTTCCCTGCCAGCCCGGTTCGCCGAAGACGTTGGTATTCAGAGCGCTCTTGATCAGGAAGGACAGCGGGGTGCTGATCACGTGCGGGGCATACTCCTGCCCGCCGCTCCGGGCGACCAGCGCCTGGTTGGCCTGCTCGAGGCTTGGCATCGGTACAGTAGAATTCTGTGGCGTCTGAGAGGTGGCTACATCTTCTACATCTTTGTTTTCCAGCACGTCAGATTTCGGCGTATCACCGTAGATCACCGGAATATCGCAATCCGCACAGGCGATTTTCGGTCTGGCTTCAAAGATAACGCCACCCGCGTCGTTTTCGATTTTAGTGATGAAGTAGGGGTCAATCAGGAAACCGCCGTTTGCCATCACCGAATAACCGCGTGCCACCTGCAGCGGGGTAAATGATGCGGAGCCCAGCGCCAGCGATTCGGTACGCACGATGTTGTTGGCCGGGAAGCCGAAGCGCTGCAGGTATTCTGCCGCGTAATCCACACCCATCGCACGCATGGCGCGCACCATCACCACGTTTTTCGACTGGCCGAGACCCTGACGCAGGCGAATCGGACCGGCGTATTGCGGCGGGGAGTTCTTCGGACTCCAGTCAGAACCGGCACCCGCATCCCAGCGTGAGATAGGCACGTCGTTCAGAATACTCGCCAGGGTCAGACCTTTGTCCATCGCTGCGGTATAGAGGAACGGTTTGATGTTCGAGCCGACCTGGCGCAGTGCCTGGGTGGCGCGGTTGAATTTACTCTGGTTGAAGTCAAACCCGCCAACCAGCGCAATGATCGCGCCGTTTTGTGGGTTAATCGACACCAGCGCCGAGTTGACGTCCGGCACCTGTGCCAGCCACCAGCCATCATTCACCTGACGGACCCAGATTTGCTGACCGGTCTGTACCACGTCGGTCACTTTACGCGGGGTTGGACCCTGCTGCGTATCCGAGCGGTACGGGCGTGCCCAGCGCATACCATCCATATTCAGTGAAACCGAGGTGCCATCAGCCATCATCACCGTGGCATCCTGAGGGTTCGCAGCGGTCACCACCGCGGGTAAAAGCGGTCCGTATGTCGGCAAGCTTTTCAGGCTATCGGTGATTTTTTGGCTGTCCCACGGGGTTTCGCCCACCTTCCACAGCACGTTAGACGGACCGCGATAGCCGTGACGCATATCGTAATCCATGACGTTGGTGCGCAGGGCATGCTGCGCCGCCAGCTGATCTTTGCGGGTGATGGTGGTGTAAACGCGATAGCCGTCTTCGTAGGCCTTGTCACCGTAGCGACTCACCATTTCCTGGCGCACCATTTCGGTCAGGTACGGGGCGGAGAAGGCAATTTCCGGCGCATGGTATCGGGCGTGGATCGGCTCGCGGATGGCCTCATCATATTGCGCCTGAGTGATGTAGTTCTCGCTTAACATTCGCGACAACACCACGTTACGACGGGCGGTTGCCCGATCCATCGAATACAGCGGGTTAAAGGTGGACGGGGCTTTTGGCAGGCCAGCAATCACCGCCATTTCGCTCAGCGTCAGCTGATCGATGGATTTACCGAAATAGACCTGTGCGGCAGACCCGACGCCATAGGCCCGGTAACCGAGGTAAATCTTATTCAGGTACAGCTCAAGAATTTCATCCTTGCTGAGCATCTGCTCAATGCGGATAGCCAGGAACACTTCTTTAATTTTACGCGTCAGCGTTTTTTCCGGGCTCAGGAAGAAGTTACGCGCCAGCTGCTGGGTGATGGTACTGGCACCCTGTGTGGCGCGACCAGAAAACAGCGCCACGCTGGCTGCACGGAAAATACCGACCGGATCGATCCCGTGATGCTCGTAGAAACGGCTGTCTTCTGTGGCAATAAAGGCTTTCGTCAGCTCTGGCGGCATTTGGCTCAGCGTGACAGGAATACGACGTTTTTCCCCGTACTGAGCAATCAGCTCGCCTTCGGCGCTATAGATTTGCATGGGGATCTGCAGGCGCACATCCCTGAGTGTGGCTACGTCGGGTAGCTGGGGCTCAATAAATTTGTAGAGGCCAATTATCGAGCCTGCTCCCAGCAGAATGCAACAGACTGCAAGGATGAATAAATACTTTACGAACTTCACCGGAGATTTCCCATTTAGTGGTCATTGGGCAGTTTATAAACAAACGCGCGGTAGTATAAAGGCAACCCATAAGCATTGATATACCCGTCATATTTCAAACTGTACGGGCGTTGGCAGGTGCGTGGTTTAAAGGATAAGGAGATCTCAGAATGGCTTACAGTCAGTGGCAGGCAGGATTGCACTTTCAGCAGGACAGTATCGTCTGCGTCGCGGTACAGAAAACCCGTTCCGGGCGAGCGTTAAGGCGCTGGTGGCAACTGCCTGTGGAAACCGATGCCAGCGAACAACATCTTATTGCGGCCCTGCGCCGAATTCAGCGTGAAATGCCGCGCTTTCATCGGCTTGTCGCCGCCATTCCCGCAGCCGACACGCTGCAAAGACAGCTTCCGACGCCGCAGATGATTCTGCGCGAAAGTGAAACCGCGCAATGGGTGGCCAGCACGGTGGCGAAGCAGCTTGAAATGCCAAGTGAAACCCTCGCGTTTGATTACCAAACCGCTGACACAAAGAGTTACAGCGTGACCGCCGTTCGACGACGTGATGTGGAGGTGCTGCAACAGCGTCTTCGCGCCGCCGGTTTGAACCTGTGCGCTATCGCGCCGGATGCCAGCGCGCTGCAAAACTTTCTCCCGTGGATAGCGAAAGATGTGCCCGGTGTGTGCTGGCAGGACAGACAGCAGTGGCTGTGGGCGACGCGTGAGGCCTGGGGCTGTAGCGCCGACGCCCCCGCCGATCTGCTGGTGTGCACCACCCAGCCTGAAAGCGGGCTGAGTTTTAATCCCTGGTTTCCGCTCAATCAGCTTCAACCGCCTTTACCACAACACGGGGATGCCTTTGCCATCGCGTTGGCCCTCGCCTTAGGGGTGGCGTGACATGGCGCGGCCATTGAATTTGCTGCGCTGGCGTGAACGGCGTCGGCGGGAGTGTGTGCGTTTTTGGGGACTGCTGTTCGTCGGTGCCTGGCTAATCGCGTTAATGCTGATTTTCGCCGGACGGGCCGGGCAGATGCATCAGCAGAAAGAGCAGGCGCTGCGCCAGCAAAACGATAGGGCACTGCTTCAGGCATTTATTCAGCGGGAACAGCAACTGCATGCTGAGCTCGAACGGCGGGAAAACGTCGAGACCCACCGTCGGGAGCGGGCGCTCACCCGTCGCTGGCAATCCACGCTGCAGCGTTTAGCTGAATATCTCCCTGAACAGGCGTGGCTGACGGCGGTGACATGGCAGGGCAACGCTTTCAGCTTTACGGGGCTCGCTAACCGCTTTCCCGCGCTGTCGCAGGTTGATACGGCGGTACGCAGCCTGCCAGGGTTTCGCGCCGTGAGCCCGGGAGCCATGCTTCGGGATGCGCAGGGACACTGGCAGTTTAGCTATCAGCTACAGGCGGAGGGCGGCGATGGGAAATCTCGCTGAACGCTGGTGTGATTTCTCACCCCGGATTCGCCTCGGCGCAGGGCTACTGATGGTCGGGCTGTTAATGGCGCCAGGGGTTTACTGCCATCGCGAGGTCATCAGCGACGAGATGCCGGTCCCGCTCAGCTCACAGTGGCAGAAAATGATGCCGCTGCGGGGGGATTATCCTGTTGAGCCAGCCTCACCTGCCAAACCCTTTTCGGCTCTCGATTTCGATACCGAAGACAGCCATCTCGTGAGTTGGCAACCAGTAGGCGCAGGCGGTGAGCTGGCTCTGGAGGCTAACTGGCAGAGTATTCCCCCGCTATTTATCCGGCTGGCGGAACGTGGCCAGTCGGTACGGGGATTCAGTATTGTGCCGGAACGAAAGCGGCTGAAAGTGACGCTCCAGCTTGAGGCCCTCGACGATGACTGACTGGCGTGTACCGATGGTGCTTACACTGCCGCTGTTGTTGGGGATGCGTGACCCGTTTCTGCCGCCGCAAGACCGCTGTGCCGTTTCGCAGATGATGCTTTGGCATTACCAGGGCATGGTTAGCCACGGTGAACAGCGTACGGGGATCGTACGCGATGCCAGCGGAAAATGGCGACGCCTGATAAAAGGGCAGCGGCTGGATAACGGTTGGGTTGTGTCTGGCATTCAGCCAGAGCAGATGGACATGACTGCCGACGCAGACTGCGAAACCTCGCAGTGGCGCTGGCTGAAAGAGGGAACGAAAGATGATGCGAAGGATACTGTTGGGGATCCTGCTGATGGCGACGGCGGCCCCGGCAAAGGAAAAAACGGTGTCGCTGGCGGTGGATGATGTACCGGTCAGCCAGGTACTTCAGGCTATTGCGGCGCTCGGCGAGCGGAATATCGTTATCGCCCCGGACGTTAACGGGCAGATCTCGTTGCAGCTGATTAATGTGCCGTGGAAAGTGGCATTGCAGACGGTCACCGGTAGCGCGGGGTTAGGGTTCGAGACGCAGGGCAACGTGTTGTTCGTGCACACCAAAGCCTGGCTGGCGGAGAAAAAGGCGCAGCACGACGCCGACAGCCAGAAGCGCTTACAAACGTTACCGCTGCAAGGGCAAAGCGTTTCTCTGCAATACGCTGATGCGACGGAACTGGCGAAAGCCGGAGAAAAAATGCTCAGTGCCAGAGGCACGATGACGGTCGATAAGCGCACCAATCGTCTGCTGGTTCGTGATGATCAACCGCACCTGACGGACCTGCTCGCCTGGGTCAGTGAGATGGATTTGCCGGTCGGGCAGGTCGAGTTGACCGCGCATATCGTAACAATTAATGAAAAGAGCCTGCGTGAGTTGGGCGTGAAATGGAACCTGGCCGATGCAGAAGGCAGCGTCGGTTCCGGGCAGATGACCACGCTTAACAGCGATCTTTCGGTGGCGAATGCGACCACCCACGCGGGTTTTAACATCGGCAAAATTGGCGGCAGGCTGCTGGAGCTCGAGCTCTCGGCGCTGGAACAACAGCAGCAACTGGAGATTATCGCCAGCCCGCATTTGCTGACCTCTCACTTACAACCCGCCAGCATCAAGCAGGGGACGGAAATTCCGTATCAGGTATCGAGTGGGGAAAGCGGGGCAACCTCGGTGGAATTTAAGGAAGCGGTTCTCGGGATGGAAGTCACGCCCACCGTGCTGCAGAAAAACCGTATACGCCTTAAACTGAAGATAACCGAAGATATGCCGGGGCAGGTATTGCAGCAGGCAGATGGCGAAGTGCTGGCCATTGATACCCAGGAAATCGAGACGCAGGTAGAGGTTAAAAGTGGTGAAACGCTGGCATTGGGCGGCATCTTCTCGCAAAAGAAAAAGTCCGGGCGAGACAGCGTTCCACTCCTGGGCGATATCCCCTGGCTGGGGCAGTTGTTCCGTCATGACGGAAAAGATAGCGAGCGCCGCGAGCTGGTGGTGTTCATTACCCCGCGTATTATTTCTGCGCAATAAGCCTTTTATTGGCGCTCTTTTTCACAGTGAACACGTTTCAGGTGTTTGACGTGAGGCCGGATTTAGCATACAAGGAGTACCGATTTGAGAGTCGGTCCCCTAAAAAATCCGGTAATGATTAGAGTTGCCAAACCTGCCGGAGTATTGAGATAATTTTCGGTCTGACTCTCGCACTATCGCATATGAGGTTTCAGTTCATGCCTGGCGTCGCCGTGTGGTTCGCGTCGCGGGTTTATTATTAACGAAATAGTCTTAGTAGTACCGAAAAAATGGCAGAGAAACGCAATATCTTTCTGGTTGGGCCTATGGGTGCCGGCAAAAGCACTATTGGGCGCCAGTTAGCCCAACAGCTCAATATGGAATTCTACGATTCTGATCAAGAAATCGAGAAACGCACCGGCGCTGACGTAGGCTGGGTCTTCGACGTAGAAGGCGAAGAAGGTTTCCGTGACCGCGAAGAGAAGATCATCAACGAGTTGACGGAAAAACAGGGTATTGTGCTGGCTACTGGCGGCGGCTCTGTGAAATCCCGTGAAACGCGTAATCGTCTGTCCGCTCGCGGCGTCGTGGTGTATCTGGAAACCACGATCGAAAAACAGCTCGCTCGTACGCAACGTGACAAAAAACGTCCGCTGCTGCAGGTTGAAACGCCTCCGCGTGAAGTTCTGGAAGCGCTGGCTGGCGAACGCAATCCTTTGTACGAAGAAATTGCCGATGTCACTATCCGCACTGACGATCAGAGCGCGAAAGTGGTGGCAAACCAGATCATTAACATGCTGGAAAGTAACTGATTCTGGTCAACGCTATACGAAATCGTTCAAGCTGCATCCTGGCGGCAACGGCGTGAACTCTTGCTGACATCTGTCAGCAAACGGGGCGCGAAAGCTACCGACCAGCAAGCAGCCTGAAGGATTGCGTGCACATTGCCAGTGAATGTAAGTAACCAAGGTGGACGTCGCGTTATGGAGAGGCTTACAGTAACTCTCGGGGAACGTAGTTACCCGATTACCATCGCGGCTGGTTTGTTTAACGATCCAGCTTCTTTCCTGCCACTGAAATCGGGCGACCAGGTTATGTTGGTCACCAACGAAACGCTGGCACCTGTCTATCTGGACAAGGTGCGTTCAGTGCTCGAACAGGCTGGCGTTAACGTCGACAGCGTAATCATTCCTGACGGTGAGCAGTACAAGACGCTGGCAGTGATGGATACCGTCTTCACGGCGTTACTGAAAAAACCTCACGGTCGTGATACCACGCTGATTGCCCTCGGTGGCGGTGTGGTAGGCGATCTCACCGGATTTGCGGCTGCCAGCTATCAGCGCGGCGTGCGCTTTATCCAGGTGCCAACCACCCTGTTGTCACAGGTTGATTCCTCCGTTGGCGGCAAAACGGCCGTTAACCATCCCCTCGGTAAAAACATGATTGGCGCCTTCTGGCAGCCGGTGAATGTGGTTATCGATCTTGATTGCCTAAAAACGCTCCCTGCGCGTGAACTCTCCTCCGGCCTGGCCGAGGTGATTAAGTACGGCATCATTCTGGATGCAGAATTTTTCTCCTGGCTCGAAAACAACATTGATGCGCTGATGGCGCTCGATGAAAAGGCGATGGCGTACTGTATTCGTCGCTGTTGTGAGCTGAAAGCCGAAGTTGTTGCCGCAGACGAGCGGGAAACGGGCTTACGTGCTTTACTGAATCTGGGGCACACCTTTGGTCACGCTATCGAAGCTGAAATGGGCTACGGTAACTGGCTTCACGGAGAAGCGGTCGCGGCCGGAATGGTCATGGCGGCTCGTGCTTCGGAGCGCCTCGGTCAGTTTGAGGCACAAGACACGCAGCGGATTATCGCTCTGCTCGAACGGGCGAAACTGCCAGTTTGTGGCCCGCGTGAAATGTCTCCCGATGCGTACCTGCCGCACATGCTGCGGGATAAAAAGGTGCTCGCCGGTGAGATGCGTTTAGTTTTGCCGCTTTCGATTGGCAAAAGTGAAGTGCGTGGTGGTGTTGCGCACGATGTGGTTCTTGGCGCTATTGCTGACTGTCAGCAGGCGTAACTAATAAGAAAGGTCATGCCGCCGTTGCGGTGTTTAACTTCAGGTGATGTGCAAGTGTGGTTGGCATAAGCCTTTTAGTGGGGTGTTAAATGGATGAATTTAAACCAGAAGACGATCTGAAACCCGATCCCAGCGATCGTCGTGCTGGTCGTTCCCGTCAGTCTTCCGATCGTGAAAACGATCAGCAGATCAACTTCGATGACGTCGATCTCGATGCCGATGAGCGTCGCCCGGCGCGTACCCGTAAAGCACGCGATGAGCGTGAAGAACGCGCGGAACGTTTAGAAGAAGAAGAGTATTACGATCCTGAAGAAGACGCTGAGGCGGAAGAGCAAGTCGAGCGCCGTCCGCGTAAACGTAAAAAAATGCCTGCCAGTAAGCCTGCCTCCCGCCAGTACATCATGATGGGCGTGGGGATTCTGGTTTTGCTGCTGCTGATTGTTGGGATTGGCTCTGCGCTGAAAGCCCCATCGACGTCTAACGAGCAGGCTTCAAGCGATGCGAAGAGCATCGATCTTGCCGCTAACGGCGGAACGTCAGCCGATCAGGCCAATGGCGCACAGCCTGCGCCGGGTGCAGCCCCTGCCAATCAGACCGCCACCAATCCGCAGCAGGATGTTTCGCTGCCGCCGATTTCCTCTACCCCTACTCAGGGTCAGGATACTGCCGCGCCGCAAGGCCAGCAGCGTGTCGAAGTGCAGGGTGACCTGAACAACGCGCTGACTCAGCAACAGGGGCAGCTTGACGGCGCGGTAGCGAATTCGACGCTGCCGACCGAGCCAGCTACCGTTGCACCGGTGCGTAACGGTAGCACGCCGCGTCAGGCAACCAGCACCGCCGCAACAACGGCACCGGCTGCCACGACCCGTCCAGAGCGTAAGCATGCGGTGATTGAGCCGAAGCCGCAGAGCAAACCGCAGGCGACGGCGAAAGCCACCGCGCCTAAACCGGTCGCCCAACAGCCTAAGCGTACTGAAACTGCTGCTACCAGCACTCCGGCGAAAACCACAGTGCCAGCGACAGAACCGGCGAAACCTGCCGCGACTAAACCGGCGGCAACCACTGCGGCACCAACCGCAACAGCTACGGCACCAGCCGCTACGACTGCGGGTAAAGCAAGTGGTGATGTGGCGTCGTTGAAAGGTGCACCAGGGAATCACTACACCCTGCAGCTCAGCAGCTCGTCAAACTATGACAACCTGAACAACTGGGCAAGAAAAGAGAACATCCAGAAATACGTGGTTTATCAGACCACCCGTAACGGTCAGCCATGGTATGTACTGGTCAGCGGTACCTATGCGACGAAAGATGAAGCGAAACGCGCCGTTGCTGCGCTGCCAGCTGATGTCCAGGCGAAAAACCCATGGGCTAAGCCGCTGCATCAGGTGCAGTCCGATCTGAAACAATAGCAGTACATGACACAGCGCCTTCAGTCTGCTTGTGCGGGCTGAAGGCGAATGTGTTTTTAAGCGCAGAATGCTGCAGGAGCTTTTCTCCTCAGCCTGAGAAAGTGTAAGTAGCCAGACAGCATGAAAAAAAATCGCGCTTTTTTGAAATGGGCAGGGGGAAAATATCCTCTGCTGAACGATATTGAAAAACATCTGCCTGACGGCGAATGTCTGATCGAGCCCTTTGTTGGTGCGGGTTCTGTGTTTCTGAACACCCGCTATTCCCGTTATATCCTCGCGGATATCAACAGCGACCTGATTGATCTCTACAACATCGTCAAAACGCGTACCGCCGAGTATGTCGAAGCCGCACGTTTGATGTTCGTTCCTGCCAATAACAACGCCGAAATCTATTACCAGTTGCGCAGCGAGTTCAATCAGTGCCGGGAACCGCTGCGTCGCGCGGTGCTGTTCCTGTATCTGAACCGTCATGGTTATAACGGTCTGTGCCGCTATAACCTCAAAGGCGAGTTTAACGTGCCGTTTGGCCGTTACAAAAAGCCGTATTTTCCCGAAGCCGAGCTAAACCATTTTGCCCTTAAGGCGCAGAACGCTGAGTTTCACTGCATGTCCTACGAGGAATGCATGGCGATGGCCAGCAAAGACTCGGTGGTGTACTGCGATCCGCCGTATGCGCCGCTGTCGGCAACCGCGAATTTTACCGCTTATCACACCAACAGCTTTACGCCCGACCAGCAGAAGCACCTGGCCGAAATGGCAGAAAAACTGGTCAGCAACCAAATTCCAGTGTTAATTTCGAACCATGACACGCCGGATACGCGTGAGTGGTACAAAGAAGCAACACATTTTCAGGTCAAGGTCCGTCGCAGCATCAGCAGCAACGGCGGGACGCGCAAAAAGGTGGATGAACTGTTGGCGCTGTATCGCCCGACCACCCCATAATCGTTTTCAAGGAGATGCGGATGAAACAGTATTTGATTGCCCCTTCGATTCTGTCGGCAGACTTTGCCCGTCTGGGTGAAGACACCGCCAAAGCCCTGGCGGCAGGTGGCGATGTCGTCCACTTCGACGTAATGGACAACCATTATGTGCCCAATCTGACGATGGGACCGATGGTGCTCAAAGCACTGCGTAATTACGGCATCACCGCTCCGATTGACGTCCACCTGATGGTCAAACCCGTAGACCGCATCATTCCTGATTTTGCCGCCGCAGGCGCCAGCATCATCACCTTCCATCCAGAAGCCTCCGACCATGTCGATCGCTCTTTGCAGCTGATTAAAGAACACGGCTGCAAGGCTGGCCTGGTGCTGAACCCGGCGACGCCGCTGAGCTATCTGGATCACGTGATGGACAAGCTGGACGTCATCCTGCTGATGTCCGTGAACCCGGGTTTCGGCGGCCAGTCCTTTATTCCACACACTCTCGATAAGCTGCGTGAAGTGCGTCGTCGGATTGATCTCTCCGGATTTGACATTCGCCTGGAAGTCGACGGCGGTGTGAAGGCCAATAACATTGGCGAGATTGCTGCCGCGGGTGCCGATATGTTTGTTGCCGGTTCGGCCATTTTTGACCAACCGGACTACAAAAAAGTGATTGATGACATGCGCAGTGAACTGGCAAAGGTAAGTCATGAGTAAATTAGAAGCGATTCGGGGCGTAGCGTTTGACCTCGATGGAACGCTGGTCGACAGCGCGCCGGGCTTAACCGCAGCGGTAGACAGCGCCCTGTATGCGCTGGAGCTGCCGACCGCAGGCGAAGAGCGCGTCATTACCTGGATTGGCAACGGGGCTGACGTGCTGATGGAGCGGGCGCTGAATTGGGCTCGTCAAGAGCGCGCCACCCAGCGTAAGGCGCAGGGTAAGCCGTCGGTTGACCATAACGATATCCCGCAGGACGAACAGCTGCGCGTGCTGCGTAAGCTCTTTGACCGCTACTACGCGGAATTTGCCGAAGAAGGGAGCTATCTGTTCCCGGCGGTGGCAGAAACCCTGGACGCGCTGCATGCCAAAGGCCTGCCGCTGGGTCTGGTTACCAACAAACCGTCGCCTTTCGTCGCCCCTCTGCTTGAGGCGCTGGATATCGCCAAATACTTCTCCGTGGTGATCGGCGGGGATGATGTGCAGAACAAAAAGCCGCATCCGGAACCCTTGCTGCTACTGGCTGATAAACTGGGTCTGACGCCTGGCGCACTGCTGTTTGTCGGTGATTCCCGCAATGATATTCAGGCGGCGTCCGCCGCGGGTTGCTGTTCCGTGGGTCTGACCTATGGCTACAACTACGGCGAAGCGATTGCCGACAGCCATCCCGACTTTGTTTTTGACCATTTTAACGATTTGTTGCCCGCTCTCGGGCTCCCGCACAGTGAAATTCAGGAAGTGAAAAATGACTAAGCCCATCGTATTTAGTGGCGCACAGCCGTCTGGCGAATTGACCATTGGCAACTATATGGGTGCGCTGCGTCAATGGGTGAACATGCAGGACGATTACCATTGCATCTACTGCATCGTTGACCTGCATGCCATTACCGCCCGTCAGGATCCCGAGAAACTGCGTAAAGCGACGCTGGATACGCTGGCGTTGTATCTGGCCTGCGGTATCGATCCTGAGAAGAGCACCATCTTCGTCCAGTCGCACGTGCCAGAGCACGCCCAGCTTGGTTGGGCGCTGAACTGCTACACCTACTTCGGCGAGCTGAGCCGCATGACGCAGTTTAAAGACAAGTCTGCTCGCTATGCCGAGAACATCAACGCTGGTCTGTTCGACTATCCGGTGCTGATGGCGGCCGACATTCTGCTGTACCAGACCAATCAGGTCCCGGTCGGTGAAGATCAGAAACAGCATCTGGAACTGAGTCGCGATATCGCCCAGCGTTTTAACGCGCTGTACGGTGAGGTGTTCAAAGTGCCTGAGCCGTTCATTCCGAAATCTGGCGCACGCGTGATGTCGCTGCTGGAACCGACCAAGAAGATGTCCAAATCTGACGATAACCGTAACAACGTGATCGGCCTGCTGGAAGATCCGAAATCCGTGGTGAAGAAAATCAAACGCGCGATGACGGATTCCGAAGAGCCGCCGGTGATTCGTTATGACGTGCAGAACAAAGCGGGGGTTTCCAACCTGCTGGATATTCTGTCTGGCGTGACTGGGCAGAGCATTCCAGAGCTGGAGCAGCACTTTGAAGGCAAAATGTATGGTCATCTGAAAGGCGAAGTGGCCGAAGCCGTTTCCGGTATGTTGACCGAGCTGCAGGAGCGTTATAACCGCTTCCGTAATGACGATGAGTTGTTGCAGAAGATTATGCGTGAAGGTGCGCAGAAGGCGAGCGCGCAGGCGGCTGAAACATTAAAAGCGGTGTACGAAGCAATTGGTTTTGTCGCCAGACCGTAAGCGTCAGTAGAAATAATAAAAAACCGGGACACGTTTCCCGGTTTTTTATTTGTGCAGAAAATTAATTATTTTTCGTCTGCCGGGCCACAACCGCCGATAATACGGGAAATAGAAATGGCAGGATGCAGTAAGTAATCATAACCACAGCTTTTGCTTCTGTTTTCTACATGACCAGTACAGGCAGTCAGAGTGCTGAGCGCCGCCAGTAAAGCGATCATTTTGATAGTGTGTTTCATTCGATAATCCCTTAAATATTGAAAATAAATTCCGTCGTAACGATGGTTTAACGAGGCACGTTAATCATCAGCGGCGTGTGAATTTAAAGAATTATGAATGGCGCGACAACGACTATTGCTATTTATCCGTGTCCGGATGTGGATATAACATTGACGTGAATATATAGAGGGGAAATATCATTTTAAATAGAGTGATTCTGATGCCGACATATTGCCGGCATCAGGCTGGGTATTTAATGATGTGAAAACCAGTTTAATTTATTACGCAGTTCAACGACCCTGCCTACGATAATCAGCGCCGGGCTGGCAACCTGCTGCGCCAGAACGCTTAACTGTGCCAGTTCGCCACTGACCACCCGTTGGCTGACGGCGGTGCCGTTTTCCACCAGTGCGACAGGCATATCGAGCGGCATGCCGTGTTCGGCGAGCTTAGCTTGTATGGTCGCCGCCTGATTGAGCCCCATATAGAACACCAGCGTTTGCTTCTCCGCTGCCAGGTTATGCCAGTCGAGTTCGCTCCCGGTTTTGAGATGACCCGTAACCAGTCGTACGCTCTGCGCGTAATCGCGATGAGTCAGGGGAATGCCAGCGTAAGCTGAACAGCCCGACGCCGCGGTGATGCCGGGCACGACCGAGAACGGGATCCCGGCCTGGCACAGCGTTTCCAGTTCTTCCCCGCCGCGACCGAAAATAAACGGATCGCCACCTTTGAGGCGCACCACGCGTTTGCCTTTCTGCGCTTCCCGCAGCAGGATTTGGTTAATCTCTTCCTGCGGCACACAGTGATAGCCCGCGCGTTTGCCGACGAATACCCGGTCCGCATCGCGGCGCACCAGATTCATGATTTCATCCGATACCAGACGATCATAAACCACAATGTCCGCCTGCTGGATCTGCTGTAAGCCTTTTAGGGTCAGCAGCCCGGCATCGCCCGGCCCGGCACCCACCAGCACCACTTCACCGCGGTTATCCAGCGGTGCGTCGAGCAACTGTTCAGTGATATCGGCCACCGCTTTGACGTCCTGATTCGCCAGCGATTGTGCCAGGCGATCGTTTACAAACAGTTTTTCCCAGAAGCGGCGACGGTCGCCTATGTTGGCAAAGTGTTGTTTGACCCTGCTGCGTAACTGTCCGGCAAAGTGTGCCACCTGACCCAGATGCTGCGGCAGTATCGCTTCGAGCTTTTCCCGCAGCAGGCGCGCCAGAACCGGAGATGTTCCACCGGAAGAGACGGCCACCATCAACGGGGAACGGTCGATAATCGACGGCATGATGAAGCTGGCCTGTTTCGGGGCATCGACCACGTTACAGAAAATTCGGCGTTGCTCTGCTTCCGCGCTGACGCGGGCATTCACCGCATCGTCATCGGTGGCGGCGATTGCCAGCCAACAGCAGTCGAGCAGCGCGCTGTCAAACTCACCTTCCACCAGCGTGAGCCTTCCGTTATCGGCCCAGACGTGAAACTGCGGCACGAAGTCTTTCGCGTTAACGGTCAGGCGAGCGCCCGCCTCGAGCAGCAGACGGGCTTTGCGCTCCGCCACGTCGCCGCCGCCGACTAACAGGCAGTCACGGTCGTGCAGCTGACAGAAAATGGGTAAGTGATCCATGGTGTCTCGCAGATACAGGAGGAAAACAACTCCGGCGGCAGAACGCCGCCGGAAGGGGTTATCAGGCTTTCAATTGTACCTGACCGTCTTTCACGCGCACCTCAAAATGTGCAATGGAGTGACTTTCATCTTCCATGCACAGCCCGTCGCTGAGACGGAAACGCTGTTTTTTCAACGGACTGGCGACCCACAGCTCGCCGTTGTGCTCGGCGATCAGGCCGCGAGACAGCACGCTGGACTCGAAGAACGGGTCGATGTTGCTGATGGCGAAAAGCTGTTGGTCATGATGCGGGCGGAAAATGGCCACCTGTTCCTGACCCAGCAGTGCGCAAACGCCGGTTGCGGGCAGAATAGCGTCGATATTACAGATAGTTACCCAGCTCATACGTTTTCCTCCACCAGAGTGACCGGGATGCGCTCGTACGGCGTGGCCGGGCGATGCTGTTGACGTTCAGGCACAATCTGCACGTTCGGGTCGCGCTGCGCGCTGTTCACGAAGTGTTTGAAGCGACCCTGCGCCGCTGGATCGTTGACGGTCTCGGTCCATTCGCAGGCGAACAGGCCGCGCAGGCGCGCCAGCTCTTCTTCCAGATGATCGTTCAGACCGAGCTTATCGTCGATGATAACGGCTTTCAGGTAGTCGATACCGCCTTCCAGGTTATCGAGCCACGGCGCGGTACGGGTCAGTTTGTCTGCGGTGCGGATGTAGAACATCATGAACCGGTCGAGATATTTGATCAGCGTTTCTTTATCGAGATCGGCGGCCAGCAGGTCCGCGTGACGCGGCTTCATGCCGCCGTTACCACAGACGTACAGGTTCCAGCCTTTTTCGGTGGCGATGATGCCGACATCTTTGCCCTGCGCTTCCGCACATTCGCGGGTACAGCCGGACACGCCGAATTTCATTTTGTGCGGGGTACGGATGCCCTTGTAGCGATTTTCCAGCTCGACGCCGAAGCCCACGCTGTCGCCTACCCCGTAGCGGCACCAGGTGCTGCCGACGCAGGTTTTCGCCATTCGCAGCGCTTTGGCATAGGCATGACCGGTTTCAAACCCGGCTTCAATCAGCTGACGCCAGATTTCCGGCAGGTCATCTTTCTGCGCGCCGAACAGGCCGATACGCTGGGAACCGGTGATTTTGGTGTAAAGGTTAAACGCCTGGGCGATGCGACCGACCGCCATCAGGCCGTCCGGGGTGATTTCGCCCCCGGCAGAACGCGGGATAACCGAATAGGTACCGTCTTTCTGAATGTTGGCGAGGAAGTTGTCGTTGGTATCCTGCAACGGCGTGTGCTGTGGCTTGAGTACGTACTCATTCCAGCAGGAGGCCAGCAGGGAACCGACGGTTGGCTTACACACTTCACAGCCATAGCCTTTGCCGTACTTTTTCAGCAGGTCGTCGAAGGTTTTGATGCCTTCCACGCGAATCAGGTGATACAGCTCCTGGCGGGAGAAGGCGAAGTGTTCGCAAAGGTTGTGGTTGACCTCAATGCCCTGTTTCGCCAGTTCGGCATTCAGCACCTGCGTAACCAGTGGAATGCAGCCGCCGCAGCCGGTCCCGGCTTTGGTTTCGGCTTTCAGCGCCGCCACGGTGTGGCAACCGTTGTTGATGGCGCTGACGAGATCACCTTTGGTGACGTCGAAGCAGGAACAAATCTGCGCGCTGTCCGGCAGTTTATCGACGCCGATCGCCGGTTTGCCGCCCGCTGCATGAGCAGGCAGGATCAGGGCATCCGGATTTTCTGGCAGCTCAATGGCGTTTAATACCAGCTGCAGCAGGTTGCCGAAGTCGCTGGTATCGCCGACCAGCACCGCACCGAGCAGGGTTTTGTTATCCGGGCTGACGATCAGACGTTTGTAGACTTCTTTGCTTTCGTCGAGGTACACGTAGCTGCGTGCGCCTGGGGTGCGACCGTGCGCATCGCCAATCCCGCCGACGTCGACGCCGAGCAGTTTCAGCTTAGCGCTGAGATCTGCGCCTTCAAACACGTTGTCTTTGCCGAGAATATGATCGACCGCCACCTGCGCCATTTTGTAGCCCGGCGCGACCAGGCCATACACGCGGTTGTTCCAGCTGGCGCATTCGCCGATGGCGTAGATATCCGGGTCGGAGGTCTGGCAGGTGTCATTCACCATGATACCGCCGCGCTGGCCGGTTGCCAGGCCGCACTGGGTTGCCAGTTTGTCGCGAGGACGAATGCCGGTAGAGAAGACGATAAAGTCGATTTCGAGCTCGCTGCCATCGGCAAAGCGCATGGTTTTACGCGCTTCGGTGCCTTCCTGGACGATCTCTTTGGTGTTCTTGCTGGTGTGAACTTTCACGCCGAGGCTTTCGATTTTGCGCTTCAGCTGGTCGCCGCCCATTGGATCGAGCTGTTCTGCCATCAGCATTGGGGCAAATTCGATAACGTGGGTTTCGACGCCGAGGTTCTTCAGGGCGCCAGCCGCTTCGAGACCGAGCAGACCACCGCCCACCACCGCGCCACGTTTGCTGCGACGGGCGCAGGCTTCAATGGCGTTTAAATCTTCGATGGTGCGGTAAACAAAGCAATCCTGGGTATCAGAGCCTTTGATCGGCGGGATCCACGGATAGGAACCGGTCGCCATGATCAGTTTGTCGTAAAACACCGACCGACCCGCACTTGAGTGAATCACCTTTTCCTGACGGTTAATGGTGATAGCGCGTTCGCCAATCAGTACCTTAACGCCATGCTTCTCATAGAACCCTTCGCGCACCAGCGAAAGTTCTTCCGCCGTGTGGTGAGAGAAGTAAGATGAGAGATGGACGCGGTCGTAGGCGATACGGGGTTCTTCACAGAAGACGGTAATCTCAAACTGATCCGCCGGGGCTTTATCGAGAAGATCCTCAATAAAGCGATGGCCGACCATGCCGTTACCGATAATAGCGAGTCTGACTTTGCTCATTTTTGCCTCGATTTCTTTTCTATTACCGCCTACCTTAACGATTCAGCCCCGTTACTTATTGATGTGAATCAAATACGCCTTTACCTACTCCTTAATGGGTAGATAATTGATTTGTCAGGATTTTTATAAGTTACGGAAATGCCAGAAGTTTCTCTGTCGCTGAAAAAATGCACAAAATGTGGGGGTAATGATGAGCACGACACCGTTATGGATTATCGAGAATGTGCGTTTGCCGGGGCGCGAGGGACTATGGCAACTGGGGATTGAAAACGGGCGTTTCCAGTCCATCACACCGATGGCGCAAACCCGACATGAAAGTTTAGAAGTGCTCAATGCGCGCGGCGGGCTGGCGATCCCTCCGTTTATCGAACCGCATATTCATCTGGATACCACCCAAACCGCCGGGGAGCCTAACTGGAATCAGTCTGGCACACTGTTTGAAGGTATTGAGCGCTGGGCCGAGCGCAAGGCAATGCTTACCCATGAAGACGTAAAAGCCCGGGCGTGGAAAACGCTAAAATGGCAAATTGCCAACGGCATTCAGTTCGTGCGTACCCACGTGGACGTATCCGACCCGACCCTGACCGCGTTGAAAGCCATGCTGGAAGTGAAGCAGGAAGTGGCCCCGTGGGTTGAGTTGCAGATTGTCGCCTTTCCACAGGAGGGGATCCTCTCATACCCTGACGGCGCGGCATTACTGGAGCAAGCGCTGCAGCTCGGTGCGGATGTGGTTGGTGCTATCCCGCATTTCGAATTTACCCGCGAGTATGGCGTGGAGTCGCTGCACATCGCCTTTGCGCTGGCGAAGAAATATGACCGGCCGCTGGATATTCACTGCGATGAAATCGACGATGAACAGTCGCGGTTTGTTGAGACCGTCGCGGCGCTGGCGCTCAAAGAGGGTATTGGCCCGCGCGTGACCGCCAGCCATACCACCGCCATGCACTCCTATAACGGGGCGTATACCTCGCGACTGTTCCGCTTGCTCAAACTGTCGGGGATTAACTTTGTCGCCAACCCGCTGGTGAATATTCATCTGCAAGGGCGGTTCGATGATTACCCGAAACGCCGGGGTATCACCCGGGTGAAAGAGTTGTTGGGCGCCGGGATTAACGTCTGCTTTGGCCATGATGATGTGTTTGACCCGTGGTATCCGTTGGGCACCGGCAATATGCTGCAGGTGCTACATATGGGGCTGCACGTGTGTCAGATGATGGGTTATCAGCAAATTAATGACGGCCTGAACCTGATTACCCATCACAGCGCCAGAACCTTTGGCCTGACGGATTATGGGATTGCGGTCGGTAACACGGCGAACCTGATTATCCTGCCTGCTGAAAATGGTTTTGAAGCGGTGCGCTGTCAGGTGCCGGTTCGCTGGTCGATTCGTCAGGGGCGGGTGATTGCGAGCACGCAGCTGGCGCAAACCTGGGTGCAAATGGATAACGGCGGGGAAGAGGTGTTCTTTACGCGGAACAGCCCCTTTACCGGCGGTAAAGGGGCGTAGGGCAAAACTTAGTGGTTCGCTGCCGCCGCATTATGCTGGCGGTGACGGCTCACAAAGCCCAGCACCAGACACATCACGAACACCACCGCGTACAGAACGTTGGCGGTATGCAGCGCCGCCAGCGGGCCGCTGTGAGCCACAATCGGGCCGGTGACCACGAAGGTCAGCATGGTGCCGATGGTGCCGCAGGTCAGGACGAAGTTCACCAGCTTCGGCGAGGCGACTTTCGTCTGCAAGGAGCCGAGGGTGATGATCGAGGTGTAGATAGCGCTGGAGAAAAAGCCCAGGGTCAGAATGAACCACGGCATGTGCTCCGGCGAACCGTTGATGAACAGATACATCAGCACCGTTGCCAGGCCTGCCAGCACGGTCAGAATGCGCTGTAAATCGAAGAAGCGCAGGATGAAGCTGAACGCCCACATGCCGAACATGTACGACATCCAGAAGTCACTCACCAACTGCCCGGCATCACCAAGACTCATGCCCAGACCTTTGGCATATTCCGGCACCCAGGAGATAAAGCCCAGCTGGCCGAGGATGTAGCACAGCGCCGCCACCGACAGGAACAGCACGCCGATACCCCATTTCTCTTTTGCCACCGGCTGCGCGATGGTCTCGGCTTTCTTACCCAGAACCGGGAAGTCACAGCCGAAGGTCAGCCCGAAAATCGCGACATACACCAGCCCGATGCAGGCATACACCCAGTACCATTCGATGCTACGCGCCAGCAGCCAGGCGGCAACCATCGGGAAAATCATCCCGGCCATGCTGAAGAAGGAGTCGGTAAACAGCAGGCGTGCGCCGCGCTGACGGCCTTCATACATGTGAGTAATCAGGAACGTACCGATCGACATGGTTATCCCGCTGACCAGCCCGAGCACGAACATCGAGGCGGAGAACAGGGCAAGGCTGTGGCTGGTCATCAGACCGGCGACGGCAAGTACCATCAAAATAAAGCCGAAACGCAGTTGGGTTTTCAGCGGCACGATTTCCATCAGCCAGGCGTTGAGGAAGATAGAAATCAAAATCCCGGCGTTCAGGAAGGTAAAGGTATTGCTCATGCTGGAGACCGGCAGATGGAAATAATCGGCGATATTTCCCATCACCATGCCGGTGACAATAACCAATGCCCCGGTCAGGGCGTAGGAGAAAAAGCTGATCCATGTGAGCTTGGTGCGGTTGCTGTTAGTCATGACTGGCCTGTGTACAGAACGGTAAAACGCATTGACAATGCGCGGGGTGGGCAGATTTTATGCATTACAGTGACGGAGGCAAAGGTTTATTCTGAAAACGATGAAATAATTCCTAATCTATCGTGATATTAATCACGATTTCTTGCCATCGTCCTGCCTGCTGACGAAGTAATAAATGTCACAAATACGTAAACTTTAGTAAAAGGCTGGTCTGCGCGTCGAGAGCCTTTTAGAATCAAGCGATTCGCAGGCTCTCTCGTTCCCGTTTTAAGGAATTCACATGCTCAAATCTACTCTGGCTGCCGTGGCGGCTGTACTTGCAATGTCGGCTATCTCTCCCGTTGCTCTGGCTGCTCAAGCCTCCCCGCACGTCCTGCTGACGACCTCCGCCGGTAATATCGAGCTGGAGCTGAACAGCCAGAAAGCGCCGGTTTCCGTCGAGAACTTCGTGAGCTATGTGAACAGTGGTTTTTATAACAACACCACCTTCCACCGCGTTATCCCAGGCTTCATGATTCAGGGTGGCGGTTTCACCGAGCAGATGCAGCAGAAGCAGCCGAACCCGCCGATTAAAAACGAGGCTGACAATGGCCTGCGTAATACTCGCGGCACCATTTCTATGGCGCGTACTGCGGATAAAGACAGCGCCACCAGCCAGTTCTTTATCAACGTAGCGGATAACGCCTTCCTCGACCATGGTCAGCGTGATTTTGGCTACGCGGTATTTGGTAAAGTGGTGAAAGGGATGGACGTGGCGGACAAGATTTCTCAGGTCGCCTCCCATGACGTCGGCCCTTACCAGAATGTGCCGACCAAACCGGTGGTTATCCTGTCTGCGAAAGTCCTGCCGTAAACCTTCCCGGTCCGGGCCTTCCTGCGTAATCCGAAATTGCTGCTTATACTTGTGGCAAAAGCGGAACCGTCAGGGAGGTCCAGATGAAAAAGCTCACCGAAAAGCAAAAAATCCGTCTGTGGGAACAGCGGCGTAGCCGTTCGTTTGAGGCCAGCTGTCGGCTGGATGTGCCTGAACCTCACGCCCAGGATGCGCTTTTTGCCCAACGCGTCGATACCCTTGAGCTTGGCCCACTGCATCGCGGTTTACCGTGGCTGTGTGCTATTCACCAGCAAATTTTCCAGGATGCCTACGACTGGGCCGGAGAACTGCGTGAGGTGGATATCTCCCGGGGCGATATCCAATTCTGCCATTTCGAGTACATCGAAAACGAAGGCAACGACCTGATGCAGGCGCTGGAAGACGAGCATTACCTCGTCGGCCTGCCCAAAGCGGAGTTCATCCAACGGCTGGCGCACTATTACTGCGAAATTAACGTTCTGCATCCGTTCTTTGTCGGCAGCGGTCGGGCGCAACGGGTGTTCTTCGAACAGCTGGCCATTCACGCGGGCTATGTGCTGGACTGGCGCGTCATTGACCCACAGGCGTGGAGTCAGGCGAACGAGAGCGGGGCGCTGGGCGATTTAGCGCCGCTGATTACCCTGTTCACTAAAGTGGTAAGCGAAGCGCAGGAAACTGAGTAGAATAGCGCGGTTTGCTGTCACCGGAGCCGCCATGATCCTGCTTATTGATAACTACGATTCGTTTACCTGGAACCTGTACCAGTATTTTTGTGAACTCGGTGCCGAGGTGCAGGTCAGACGCAACGATGACATCACGCTGGATGAGATAGCCCGGCTTTCCCCGGCTAAAATCGTAATTTCTCCCGGCCCCTGCACCCCGGATGAATCGGGCGTATCGCTCGAGGTGATTCGTCACTACGCCGGTAAAACGCCGATTCTGGGCGTGTGCCTGGGCCATCAGGCGATTGCCCAGGTATTTGGTGCCACCATTGTCCGTGCGGCAAAGGTGATGCACGGTAAAACCTCACCAATAACGCATAACGGCCAGGGCGTGTTCGCCGGACTGAATAATCCGCTGACCGTCACCCGCTACCATTCTCTGCTGATTGACCCGCCCACGCTGCCTGCAAATTTTGAAATAACCGCCCAGAGTGAAAGTGGCGAGATCATGGGCATTCGCCACCGCCAGTGGGACCTCGAAGGGGTGCAGTTCCACCCGGAGAGTATCCTTAGCGAGCAGGGTCATCAGCTGCTGGATAACTTCCTGAAACGATAATTCACCTTGCCATGATGTGATTTATTATGCATATTTCGTGATTATTATTTCATAATCATTGCTGCATAAGAGGAATGTCATGGCGACTGAACAGGCTGCAATTACCCGTGCCACGTTTGATGAAGTGATCCTGCCCATCTATGCCCCGGCGGAGTTTATCCCGGTGAAGGGAAAGGGCAGCCGGGTGTGGGATCAGCAGGGCAACGAGTACGTTGATTTCGCGGGGGGAATTGCAGTCACGGCGCTGGGGCATTGCCATCCGGCGCTGGTAGAGGCGCTGAAAAGCCAGGGCGAAACGCTATGGCATACCAGCAATGTGTTCACCAATGAACCGGCACTGCGCCTGGGTCGTAAGCTGGTGGCCGCCACGTTTGCCGAGCGCGTGGTGTTTATGAATTCCGGTACGGAAGCCAACGAAACGGCATTTAAACTGGCGCGCTACTATGCCTCGACGCGCCACAGCCCGTACAAAACCAAAATCATCGCGTTCCACAACGCCTTCCACGGCCGTTCGCTGTTTACCGTTTCGGTCGGTGGACAGCCGAAGTACTCCGACGGCTTCGGGCCGAAACCGGCCGATATCATCCACGTTCCCTTTAACGACCTGCATGCGGTGCAAGCGGTGATGGACGATCACACCTGCGCAGTGGTGGTTGAGCCGATTCAGGGTGAGGGCGGAGTGATGGCGGCCACGCCTGAATTCCTCAAAGGGCTGCGCGAGTTGTGCGACCAGCATCAGGCGTTGTTAGTATTTGATGAGGTGCAGAGCGGCATGGGGCGTACCGGGTCGCTGTTTGCGTATCAGCATTACGGCGTGACGCCGGATATTCTCACCAGTGCCAAAGCGTTAGGCGGCGGTTTCCCGGTGAGCGCCGTGCTGACCACCGAAGAGATTGCCAGCGCGTTTCACGTCGGTTCGCACGGGTCGACCTATGGCGGTAATCCGCTGGCCTGCGCGGTGGCTGGGGCGGCGTTTGACATTATTAACACGCCAGAAGTGCTGGACGGCGTAAATGCAAAGCGCGAGTGTTTTGTGAAGCATCTGCAACAGATCGACGCCGAGCTGGATGTTTTCAGCGATGTACGCGGCATGGGCTTGCTGATTGGCGCTGAGCTGAAGCCGCAGTACAAAGGTCGCGCACGCGATTTCCTGCACGCTGCCGCGCATGAAGGTGTGATGGTGCTTAACGCCGGGCCGGACGTGATGCGCTTTGCGCCGTCGCTGGTGGTGGAAGAGACGGACATTGACGAAGGGATGGCGCGTTTTGCCGCTGCGGTGAAGAAGGTAGTGAAAAGCTAAGCGCGCTTCTTCAACCAAATCCCATGATGCGGGCGCTGACGCCATGCCACTGAAGAGATGGTGTGCATGGTGTTCAGATGCCCCAGAATACGCTGTAGATGCTGTTCCATAGTGCTGAGCGGCCCATGCGCCAGCGTCTCCGCCGACTCCATGATATTCGCATCCCCGCTGCCTCCCGCCTCGTCATACTCTAGCCGCTGCTGGCAGCGCTGCAAGGCAATTTCGCAGGACTGCAAATAACGCTGGGCCAAATCTTCGGTCAGCATGTTGTGCTCGCGCGCCAGCGTGGTCATGGCATTGATATGCTCGACGATAAACTGGCTGTGCGTTACCCACAGCTTCATATCCGCCAGATAATGCGAGTTAAAGCCCGGTTCCTGCATCGCCTGATTCAGCGAGTTGAACAGCGCGTTGTGCGCCTGATTCACGCGCATCCGCTGATATGCCAGGGTGGGTGCCTGCGGGTCGTTACTGAGGATCAGCCGCAGGGCATCCTGGTCGGCCTCCAGCGCCTGCTGGGCATTTTTACGCAGTAGCCCGCTTTGCCACTGCGGCCACAGCCAGACCATTCCGCCGAAGGCTATCAGACAGCCAATCACCGTGTCGACAAAACGAGCCAGAATGAAATGTTCGCCGTTGAGCGTCAGCAGCTGAATGGTGTATACCGCGGTGACCGTAAAGCCCACGGTGGCCCAGCCGTAGCTCTTGCGAATGATCAGATAGCTCGCCAGGGTAATCAATAACATCGACGCCAGGGTGTAGCCTTCCGGTACGTGGAAGTGCAGGGTGCCTGCGGCAATCACCAGCCCGGCCAGCGTGCCCGCGGCCCGGTGGAAAATTCGCACGCGCGTTGCGCCGTAGCCGTTTTGCGTCACCAGCAGGACGGTCATCAGGATCCAGTACGGCTTCGGCAGATTCAGCGCCGCCCCCATCAGGCTGGCGATGCTCAGCATCACGCTGATTCGCGCCGCGTTTCGCAGCGCCGGAGATTTAAACGACAGGTAGCTTTTCAGCGCGGCGAAAACCGGCAGACGGCGTTCGTTATCGGCCATCAGATTGCGCGGGTACAGCGGGCGCTGCATCCGCAAGACGCGGGCGATACGGCTGAAATGCCAGGCGCAGAACTGGCCGACGGGATTATCCGGGTGCTGATGGGCGATTTTTTCCAGAGCGCCAATCTGTTTATCCATGTTAAAGCGCTGCGGAAAACGGTGATAAAGAATGTCATCGGCCATCACCCGCAGCCGGGCGGCGATGGTTTGTGCATTCCAGCGGATCACCGCTTCAGCGTGGCTGCGTTCCACCAGTTTTTGCACTTCCGCTGGCTGATGCAGGCTGACTGAAATATGTTCTTGCAGGTCGAGGCCCATCTGGAAGGCGCGCAGCAGGCGCTTGTATTCGTGATTCTGGTTGGCTGCGAGCATATGCATTTGCTGGTAACACTGGGTAATCAGGTCGACTGCCTTCTGCTGACGGTTGAGTAGCGGTGGCAGCGCTTTTTCAGGATCGGTGTGCTGAGTCAGGAGGCTGTATTTGGCTTCACAATAATCCGCTAGCTGGCGATAGAGCAGGCTCAGGGATTCGCGCAGCGGCTGTTCGCGCCACATCCAGAACCAGAACCAGTTAAACAGGCCGTACCACAGAGTGCCGAGAGCGTAAATCAGCAGCGGCTGCCACACCGGCATATTGCCTGCGAGGCTGAGGGTGAAGATCGAGGCAATCAGCGAGGCGGGCAGCAGGCGCGCGTGCAGAGAACTGATTTCGGCGGTAACGCCGAGTAGCATCGCCAGCCCGCTCAGAATAATGGGCAGCGGCACGTCACGCGCCAGCAGCAGCTGTACCGCGAGGCTACAGCCCGCAAACAGCGAGCCGCCAATAATCAGGCGCTTGAAGAAACGTTTGTGGGGCGTGTCCAGCCCGGCAATGTTGCAGCAGGCGGGAACCAATGAAAACAGCAGACCGTACTTGAGATAACCCAGAGCCAGACCGATAGCCACGGGTAAACAGAGCACCAGCGTTTGTCGCAGTGCGTAGTTAATTTCCGGGTGATAAATCAGCCTGCGCCACATGAGGGGAGAGACAAAAACGGCGTACTGCCCCAGGGCAATACGCCGTTAATCTGGCTTAGCGGGTACCGTAAACCACGATAGTTTTACCGTGGGCGGAGATCAGATTCTGATCTTCCAGCATTTTCAGAATACGGCCCACGGTTTCACGTGAGCAGCCAACGATCTGACCGATTTCCTGACGGGTGATTTTAATTTGCATACCGTCCGGGTGGGTCATAGCATCAGGCTGTTTTGCCAGGTTCAGCAGCGTCTGCGCGATACGACCGGTTACGTCGAGGAACGCCAGGTTGCCCACTTTTTCAGAGGTGACCTGCAGGCGACGCGCCATCTGGGAGGAGAGGCGCATCAGAATATCCGGGTTCACCTGGATAAGCTGACGGAATTTTTTGTAGGAGATTTCGGCCACTTCACAAGCGGTTTTCGCCCGAACCCAGGCACTACGCTCCTGACCTTCTTCGAACAGGCCAAGCTCACCGATAAAGTCGCCCTGGTTAAGGTAAGAGAGGATCATCTCTTTACCTTCTTCATCCTTGATGAGTACTGCAACGGAGCCTTTCACGATGTAGTACAGCGTTTCTGCTTTTTCACCCTGGTGAATCAGCGTGCTCTTCGATGGGTACTTATGAATGTGGCAATGAGACAAGAACCATTCAAGGGTAGGGTCTGTTTGCGGTTTGCCAAGCACCATGCGCGGTTATCCTCTGTTATAAGCTGTCTCCAGTGGCAGATAAGACACTGCCGCTGGCTTTGCAATCGTATCCTTCCCTGTGCCTGGGAAGTCGGCTGTCGGATTTTACTGCAGCCTGTAGTGTGATGTCCTCTGCATACATGCAGTACTTCAATGTATTACTGTAGCATCCCGACTGTTTTAGCATAGCTTTTGCCGCGTGTCTCCTGGTGTCTCGCTTCAGCATGACGCACGTCGCCTTCCGTTGCGAGAATTGTTATGTGCGCGTAATCTGTCAGGAAAATTGCAACTCTGGAGTTAACAATTATGCAAGCGCGTGTGAAATGGGTTGAGGGTTTAACCTTCCTGGGCGAGTCTGCTTCTGGCCACCAAATCCTGATGGACGGTAACTCTGGTGACAAAGCGCCAAGCCCGATGGAAATGGTGCTGATGGCCGCGGGAGGATGCAGCGCGATTGACGTGGTATCGATTCTGCAAAAGGGGCGTCATGACGTGACCGATTGCGAGGTGAAGTTGACCTCTGAGCGTCGTGAAGAAGCTCCGCGTTTGTTTACCCACATTAATTTGCACTTCATCGTGACCGGGAAAGAGCTGAAAGAAGCCGCGGTGTCGCGTGCGGTGGATTTGTCCGCTGAGAAATACTGCTCGGTGGCGCTGATGCTGGAGAAAGCGGCGAAAATTACCCATTCGTTTGAAGTGGTCGAAGGGTAAGCCGCCTGCCCGGTGGCGCTGCGCTGACCGGGCCTACTGTTTTTCGGATGACATCAACCTATCTTTTTGCCTTCCATCAACCGCTCGACCAGCGGCGACATAATCAGCTCCATAGCCAGCCCCATCTTCCCGCCCGGCACCACTAATGTATTCATGTGAGAAATGAATGAACCCTGTAGCATCGCCAGCAGCCAGGGGAAATCAATATCGCCCAGATTCTGGAAATGGATGACCACAAAGCTTTCATCGAGCGAGGGGATCCCTTTCGCCGCGAACGGGTTGGAGGTGTCCACGGTGGGTACGCGCTGGAAGTTAATGTGGGTACGTGAGAACTGCGGGGTGATGAAGTTGATATAGTCTTCCATCGAACGCACCACTGAATCCATGACTGCTTCCCGGGAATGTCCGCGTTCGCTGGTGTCACGCGTCAGCTTTTGGATCCATTCGAGGTTCACAATCGGCACCACGCCGACCAGCAAATCGACGTGTTTTGCCACGTCGTGCTGCGGGGTTACAACCCCGCCGTGCAGGCCTTCATAAAACAGCACATCGGAGGGTTCAGGCAGCGGTTGCCACGGCGTAAACGTCCCAGGCACCTGATTCCACGGCACCGCCTCGTCGTAGGTATGCAGGTATTTACGCGACTGCCCGCTGCCGTCCAGGCCATAGGTCAAAAACGTCTGTTCGAGTAGGCCGAAATCGTTGGCGTCCGGGCCAAAATAACTGATGTGTCGACCCATATCGCGCGCTTTGCGGATGGCCATGTCCATTTCTGGGCGGGTGTAACGGTGGAAACTGTCGCCTTCCACTTCCGCAGCGGTCAGATTGAGTTGGGCAAAGATTTTACGGAAGGCGAGGCTGGTGGTGGTGGTTCCCGCGCCGCTGGAGCCGGTCACGGCGATCACCGGATGTTTGGCAGACATAACTACTCCCTGAAGCAGTAATATTTTTGAGTATAGTCAGCCGTGGAATTGGGTACGGGGCATTAGGTTCACCGTCTCGTGCAGTTCGGACCACACCAGGACGACGTCCCCGCTTTTCAATTGTTGTTTTACGTCGGCGACCTTGTCTTCTAGCGAACGTTCATGTTCACCATAATCGGTACCTTCGCGCAACACAAAGCTTTCAATCAGATTTTCGAGCGTTTCGGGAGCCAGGTTTTCCCAGGGAATAATCATTGTATTGCTCCTAACCATTGTGTCAGCCAGGCCGGGATGCGTTTTTCGAGCCACATTTCCGGATGGCGCAGCGTACCGCCGACAAAACCGACGTGGCCGCCATGCTCGGTCAGCTGATACTGAATGTTTGCCGGAAGCTCTTCCTGAGCGGGAATCGAGTGATGATCCATAAAGGGGTCATCTTTAGCATGAATGATCAGCGTCGGTTTGGTTATCTGACTCAGCACCGACATCGCGCTACACTGGCGGTAGTAATCTATCGCATCGGCAAATCCGTGGATTTTCGAGGTGATCAAATCGTCGAACTCACGAATGCGGCGCACGCTTTTCAGGCGCTTCAAATCAACGGGTAAGGTCCCCGGATAGGCTTTCAGCTTGCGCGAGGCGTTGGCTTTCAGCAGGTTCAGGAGATAGCGCTGATAAACGCGCGAGAAGCCTTTATCCATATGGTAGCTGCAGGCTTCGAGCATGAACGGTGCAGAGACGATAACCGCCGCGTCGAGCGGGGTGCTGTCGCCCTCTTTGGCTAGCAGGCAGCCGAGCATATTACCCCCGAGCGAATAGCCCACCGCGGCGGTCGGTACGTTGCCAAATTCCCGGCGCAGCCAGGAAAGGAACCAGGTGCCGTCTTCGGTTTCACCCGAATGGTAGATACGCTGATTGCGGTTCGGTTCCCCACTGCAACCGCGAAAATGCATCACGACTCCGAGCCAACCGCGCTGCTGTGCCGCGTGGATAAGACCGTGGGCGTATGGGCTGTACAGGCTGCCTTCCAGACCGTGGAACACCACCAGACGGGGCTTATGCCGTGCCTGGTTGGGATCTTCACTCCACGCCAGATCGACAAAGTCCCCGTCCGGAAGCTCAAGACGCTGCCAGTGCGGCGTGAATAGCACTTTGCGACGGATAAGACGTGGCAGCATGGTTTGCAGATGGCAGTTGCGCACGCCCTTCATCGGCACAAAGGTGTCGTTCTCTCCTGGTGGTACTTCAAAGTCTACTGGGGTTACCTGAGCCATACTCACTCTTCCTGCAGCATCTGTTCCAGTTGCTCGTGCGCATCCAGCCACGCCATTTCACACTCTTCCAGCCCGGATTTGGCGGTGGCCTGCTGTTGCAAACATTCGGTCAGTTCGGCTTTACGCGCCTGCTCGTACAGGCCGCTGTCGCCAAGCTTTTCTTCTGCGGCGGCCAGTTTGGCATTGAGTTTTTCCATCTCTTTTTCCAGACGGGTAATCTCTTTGCGCAGCGGCTGCGTCAGGGTACGAAGTTCTGCTTCGCGACGTTTCTGATCTTTACGTGCCTGGGCGCTGTTGGCGTTGTCTTTAGGCGCCTCGTCAGCCTGGTTTTCCTGCTTCTGCACATCGCTCAGCCACTGCTGATAATCTTCCAGGTCGCCATCGAACGGCTCGACTTTCGCATCATGAACCAGATACAGATCGTCGGTGGTGGAACGCAGCAGGTGACGGTCGTGCGAAACCACAACCAGCGCGCCTTCAAACTCGATCAACGCTTCAGTTAAGGCCTGACGCATGTCGAGGTCAAGGTGGTTAGTCGGTTCATCGAGCAGCAGCAGATTCGGACGTTGCCAGACGATCAGCGCCAGCACCAGCCGGGCTTTTTCCCCGCCGGAGAAGCGACGCGTTTCTTCACTGACCTTATCGCCATGGAAGCCGAAGCCACCGAGGTAATCACGCAGCTGCTGTTCAAGCACCTGTGGGGCCAGACGAGACAGATGCTGTAGAGGGGATTCATCGGCGCGTAAAAATTCCAGCTGATGCTGGGCGAAATAGCCAAGCTTGATGCCTTTCGCCAGACCAATCTCGCCGCTCTGTGCCGCTAGTTCACCGGCCAGCAGTTTGATCAGCGTCGATTTACCCGCGCCGTTACGGCCCAGCAGGCCGATGCGTGACCCGGGCACCAGGTTGAGTTTGATTGAATCCAGAATGGTGCGATCGCCATAACCGGCGCTCACTTTTTCCATTTTAAGCAATGGATTCGGCAAGCTTTCCGGTTCGCGGAAGCTGAACTGGAACGGGTTGTCGACGTGCGCCGGGGCAATCAGTTCCATGCGTTCCAGCATTTTCACGCGGCTTTGTGCCTGTTTGGCTTTCGACGCTTTGGCTTTAAAGCGGTCGATAAAGCTCTGCAGGTGCGCCACTCTTTGCTGTTGGCTTTCATACATCGACTGCTGCTGCGACAGGCGCGTCGCGCGCTGAATTTCAAACGACGAGTAGTTGCCGGTGTACTCAAACATCGACTGCTGTTCGATATGAATGATTTTCCCTACTACCGGATCGAGGAAGTCACGGTCATGGGAAATCAGGATCAGCGTCCCCGGATAGCTTTTCAGCCATTTCTCCAGCCAGATAACGGCATCGAGGTCGAGGTGGTTGGTCGGTTCATCGAGCAGCAGCAGGTCGGAGCGGCAAATCAGCGCCTGCGCCAGGTTGAGGCGCATTCGCCAGCCGCCGGAAAAACTGCTGGTCGGGCGTTCAAGCTGTTCGTTGCTGAAGCCCAGGCCGTGCAGCAGGCTGGAGGCGCGAGCGCGAATGGTCCATGCGTCGATGGCGTCCAGCTTGCCGTGTACGGTGGCGATGGCATGACCGTCGTTGCGCTCATTTGCCGCATTGAGTTCGGCTTCGAGCTGACGGTATTCGCGGTCGCCATCAATAACATAGTCGAGAGCGGGCTGCGGCAACGCCGGGGTTTCCTGATTCACCCACGCCAGCTGCCAGTTTCCCGGATAGGTGAAACTCCCGCCGTCGGCGCTAATCTCGTTCTTAAGCAACGACAGCAGCGTGGATTTGCCGCAGCCGTTTTTTCCCACCAGACCGACTTTTTGTCCAGGGTTAATAGTGGCTGTGGCGTTATCCAGTAGGACACGCACGCCGCGACGAATTTGTAACGAGGAGAAAACAATCATAAGGCGCCGTATGTTCAGACTATGTTAAATTGTCATTATGATAATGTAGTGTGGTGAACCCAACGCTACACCGGGCGGCAATGGTAGCCCAAAACAACAACGATAGACAAAAGCATTCAGGCGCATCCAGAAACTCAGGGGTGCGAATTAGCCTGTCTGTTCACCTACCGGGAGGGGAATGATGTCAGAGACAGCAAAAGTTTTGCTGCTGTATGCCCATCCGGAATCTCAGGACTCGGTGGCCAACCGGGTTTTGCTTAAGCCGGCGCAACAACTTGAAAACGTGACCGTACATGACCTGTACGCGCACTATCCTGATTTCTTTATCGACATTCCGCGCGAGCAAAAGCTGCTCCAGGAACACGACGTGATTGTGTTCCAGCACCCGCTTTATACCTACAGCTGTCCGGCACTGTTAAAAGAGTGGCTCGACCGCGTGCTGAGCCGCGGCTTTGCCAGCGGTCCGGGGGGGAATCAGCTCGCGGGAAAGTACTGGCGGAGCGTCATTACAACCGGTGAGCCAGAAAGTGCCTATCGCCATGACTCGCTGAATCGCTATTCGATGAGCGATGTCCTGCGTCCGTTTGAGCTCACGGCGGCGATGTGCCGCATGCACTGGATGAATCCAATCATTGTTTACTGGGCGCGTCGTCAGCCGCCGGACGCGCTGGCGAGTCATGCCAGAGCCTACGGTGACTGGTTGGCGAACCCTGTCGCCCCGGGAGGTCGCTAATGGAAGGTACGGATTTGCTATTAGCAGGGGTGCTGTTCCTGTTTGCGGCGGTGGCGGCGGTGCCGCTGGCCTCACGTCTGGGCATCGGCCCGGTGCTGGGTTATCTGCTGGCGGGGATTGCTATCGGCCCGTGGGGCTTAGGCTTCATCAGCGATGTGGATGAAATTCTGCACTTCTCCGAGCTCGGGGTGGTGTTCCTGATGTTCATCATCGGGCTGGAACTGAATCCGGCGAAGCTCTGGCAACTGCGGCGGTCTATTTTTGGCGTTGGAGCCGCGCAGGTGTTGCTCAGCGCGGCGGTGCTCACCGGCCTGTTGATGCTGACGCAATTCTCGTGGCAGGCAGCGGTGATCGGCGGGATTGGCCTGGCGATGTCGTCCACCGCGATGGCGCTGCAGCTGATGCGCGAAAAAGGCATGAATCGCAACGAGGCCGGACAGCTCGGTTTTTCGGTACTGCTGTTTCAGGACTTAGCGGTGATCCCGGCGTTAGCGCTGGTGCCGTTGCTGGCAGGCACGGGCGACGACCATCCGGACTGGGTAAAGCTGGGTCTGAAGGTGTTGGCATTTGTTGGGATGCTGATCGGCGGGCGCTATCTGCTGCGGCCGGTGTTCCGCTACATCGCGGGATCCGGAGTGCGGGAAGTGTTTACCGCCGCCACGCTGTTGCTGGTGCTTGGCTCGGCGTTGTTCATGGATGCACTTGGCCTGTCGATGGCGCTCGGCACGTTTCTGGCCGGGGTGCTGCTGGCAGAAAGCGAATACCGACACGAGCTTGAAACCGCAATCGAACCGTTTAAAGGGCTGTTGTTGGGGCTGTTCTTTATTTCCGTCGGCATGGCGCTGAATCTGGGCATTTTGTACACCCATCTGTTGCTGGTCCTGGCCGGTGTGATTGTGCTGGTGGCGGTGAAAGGGGCGGTTCTTTACGGCCTGGCGCGCGTATACGGTCTGCGCCGCTCTGAACGGCTGCTGTTCGCCGGGGTGCTGAGCCAGGGCGGGGAGTTTGCCTTCGTGCTGTTTTCCACGGCCTCGTCGTCGCGCCTTTTCCACCACGACCAAATGGCGCTGCTATTAGTGACGGTCACGCTGTCGATGATGACCACGCCGCTGTTGATGAAAATCATCAACAAGATCCTGTCGCGGCGCATTAACGGCCCGGAAGAAGAAGATGAAGCTCCATGGGTGGAGGATGATAAACCGCAGGTGATTGTGGTCGGGTTTGGTCGTTTCGGGCAGGTGATTGGCCGTTTGCTGATGGCGAACAAAATGCGCATCACCGTGCTGGAACGCGATATCAGCGCGGTTAACCTGATGCGCAAATATGGGTATAAAGTTTACTACGGCGATGCCACGCAGATAGAGCTCTTACGCTCGGCGGGTGCGGATGATGCCGAGTCGATTGTGATCACCTGTAATGCGCCGGAAGACACCATGAAGCTGGTGGAACTGTGCCAGCAGCACTTCCCACATCTGCATATTCTGGCCCGCGCCCGTGGGCGTGTGGAAGCCCATGAGCTGTTGCAGGCGGGGGTGAAGCAATTCTCGCGTGAAACATTTTCCAGTGCGCTGGAGCTGGGGCGCAAAGCCCTGATAACCCTGGGAATGCATCCACATCAGGCCCATCGCGCACAGCAGCATTTCCGTCGGCTGGATATGCGTATGCTGCGTGAACTGATGCCAGTGCATTCCGATACGCAGCAAATTTCCCGTGTGCGGGAAGCCCGACGTGAACTGGAAGAGATCTTCCAGCGCGAAATGCAGCAGGAACGGCGTCAGCTTGATGGCTGGGACGAATTTGAATAGAAGGTGACCAATGGCAGTCCGTAAACGTTTTATTGCAGGGGCAAAATGCCCGTCGTGTCAGGCCCAGGATTCGATGGCGATGTGGCGGGAGAACAATGTCGATATTGTTGAATGTGTTAAGTGTGGTCATCAGATGCGCGAGGCGGATAAACAGGCCCGCGAGCACGTTCGCAAAGACGAGCAGGTGATTGGTATTTTTCATCCCGAGTAGCGATCCTTGCCGTCTTTTTTTAAGCTAAGGGGTACACGGGTGCAGAATTCCGCTACAATCTGCGCCACTATTCTTCCCATGCTCAGGAGATATCATGAAAGTAGCAAAAGACCTGGTGGTTAGCCTGGCCTATCAGGTACGTACAGAAGACGGTGTATTGGTTGATGAGTCTCCGGTGAGTGCGCCGCTCGACTACCTGCATGGTCACGGTTCCCTGATCTCTGGCCTGGAAAATGCGCTGGACGGTCACGAAGTTGGCGATAAATTTGACGTTGATGTGGGCGCCAATGACGCTTACGGTCAATACGACGAAAACCTGGTACAGCGCGTACCGAAAGACGTCTTCATGGGCGTTGACGAGCTGCAGGTTGGCATGCGTTTCCTGGCTGAAACTGACCAGGGTCCAGTGCCGGTTGAAATCACCGAAGTTGAAGACGACCACGTTGTTGTCGACGGCAACCACATGCTGGCTGGCCAGAACCTGAAATTCCACGTTGAAGTTATCGCGCTGCGTGAAGCAACCGAAGAAGAACTGGCTCACGGCCACGTTCACGGTGCGCACGATCATCACCACGATCATGACCATGAAGGCGGTTGCTGCGGCGGCCACGGTCATGACCACGGCGATCACGAACACGGTAAAGGTGGTTGTGGCGGTAACGGCGGTTGCGGTTGCCACTGATCATCTGTCTCAGATGAAAATAAAAAAGCGTGCCTGGCACGCTTTTTTTTCATCTCTGGATGTTGGCTCAGTAATGCGGTGGCGGCGTTTCTTCTTCCGGAGACGCCATGTGAGAAGGTTGGCTGGACTTCAGCTTCTCTATCATCAGGCGCATATTATCGCGCATCTTGGCCATTTCCATTTCGTGGGCGGTCACCGTCCGGTTGAGGTCTTCAATGGTGATTTCCTGAAACGCCAGTCGGCTTTCCAGCTCTGCCAGACGCGCTTCTAATGTTATCTCGCTCATTACCCACCTCTTAATGTCATTTCGTGGCGGATTCTACTGGAGTTTGCGCAAACGCGCAGCCTTATCACGAGATGAAGGAAACTTATTTACACAAAAATGGTCTCAAAAGATTCGCGATTACAGATCGTTCGTATGTAGATTTGTTCTGCAACGTTTTATAGTACGCTACACATTTACTAAACCCTGGGGTGAGATGCCCCGGCCCTGGAGAAATGGATGAAATCACTGTTTAAAGTAACGCTTCTGGCGACAACGATGGCCGTTGCCCTGAATGCTCCGCTGACTTTCGCTGCAGATGCTACTGCTGCCAAAGCGGCTCCGGCTGCTGACGCTGCGAAAGCGGCACCAGCAGGTCTGAATGCAGCATTCAAAAATGACGACCAACAATCAGCTTACGCCCTGGGCGCATCGCTGGGTCGTTACATGGAAAATTCCCTGAAAGAACAGGAAAAACTGGGCATCAAGCTGGATAAAACTCAGCTGATCGCCGGTGTTCAGGACGCGTTTGCAGACAAGAGCAAACTCTCCGATCAGGAAATCGAGCAGACTCTGCAGACATTTGAAACTCGCGTAAAAACCGCTGCTCAGCAGAAAATGGAAAAAGACGCGACTGATAACGAAGCGAAAGGCAAAGCCTTCCGTGACACCTTCGCTAAAGAGAAAGGCGTTAAAACCTCTTCTACTGGCCTGATGTACAAGGTTGAGAAAGCCGGTACTGGCGATGCGCCGAAAGACAGCGATACCGTCGTTGTTAACTACAAAGGTACTCTGATCGACGGTAAAGAGTTCGACAACTCTTACACCCGTGGCGAGCCGCTGTCATTCCGTCTGGACGGTGTTATCCCTGGCTGGACTGAAGGCCTGAAAAACATCAAGAAAGGCGGCAAAATCAAGCTGGTCATCCCACCGGAACTGGCTTACGGCAAAACCGGCGTTCCGGGTATCCCGGCTAACTCCACTCTGGTCTTCGACGTTGAGCTGCTGGACATCAAACCAGCCGCGAAAGCGGACGCAGCACCAGCTGCCGCTGCAGATGACAAAGCGGCTGCTGATACCAGCAAAAAATAAGCGTGTGCAAACCGCCGTCCGAAAGGGCGGCGGTTTTTTATTGGGCGCAATATAATAAACACTGGAAAGCGCCTGATGTGCGTATTACCTTAGATGCCTCAATTTTGATGATGATAATGAGCCTGCCCTGACAACTAACGACAGGCTCCTGAAAAGGAGTGCTTTTTTTCATGTCCAGGTCGCTTTTAACCAACGAAACCAGTGAACTTGATTTACTGGATCAACGTCCTTTCGACCAGACCGATTTTGATATTCTGAAATCTTACGAAGCGGTTGTGGACGGGTTAGCGATGCTCATTGGCTCCCATTGCGAAATCGTGCTGCACTCGTTGCAGGATCTCAAATGTTCCGCCATCCGTATTGCCAACGGTGAACACACCGGCCGTAAAATCGGCTCGCCAATTACCGACTTAGCGCTGCGCATGCTCCATGATATGACCGGGGCCGACAGCAGCGTCTCCAAATGCTATTTCACCCGCGCAAAAAGCGGCGTGCTGATGAAGTCTGTGACCATTGCCATTCGTAACCGCGACCATCGGGTTATCGGCCTGCTGTGCATCAACATGAACCTTGATGTGCCATTCTCACAAATCATGAGCACCTTTATTCCGCCGGAAACGCCGGAAGTGAATTCCCAGGTCAACTTTGCCTCTTCTGTGGAAGACCTGGTCACCCAGACGCTGGAGTTCACTATCGAAGAGGTCAACGCCGATCGGAACGTTTCGAACAACGCTAAAAATCGTCAGATCGTGCTTAACCTTTACGAAAAAGGGATCTTCGACATCAAAGACGCCATTAACCAGGTGGCTGACCGTCTGAATATCTCCAAACACACCGTTTACCTCTACATTCGCCAGTTCAAGAGCGGCGATTTCCAGGGGCAAGATAAGTAATGCGCTTTGCCCTGATGGTCACGGGTCCGGCCTATGGTACCCAGCAGTCCAGCAGCGCGTGGCAGTTTGCCAATGCGGTGCTGGCGGAAGGGCACGAGATTGCGAGCGTGTTCTTCTACCGTGAAGGGGTCTACAACGCTAATCAGCTCACCGCTCCGGCCAGTGATGAGTTCGACCTGGTGCGGGCATGGCAATCTCTACATGAACAGCATGGCGTGGCGCTGCATATTTGTGTCGCGGCAGCTTTGCGCCGTGGCGTGACCGATGAAACCGAAGCCAAGCAATTGGGGCTTACGGGCTTTAATCTGCAGCCTGGCTTTATGTTAAGCGGGTTGGGCGCGCTGGCAGAAGCCTCGCTGACCTGCGATCGCATGGTGCAATTCTGATGAAACGTGTTGCCTTCGTTTTCATGACCGCCCCGCACGGCAGCAGCGCGGGCAGGGAAGGGCTTGATGCGTTGCTGGCCACTTCGGCGCTGACGGAAGAAATTGGCGTCTTTTTCCTGGGCGATGGCGTGTTCCAGCTCCTCAGCGAGCAAAAGCCTGCGACAATTCTGGCCCGTGACTACATCCCAACGTTTAAACTGATGGCGCTGTACGACATTGAACACTGCTGGATGTGTGCGGCGTCGCTGCGTGAGCGCGGGCTGAGTGCGTCTTCTTCATTTATTATCGAATCTGAGATCCTCGAGCCGGACGCGCTACGGCAGCAACTCGATGATTACGACGTGATTTTACGATTCTGAGGTGACGATGCTGCATACTCTTAGCCATTCTCCCTGGCAACATGACATCAGCGCCCAGCTTCGTTTAGTGAAGGCGGGTGACGACCTGTTGCTGCTGTCCGATGGCGTGATAGCGGCGCTGGAAGGCAGCCGCTACCTTGATATTCTTCGCGCCGCCCCCATATCTCTGTACGCGCTAAATGAAGACATTGAAGCCCGCGGCCTCGCTGGTCAAATTTCGAGCGGTGTCGTCAGGGTTAGCTATAATGACTTCGTCAGACTCACGATCAAACACACCAGGCAACTCACCTGGTAGCAGAGATCGTTGTATATTTCTTGACACCTTTTCGGCGTGGCCCTAAAATTTCGCGTCCTCATATTATATGAGGCGATTTATTACGTGTTTACGAAGCAAAAGCTAAAACCAGGAGCTATTTAATGGCAACAGTTAACCAGCTGGTTCGCAAACCACGCACTCGCAAGGTTGCTAAAAGCAACGTGCCAGCGCTGGAAGCCTGCCCGCAGAAACGTGGTGTATGTACCCGTGTATATACCACCACTCCTAAGAAACCAAACTCCGCACTGCGTAAAGTATGCCGTGTGCGTTTGACTAACGGTTTTGAAGTCACCTCCTACATCGGTGGTGAAGGTCACAACCTGCAGGAACACTCCGTGATCCTGATCCGTGGCGGTCGTGTTAAAGACCTTCCGGGTGTTCGTTACCACACCGTTCGTGGTGCACTTGACTGCTCCGGCGTTAAAGACCGTAAGCAATCTCGTTCCAAGTATGGCGTGAAGCGTCCTAAGGCTTAATGGTTTCCGTTAAGTAAGGCCAAACGTTTTAACTAAATGTCAAACTCACTAGAGTTTTGGACAACCCTGAATTAACAACGGAGTATTTCCATGCCACGTCGTCGCGTCATTGGTCAGCGTAAAATTCTGCCGGATCCTAAGTTCGGATCAGAGCTGCTGGCTAAATTTGTAAATATCCTGATGGTAGATGGTAAAAAATCTACTGCTGAAGCAATCGTATACAGCGCGCTGGAGACCCTGGCTCAGCGTTCTGGTAAAAATGAACTGGAAGCTTTCGAAGTCGCTCTCGACAACGTGCGCCCGACTGTAGAAGTTAAGTCTCGCCGCGTTGGTGGTTCTACTTATCAGGTTCCAGTTGAAGTTCGTCCGGTTCGTCGTAATGCCCTGGCAATGCGTTGGATCGTTGAAGCTGCTCGTAAACGCGGTGATAAATCTATGGCTCTCCGCCTGGCGAACGAACTTTCTGACGCTGCAGACAACAAAGGTACTGCAGTTAAGAAACGTGAAGACGTTCACCGTATGGCAGAAGCCAACAAGGCGTTCGCTCACTACCGTTGGTAATCCCTTCGGAGTGTTAGTCCCCAGACGAGCGCTTCAGGTAAGCTGCTCGTTCTGGGTCACTTAATCTGAACGTCTCAAGAATTAAACGAGGAATCAAATGGCTCGTACAACCCCCATCGCACGCTACCGTAACATTGGTATCAGTGCGCACATCGACGCCGGTAAAACTACGACTACCGAACGTATTCTGTTCTACACCGGTGTAAACCACAAAATCGGTGAAGTACACGACGGCGCCGCAACCATGGACTGGATGGAGCAGGAGCAGGAGCGTGGTATTACCATTACCTCCGCAGCGACTACCGCATTCTGGTCTGGTATGGCGAAGCAGTATGAACCGCATCGCGTAAACATCATCGACACCCCGGGCCACGTTGACTTCACCATCGAAGTTGAACGTTCCATGCGTGTTCTTGACGGTGCAGTAATGGTTTACTGCGCAGTTGGTGGTGTTCAGCCACAGTCTGAAACCGTATGGCGTCAGGCGAACAAATATAAAGTTCCACGCATCGCGTTCGTTAACAAAATGGACCGCATGGGTGCTAACTTCCTGAAAGTTGTTGGTCAGATCAAATCCCGTCTGGGCGCGAACCCTGTTCCGCTGCAGCTGGCAATTGGTGCTGAAGAAGGTTTCACCGGTGTTATCGACCTGGTGAAAATGAAAGCCATCAACTGGAACGATGCTGATCAGGGCGTTACCTTCGAATACGAAGATATCCCAGCTGATATGCAGGACCTGGCTGACGAATGGCACCAGAACCTGATCGAATCCGCTGCGGAAGCGTCTGAAGAGCTGATGGAAAAATACCTGGGCGGCGAAGAGCTGACCGAGGAAGAAATCAAGACTGCTCTGCGTCAGCGCGTGCTGAACAACGAAATCATCCTGGTAACCTGTGGTTCTGCGTTTAAGAACAAAGGTGTTCAGGCGATGCTGGATGCGGTAATCGATTACCTGCCAGCTCCGACTGACGTTCCTGCGATCAACGGTATGCTGGATGACGGTAAAGACACCCCATCTGAGCGTCACGCTAGCGATGACGAGCCGTTTGCTGCTCTGGCATTCAAAATCGCTACCGACCCGTTCGTGGGTAACCTGACCTTCTTCCGCGTGTACTCTGGTGTTGTTAACTCCGGTGATACCGTGTACAACCCGGTTAAATCCGCTCGTGAGCGTTTTGGCCGTATCGTACAGATGCACGCTAACAAACGTGAAGAGATCAAAGAAGTTCGCGCGGGCGACATTGCTGCGGCAATCGGCCTGAAAGACGTGACCACAGGTGACACCATCTGTGATCCGGACAACGTGATCATTCTTGAGCGTATGGAATTCCCAGAGCCGGTAATTTCCATCGCTGTTGAACCGAAAACCAAAGCTGACCAGGAAAAAATGGGTCTGGCTCTGGGTCGTCTGGCTAAAGAAGATCCATCATTCCGCGTATGGACTGATGAAGAATCTAACCAGACCATCATCGCTGGTATGGGTGAACTGCACCTCGACATCATCGTTGACCGTATGAAGCGTGAATTCAACGTTGAAGCGAACGTCGGTAAACCTCAGGTTGCTTACCGCGAAGCGATTCGTGCGAAAGTTACCGATGTTGAAGGTAAACACGCCAAGCAGTCTGGTGGTCGTGGTCAGTACGGTCATGTTGTTATCGACATGTACCCACTGGAGCCGGGCTCAAATCCGAAAGGTTACGAGTTCATCAACGACATCAAAGGTGGTGTAATTCCTGGCGAATACATCCCTGCCGTTGATAAAGGCATCCAGGAGCAGCTGAAGGCAGGTCCTCTGGCTGGTTACCCGGTAGTTGATCTCGGCGTGCGTCTGCACTTCGGTTCTTACCATGACGTTGACTCCTCTGAACTGGCGTTTAAACTGGCCGCTTCTATCGCCTTTAAAGAAGGCTTTAAGAAAGCGAAACCAGTTCTGCTTGAACCTATCATGAAGGTTGAAGTAGAGACTCCGGAAGAGAACACCGGTGACGTAATCGGTGACCTTAGCCGTCGTCGTGGTCAGCTGAAAGGTCAGGAATCTAACGCTACTGGCGTTCAGATCCATGCTGAAGTTCCGCTGTCTGAAATGTTCGGTTACGCAACTCAGCTGCGTTCTCTGACCAAAGGTCGCGCATCTTACTCCATGGAATTCCTGAAGTATGATGATGCGCCGAACAACGTTGCTCAGGCCGTTATCGAAGCTCGTGGCAAATAAGCCGCAAGTTAAAAACTAATGTCCCGTGCTCTCTCCTTGAGGGGAGAGCACTATAGTAAGGAATATAGCCGTGTCTAAAGAAAAATTTGAACGTACAAAACCGCACGTCAACGTTGGTACTATCGGCCACGTCGACCATGGTAAAACTACCCTGACTGCTGCAATCACTACCGTACTGGCTAAAACCTACGGCGGTGCTGCTCGTGCTTTCGACCAGATCGATAACGCACCAGAAGAAAAAGCTCGTGGTATCACCATCAACACTTCCCACGTTGAATATGACACCCCGACTCGCCACTACGCACACGTAGACTGCCCAGGCCACGCCGACTATGTTAAAAACATGATCACCGGTGCTGCTCAGATGGATGGCGCGATCCTGGTTGTTGCTGCGACTGATGGCCCTATGCCTCAGACTCGTGAGCACATCCTGCTGGGTCGTCAGGTAGGCGTTCCTTTCATCATCGTGTTCCTGAACAAGTGCGACATGGTTGATGACGAAGAGCTGCTGGAACTGGTAGAAATGGAAGTTCGTGAACTTCTGTCTCAGTACGATTTCCCAGGCGACGACACCCCAATCGTTCGTGGTTCTGCGCTGAAAGCGCTGGAAGGCGAAGCAGAGTGGGAAGCAAAAATCATCGAACTGGCTGGCTTCCTGGATTCTTACATCCCAGAACCAGAGCGTGCGATTGACAAGCCGTTCCTGCTGCCTATCGAAGACGTATTCTCCATCTCCGGCCGTGGTACTGTTGTTACCGGTCGTGTAGAGCGCGGTATCGTTAAAGTAGGTGAAGAAGTAGAAATCGTTGGTATCAAAGAAACTGCGAAAACTACCTGTACTGGCGTTGAAATGTTCCGCAAACTGCTGGACGAAGGCCGTGCTGGTGAGAACGTTGGTGTTCTGCTGCGTGGTATCAAACGTGAAGAAATCGAACGTGGCCAGGTTCTGGCCAAGCCGGGTTCAATCAACCCGCACACCAAGTTCGAATCTGAAGTGTACATCCTGTCCAAAGACGAAGGCGGCCGTCATACTCCGTTCTTCAAAGGCTACCGTCCACAGTTCTACTTCCGTACTACTGACGTGACTGGTACCATCGAACTGCCAGAAGGCGTTGAGATGGTAATGCCGGGCGACAACATCAAAATGGTTGTTACCCTGATCCACCCAATCGCGATGGACGACGGTCTGCGTTTCGCAATCCGTGAAGGCGGCCGTACCGTTGGCGCGGGCGTTGTTGCTAAAGTTCTGAGCTAATCAATAGTACCCTGCTTAAGGGATATTGATAATCAATGCCAGCCACTGAAAAGTGGTTGGCATTTTTTTTACACAAACAGTTACGTCCCCCTATTTCCTGTTACAGACTCATTATTGGTTTTCAAAAACTTGTCTCATTCGTGTGATTAATATATTCTCACCTAAATATAATTATTAATTTGAATCTCAACGTCGAATATAGACTTCGCTTATATAATTGCAGTGCTGCGTTGTAATTAGGGGTGATTTATATTTTCATTAAACATATTAACTTTCAATATTGATTTGAGGTTATCCTTAAAGTTGGTCTCGCTTAATGACTTTTTAAGTGACGGTACATTGACAATATATATACATACTGCCAGCATTCCACATTAGAAGTACAGTTCAACGTTTACTTCTACTGCATTATCACTTCTCTTTAATCATCAGTATTTTATATATAAGTAATTTGTTCCGGTTTATACATTTAAGAAGGAATTTAAAATGCATTTCAAAAAACAGACGCTCGCGGTGTTAATGGCGCTCGCCTTAGCACCCTTTGCTGCGTCAGCGGCTACATTAACGGCAGACGATCAAAGCAATACCATTACTGGCCTGGATTCAAGCCAGATGATCTCAAAAGACAATGGTAATACCTGGCTGGCTTATACCAGCGAAACCCAGAATAATTTCCCAGGTACTGAAACGGTGGTGGTTGCCGTCAAAGATAATTTGGCGATCACGTCCGAAAATTATGACCCAACGCTGTCTTATCCGACCGCGGGGACTGTTGTTCGCTATAACGGCTATTACTGGACCAGCAAATGGTGGGTGAATCCTGCTGAAGTACCGGGCAGTAATGAAGTCTGGCAAAAAGGTGCGGCAATCAATATTCAGACATTGGGCACTTTTGAATTCCTGCCATACACCGGTCAGGCAGCAATCGATTTCCAGAACGATCAGAAAGCGAAGCTGGCCGCGATGCGTAAAATCATCGGTTATTTCCCAGAGTGGGGTGTGTATGATGCCCACAATAACTTCACGCCAGATAAAATTGACTACTCTACGCTGACCGAAATTAACTATGGTTTCGCGGTGGTCAAAAATGGCGAAGTCACCATGCATGATACCGAAAAAGGTCCGGGCCTCATTAAAGAATTGAATGAGCGTACCGAAGCTACAGGTGTCAGACATATCATTTCTGTAGGTGGCTGGAATAACTCTGAAGAGGGCGTATTCGAAGCGGCAACGGCAACCCAGGAAGGCACTGAGAAACTTGCCAGCAGCATGGTGGCATACATGCTGAAGTGGGACTTTGACGGCATTGACATTGACTGGGAATATCCGGATACCGATGCTGAAAAAGAGAGCTTCACAAATCTCGTTCAGTTGGTTCGCGCTAAGCTTGATGACGAGGGTAAGAAAGATGACAAATACTATTCACTTTCTGCTGCAGTCACCACTAACCACAATAAAATTGAGTTTATCAATCCTGCGGTAACCACTCCGCTGCTTGATACCGTCAACGTGATGGCATATGACATCCACGGTGCCTTCGAACCCGTTACCGGCCACAACGCGCCACTGAACGCGAACAGCAAAGATGAAGATCAGTTGCTGAACGTTGCCGCGACCATGACAGAGTATGTTAATACCTGGAACGTGCCAAAATCCAAACTGCTGATGGGTATTCCATACTACGGCCGTGGCTGGGGTGATGTTGAACCCACCGAAATTGTTAAAGGTCTGCCTGGCTTGTTTGCTCCGGGTACCGCAACGGTACACGGCACTTGGGATGATCCTGATCAGAACACCGGTACCCATCCGTGGTATGTGCTGAAAGAGAAACTGGCCAGCGGCGAGTACGTACGCTACTGGGATAGCGAATCCGGTGTGCCTTATCTGTACGGTCCGCAGAACAAAGAGTTCCTGACCTACGACGATCCACAGTCTGTGAAAGAGAAAGTCGACTACATCAATCAGCAAGGTTTTGCTGGCGCGATTGTCTGGGATATCAGCGGCGATACGCCAGATCATGAACTGGGGAATATCGTTAAAGAAATTAAAACGACCCCGGCACAAGATCCTGATATGAAGGGGTTATTCGTTACTTTGCAAAATGGCGGACGTCGCGTTGTCTTCAATTTGCCTGCCGATAAACTGACCTCAGGACATGCTTATCGTGTCGAGGTTGATGGTAAATATTTATTCTCAACGGAGGGCGTGCAGCCTTATTACGCTTATGCCGGTTATTTGGGTAACGAGGTTTCATTAAACTCTGGTGATGTAAGCAGTAAAATCCCTGTCGGTAGCGTTATTACCGTTAAACGCACAACGCCAGATGCGGCGGTAATTGGGCAAATTACCGTCACTCAGGATATGCTTGATGGTAAGAAATCCGTCATCAATGATGGCTCTGTTAAGTCTTTGACTGTACAGAAAATTAACAACGTACCTTATGCCATTGTTGAGTTTGCAAAAGATAAATTACAAAGCAAAGATGGCTCCTCGTATGTCGCTAAGGTGATTGACGATGACCAGCAAATAGGCAATACCATTTTCTATTGTGACAATGGTAAATGCAGCTACGCGAATGCCAGCGATCAGGGCGATAACACCATCCTCGTGAAATCAGACGAAAAAGCGATTTCTGTTGGTGAGACTATTGTCATTGAACGTACCTCCCCGAATCCGGCATATGTCGCTGAAGTGGTTGTTACCGCTGACATGCTGAAATAATAGTTCTGAACACAGACTAAACTTACTTAAAGCGCACCTGAGTACATGCTGGTGCGCTTTTTTTGTGCAGCATGATTTTCTCACGACGGTATGCAACGCTATTGAAATCATAACCATTCTCATTTACACTTTGATCAGAAATTGTACGGGAGTCGATATGTACGTTTGTCTGTGTAATGGTGTTAGTGATAAGAAGATCCGCCAGGCTGTGCGCCAGTTCAGTCCTCAGTCTTTTCAACAACTCAGAAAGTTTGTCCCTGTCGGGACGCAATGCGGGAAATGTATTCGTGCCGCGCGCGAAATCATGCAGGATGAATTGACCCAACTCCCTGAATTTAAAGAAATCGCCTGATAACACCACAATTCGCGTTTATTTTTTCTTCGCTTCTACTACGCTTGTTAGAGTGGAAGCGGAGGGACTATATAATGAAAGGTGATGTTAAAATCATAAGTTATCTCAATAAGTTATTGGGAAATGAGCTTGTCGCAATCAACCAGTATTTCTTACATGCACGTATGTTTAAAAACTGGGGATTAAAACGTCTCAACGATGTCGAATACCATGAATCCATCGATGAAATGAAACATGCCGATATTTATATCGAGCGTATTCTGTTTCTCGAAGGGATCCCCAACCTTCAGGATCTAGGCAAGCTTCAAATTGGCGAAGATGTTGAGGAGATGTTGCAGTCTGACCTCAGGCTGGAGCTGGAGGGGGCGAAGGACCTGCGGGAAGCTATCGCCTATGCCGATAGCGTCTTTGATTACGCCAGTCGCGATATGATGATCAAGATTTTGACCGAGGAAGAACATCACATTGACTGGCTGGAAACCGAGCTGGATTTGATTCAGAAAATGGGCATACAAAATTACCTGCAGGCCCAGATTCGCGAAGAGAACTAACGGTTTTAACGTTGCGCATTCAGAGCGGTAAGCATACTTTTGCCGCTCTGCATGTCAGTGCTGCTAGCCGTTCCAGGTTTGCCACACAAAACTCAGCCAGCCCGCTACGCTTAGCCACGGACCGAAGGCGATGTGTGGTTGTTTGTTGCCGTGTAAGATAAGGCGGCCCAGGGCATAAATTAGTGCCAGCACCGAGGACAGTAACAAGATGCTCGGTAAGGCCTGCCACCCACACCATGCTCCCAGCGCGGCGAGTAATTTAAAATCACCAAAGCCCATCCCTTCTTTACCCGCCAGCAGTCGAAACGCCTGATAAACCAGCCACAGCGCCAAGTAGCCTGCTATCGCGCCAAGTACAGCGTCGCGTAGGTCGATCCCCATAAAAAAACAGTGATACAGCAGGCCCAGCCACAATAACGGCAACGTTAGTTTGTCTGGCAGTAAACAATGCTGCGCGTCGATTTGCGTTAATGCCAGTAGGAACCAAAACAACAGGCAGATGGCCAGAGCGTCAGGAAGCAGTGGAAACACGCTGGTAATCAGCGCAAACATCAATCCGCAAACGGCTTCCGTCAAAGGATAACGCAGAGAGATCGGCGAGTGGCAATCACGACAACGTCCCTGCAGACAGAGCCAACTGAGGAGTGGAACGTTGTCTCTGAAGCGAATCGGATGCTGACAATGAGGGCAACAGGATCCGGGCCAGGCAATGTTGCTGAGGGGTGAGCTGCTATCTTTAATACCTCGGGGCATGCGATAGACGACCACATTCATAAAACTGCCGATAAGCAAACCCAAGACGCCCATCAGGACTATCTCAATAACCTTATCCATGGGTCTTCACCTGGCGCAGCTTGAGCGTGATGACTTTCACATTGTTCTTCCCCGCAGAGTGAGCGGAAAATTCGAGTTGTGTGACCTGTAAACCGCTACGCTGTAAAGCCTGAAGCCAGGTGAACAGCGTATTGGCGGGTAATGGCGAGAGAGAGACCGACAAGGTCTGAGGATCGGCTTTTTGGCTTTTATACTGAATGCCACTCTGCCTGGCGGTATTCGCCAGCAGTTGCTCCATCGTTGCCGTCGTGGGATTTGCCGGAACAATACCCTTACGATGAGCGGCATTTTCCAGCCATACAATTTCATCTGCGAGGCGTCTGTTCTCATCGGATAGGCGTGCGATACCCTTGTTCAACGGCGTAACGATGCCATACATGATACCCGCCATTAAACAGCAGCCTGCCAACAGAAGGATGAAAACTTTTTCCCGGAGCGTTTTGCCCTGCCACCAGTTGATCATGGTTTAGCTCCGCTGGTTAACACCATCAGACCAGCGGTCTCACTTGGTTGCACGGAAAAATTAAGATCGTCATGGGTACGTTGTATGAATTGTGCCATCTGGGCAGGATCTTCAACTTTCAGAGTTAACCTCAAGGCGTGTTTGTCCTTGTCATATGCGAACTGACGAATCTTAAGCTTCGGGAAATCCTGCAGGTTTTGCGAAACCAGTGACAGGCGAGACATGACGTCAGGCCAGGTTTGTCCGGAGGCGGATTCGAAGAAGAATTTAAAGTTACTGCTCCGCGTGTCACCGGGGAAATAGCGGCTCCACAGGGCCTTACCTTGTGCTTTCAGGTCTGCGTTTTGCTGGCTAACTTGCCAGAGAACCAATCCCTTTGCGCTTAACCAGAGTAAAAGCGCCAACAACAGCGCGCCGCCGACGAGCTTTTTGTAAAACGGCTTAACCGCTACAACTGGCGGTCGCACGCGAAACGGGCCGTGAAGCAGGTTGATGTTTGCGACCGTCGTCGGCTGTTGATGCCAGTCTGTGTGCCTGTCTTGTGCGGGCAGAATTTCTGTCGGTTCATGGGCGACGGGTAGGGGATTAAAACTGAGTATTTTTTGTGCCGGATGACACATCAATAAATGTTCAAGCAGGGCGGTGTTGAGCACAGAAAATTTGTGTTCCGCATAGCGCATGAGCCAGCTGCTCTCGTGCTGAAGGAGTGTCCAGGCCTGAGGCTCAAAGGGCAAATCATAACCATCAGGCAGTGCCCGTCTGACTGTGACGCCCGCCAGACTGAGGCTGTACAGAATATCAGTCAGGACCACTTTGCGGATGCCCGCGAGTTGTAAGCTGCCTTCATTGCGCGCCAGAATACTCCAGTGGAGATCGTCTGGGTTTTCTGCCACCGCATCTTCCGTTAACCAGCCAAGGGTTTGCGCCGTCATGCTGTAGTCCTCCGCCGGAGGGGTCACTTCACGGAAGTAAAAATGCTCTGGGGAGAGTAGCAACAGGGCGCTGTCCTTCCCGGGTAAATCACACAAGCAGTTGGGCTCAGTGATGTCAGCGAACTGCTGCATGACCGGCTCTCCGTGCTCATTATGATAACGACACTCAAGTGTGTTTACGCCGGGGCGCAAAATTAACGATTCCATTTTCATCGACTTCCCTTCATGTGTTCGTATACGCCGACGGTGCGGGTTACGATTAACACTTTTTTCTCTTTTTCATCGTATTCAAGCTGGCTGGTAAAATATTGCCGTCCATCGTCCTGCTGAATGTTTGTTTCCAGCCTGAAAAAATGGCTAAAGGTGGTAAGAATGCCTTTGGCTGCGGCAAAATCTTGGTCATGTCCTGGAAAGGTTTTCTTCAGATAGCCCGCCAACTGAACCGTGTTTTGCCAGGTTTGCGACGACCGGTTGGCAAACAGTGTTTCAACCTCTCTGGCTGATATCACGTTGTTAAATATGGCGGCCAGCAGGGACGCATGCCGGGCGGTCAGGGTGCTGACATTGATTCGCAATTCGGTTGTGGGTAACGCACACAGATTGGGGGCCAGGCGTTGATAAAGCGCCTGGCTCATGCCCTGAACGCTTTTGAGCTCAGAGACGCTTACGAACAGGGTGTTTGCATTGTCATGTGGGATCTCCCGGGTGTGGTAATACTCACTTTCTGCCCCGGCACGACGTGGAATATCGTCGCTGTCGATAAAGTCCGCAATTGAATCAATAATGGTGTCTGCTTGGGCGCCTTCCGCACCGCTGTTGGCCAAAAGGGCGCGGAATGTTTTTACGCTGTACGGTTCATCAGCCATTGAATCTACGGGCACGGCAGACAGGACATTGAGGTTAAAACAGTTTTGCGCATCTTCCAGGTGCCAATGCACGTTGCGTTCGTCGGACAATTCAATGTCATGTGGCTGGGCCCAATACTGATCCGGCGAGGTATATTTGGCATTGTCCTTAAGGTCCTGTTGCAAAATACGCACAGCCTGTTGTTCTGCTATTCCAACGAGTTCATTTTTCGCCAGACGGGAGGCGGTATAACCGGTGCGTTTCAGGTTCACCTGAAAACGTAATGTCATTTCTGTCGCCAGCGCTGCCATGATTGCCAGAATCATCAGCACAACCAGTAGCGCCATGCCTTGTTGCTGTCGTTTCATTGTTGTTTTTCCGGAGACTCAGGTGCGCTCATCCCTGGCTGGAGATGATATTCCGGCAGGCGAACGAGTCGCATGACAGGGCCCGGATCGACCAGCCCAAAAGTAAACTCAACTGCCTGCGGTAGCGTTTTGCCGGCGTCATTCTTATCAAGGAAAGCCCCTTGCGCGTAATAGCGCAGCGTAAAACTGTCTACGTTATCAAGCATAGGCATCACCAGTGTCGGTTTTACGGCATCCGGATATTGCCAAACCTCACGATAAAGCACGCCTTTTTTCAGATACCAATGGACCCGCTGGATGGCGGGTGTACAGCAGGCATTCAATACGTCATCCGCACGTGCGGTAGTCAGCGTTAAGTCGGTTTGGCCGGCTTCAATCACTTGGGTACTATTCCTGAGTGGGCGTGGCACAAACTGCCTGATGTCTTTTTCGAGCTGGTTGACGGTGCGTAATAATGCGCTGAAGCGTTGCTGGTGCTTTTTGGTCGTTTCGTTACTGTTGATAGACGCCGTCAGGAGCTGGCCCGTCATTAGCGTGAGCACGGCAAACAGAACAATGGCTATCAAGACTTCCAATAAGGTAAAACCTGATTGACTTTTAGGGCTGTGTGGCATTTTCTGGCTCCATCACATAGCGTTCGAGCTGAACGTGTTGGCCGTTTTCCAGCGGGACCTTCACCTGCCAGCGGGTCATGTCCTCTACTTCACTTTGCCCCACCGCAAGCGTCCATTCCCACTCGCTACCACCCATTAACATGCTGCCGTGTTGCGTCTTTGCTTCACTACTGTTCGCCAACGCGAATGTGGTCAGTACGTTGTCTGCCACCCACGTGGCGAAGACGTTGTCCCGCATCGCCGTCGTGGCTGAAAGTTGCCCATTGATGCTGGAAATTAACGTCATGCTGACTGCCGCGAAAATCACCATCGCTAACAGAACCTCCAGGATAGTGAATCCGTCATGCTCCGTTTTCATCGACCTTTCCCTGGTGTGAAATGCAGCGGTAAACCGCCCTGACTTGTGAGGGTGAAAAGGGTTTTGCCACTGTCCCGGTCTTCGACCTGCAAGGTAAACGGGGTGATTTCTCCATCAGGAGTGACGACGATTTGCGGCGACTGACTGGAGCGCTGTTTGAGTGAGGCGGGTAAGAGCCGAATATGCCATGACTCATCCCACTCGCCTTTCGATGGCAGGCGGTACAGGGTGTCTGGCTCTTGCCACTCTTTTCCTTCAGACACCACAAACTGCCAGTCTGCATCCTGGATCCTCAGACCAATAAGCCTGTTTTCCATGGTCGCCCAGTCTGCTGCATACTCAATAAGAACATTGAGTTGCTCACCGGTTTTTGCCGCTTTTCCCTGTGAGCCATTCAGTTGGCCAGTCGTCAACATGACCGTCGATGCGCTCAATGCGATTACGACCAGCACCAGCAGCATCTCCAGTAGGGTGAAACCCTTCGACGCATTCATGGTTATTTTTTCGCTTTATCCAAATCCCAGTTGTTGATGTCATCCGCCGTACCGGCTTCGTTGTCATCACCTGCGGAAATCAGATCGAATGCACCATGCTCCCCAGGGCTGACCAGCAAATAATCATTTCCCCATGGGTCTTGTGGTAACCGTTTGATATAACCCGATTCGTTGTAATTAGTCGGAACCGGATTGGTCGTCGGTTTAGTCACCAGGGCGACCAGACCCTGACTGGTGGTGGGATACTTATGGTTATCAAGCTTGTACATATCGAGCGCGTTTTCGAGTGCAACGATATCACTGACCGCTTTCTGTCGGTCGGCACGCTCTTTGTTGCCCATTAGATTGGGCACCACCAGGCTGGCTAATACGCCCAGAATGACAATGACCACCATGAGTTCCATCAGGGTAAAGCCTTGCTGATGATTATGCTTATTAAGTTCCATTTTATGATTCCTAACTTATCAATGAGTTGAGTTGCAAAATAGGTTGTAAGACCGCCATGATGATGAACAGCACAATGAATGACATCGAGACCACCAGAGCGGGTTCAAACAGGGCTAACCCTAGCGTGATGCGGTTTTGCAGCAGGGTCTCTTGCTGGTCGGCTGCACGTTCCATGAGTTCCCCCAGTTGTCCACTTTTCTCACCTGAGGCGACCATATACAGCGTCATCGGTGGGAACAGATCGCACTTTTCCAGCGCGGTATGGAATCCTGAGCCCTGACGAACCCGGTCTGCCGCTGCCGTTAGCCGCTGGCGGATTTCACTGTTGCCTATCCCTTCACCGGACAATGTCATGCCCTCGAGTAGTGGCACACCGCTGGCTTGTAAGATGCTCAACGTACGCAGATAACGTGCGCAGTTAATCGCCCGGATGAGCCCGCGAAACAGAGGTAAATCGAGCAGTTTGCGATCCATCCGATGGCGATTGAGTGGTCGGCGACGCCAATAGATAAATCCGGCGGTCACCATCAGCATCAGCACTACTGCGGCGAAACCATAGCTCTGCAATGAGTCACTGATGGCCAACAAAATGCGTGTGGTTAACGGCAGTTGCTGCTTCATATGGACAAATTGTTCGACTACTTTCGGCACCACCGCGGTGAGCAGGATTGTGACAACGATGATCGCGACGCTGGTTAACATGGCGGGATAAACCAGGGCCTGAATCAGTGAGCTACGGGTTTTCTGGCGTATTTCGTTGTAATCCGCCAGTTTTTCCAGCACCAGTCCGAGCTGACCACTTTTTTCGCCGGCTTTAACCAGCGTGCGGTAAATGCTGTCGAAAACATGTGGCCATACTGCAAGGGCATCCGACAGGGGATGACCGGAAAGAATATGTTCGCGCAGGCTCGCTAAGATCTTACCCAAGCTGTTGTTTTTGTTTTGCCGGGCGATAACATGCAACGCTTCTTCCAGTGGAAGGGAGGCGTTGGCAAGGGTGGCAAGTTGGCGAGTAAAGAGTGAAAGTTCATGACCCTTGAGCTTCAGACGCGGTCGAAACAGACCGGATTGTCTGAGCGATAGCCCTTTTTTCTCATCAATGGCAACCGGGATTAAACCTTGCTCTCGCAATGTTTCCCGGGCGGCTTTAAGACTGGTGGCTTCGAGGGTGCCTTGTTTTTTGGCCCCTTTTGCATCGAGGGCGCGCCATTGATACATCATGGTGCAGTCACCTCGGGATCGTGTTGAGCGGCCGTGACCCGCATCACTTCCTCAAGCGTGGTTTCGCCTGCAATGGCTTTTAACAAACCATTTTCCTGCAGGCTAGAAGACGTTCGGCGCAGACACGCTTCAATGGCGTGTTCGTCCGCATCGTGATGGATGATGGTACGTAACGCACTGTCCACCACCATGATTTCATGGATAGCCAGGCGGCCGGAATAGCCGCTACCCCGACACTGCGGGCAACCAGCGGCCTGCCAGACGGTTTTAACGTCAGGTGCCACCTTAATCAGCAGCGATTGTTGATCGGGGCGCACATCTACCTGCGTCCGGCACGCGGTGCATAACTTGCGCACTAGTCGTTGCGCGATAACGCCCGACAATGAGGAAGAGAGCAGAAAAGGTTCGACCCCCATGTCTCGCAAACGCGTGACCGCCCCGCTGGCGCTGTTGGTATGCAGCGTGGAGAGCACCAGATGGCCGGTTAAAGACGCCTGTACGGCAATTTGCGCGGTTTCGTTATCGCGAATTTCCCCGACCATCACGATGTCAGGGTCCTGACGCAGGATGGCACGTAATCCACGTGCAAACGACATATCCACTCTGCTGTTAACTTGCGTTTGACCAATGCCTTCGAGTTCATATTCGATAGGATCTTCAACGGTCAGAATGTTGCGTTGCGGCGCGTTTAATTCTGACAGCAGTGCATACAGAGTGGTGCTTTTACCGGAGCCTGTAGGGCCTGTGACCAGGATGATGCCATGCGGCTGTTGAGTCAAAAAATGCAGACGCGCGGCTTCCGTGTTATTCAGACCCATTTTGTCGATGGATAGCCGCAGACTGGATTTATCCAGCAAACGTAGCACGGCGCGTTCACCGTATTGGGAGGGAAGGGTGGAAACACGTACATCAATGTTTCTGCGCCCCAGCCTGAGTGAAATTCGCCCATCTTGCGGTAAACGTTTTTCGGCGATGTCCAGACGCGCCATAACTTTGATGCGCGAGAGCAACAGCGGCGCTAACTTTTTGCCTGGCTGAAGGACTGGCCGCAGAACACCGTCCACACGAAAACGGATAACCAGTGACTTTTCAAAAGTCTCGATGTGAATGTCTGATGCGCCTTCTTTGACCGCTTCGTGCAGAATGGCGTTAATCAGGCGAATAACCGGGGCGCTGTTTTCTTCACTAAGGAGATCGGCGTTATCGGGTAACTCCTCCGTCAGTGCTGCAAGGTCAATATCCTGATCAAGATCCTGGGCAATTTGCTGAGACTCACCGCTGCTCTGATGGAAAATCTGCTCCAGGCGCTCTTCAAAGGGCTGGCGTTCTAGCGCTGTAAAAAGCGCGCATTCGCCGTTTAGGTGATGCAGGTCCAGCACATTTTCGAGTGCAGTATCGACGCAGTACACCAATTCGTGACCGACTCTGACCGCACCATATTTGGCCGCCAGCGCATAGCTTGGCGGGACGATTCGTTCCGCCTGTTCCTGCTCAATAGGTTGCTCCATCACTGATTCCATTCTCCGTTATTGCCGAAAAGGATTACGTGGAGCGGCAGGGGTCGATGCAGCTTGAGGCGCCGGATTTGTTGGGGCGGCAGGTATTTTAGGCGCGTCAAAATCGACTTCCTTCAACACCGGACGTTCTTCGTCATCGATACCCACTAACCCGCTGCGCGAATCATCAATACGTTGTTTCTGTAATGAGCGGAAACGGGTGTACTTATCTTTTGATAAGGAGCGATAGACCTCATCGTCGCGAATAATCGTTGGCCGGATGAAGACCATCAGATTGCGTTTAGAGATATCGGTAGAGGTGTATCGGAACAGCTGGCCAATGACCGGGATATCACCCAGCAGAGGAACCTTTGAAACCTGTTCTTTCGAGGAGTCATCAAGCAACCCGCCGAGTACTACCGTTTCGCCGGTTTTCACCAGCACGGCGTTTTGGATGGTGCGGGTATTAAACGTCGGGCCGAGATCGCTCGAGGTACCTGAGGTGGTATCGACGCTGGAAACTTCTTGCTCGATTTCCATCAGTACGGCATCACCCTCGTTAATTTGTGGCGTGACTTTTAACTTAGTCCCGACGGTTTTACGTTCAACGGTATTGAAAACGTTGTCACCGGAAGTCGTTTGCGATCCTGAGAGCACCGGCACATCTTGCCCAACGTTGAAGGACGCTTCTTTATTGTCCAGCGTGACGATGCTAGGCGTGGCGAGAATATCGTTTTTATTATTCGAGGAAAGCGCCGTCAGCAGTACGCTCCAGTCGCCTTCGAAGAAGCCCGTTGCCAGGCCATTAAAACTACTGAGCGCACTGGCCATTGGATTGTCAGTACCCATGGAACCGCTCTTTTTAAACTGTCGCGCTCCCTGGGCTACATCAAAAATGGGTAATCCAGACTTGGTAAATTGTTGCCCACCCACCTCGCTGTTAGACCACTGCACTCCGAGATTGAGGCCATTTCCATCCTGCACTTCGACAATAATGGCTTCGACTAATACTTGTGCACGACGGATATCGAGCCGAGCGATGACATTTTCGAGTTCCTGCATGGTGCTTTGATCGGCAGTAATCACCACCGAGTTAGTCTGCTCGTCGGCGTTGATCGAAACATCCTCTCGGTTACTGCCCTGAGACGATGATTTCTTATCGGTCGCAATTTTTTCTGATACCCCGGTTAGAACTTCAACGATTTTGGCAGCTTTTGCATATTTAAGATAAAAAACGCGGGTATTACCCTGGGTGCTCTGCTCAACGTCGAGTCTGCTCACCAGCGACTTAAGCTTGTTGCGTATCTTCTCGGAACCACTAATGACCAGGGAATTGGTGCGTTTATCAGCAACAATTTTGGGTAAGAGAATTTGTGTAGGGCTCTCTTTGGATTCTTCACGTACCAGATTGTTGATGACTTCAGCGAGGTCGACTGCGGAAGCGTAATGCAGTTTAAGTACTTCACGCGCCTGCGTGCCATTGACGTCGACGCGCTTTATCACTTCGAGAATGCGATTGACGACGTTCGCTTTGCCGGTGATCAGCAACACGTTAGAGGGGTCGTAGTGCACGACATTGCCAATGCCACCGCTGTCCATCATCTGCCGCAGCAGGGGGGCCAGTTCACGTACTGGTACGTTCTGTAAAGAGACGACGCGAGTAATGAATTCATCGCCCACTGACGGCGTCGCGGTGTCTTTGATCTCACCCGGGGCTGTTTTTAGTGAGGCTGAGCGCACCACTTTGACCAGTCCATTATCGAGATTGACGACTGAAAAACCATAAATATCAAGTACGCTAAGAAAGAACTGATAGTATTCTTCGTCATTAAAATTATCATAACTGCGTACTGATATATTTCCCTGAACGGAAGGTTCAACCAGAATTGTTTTACCTGTGTTCTTACTTACCGCGGCGATAAACTCGCGAATATCCGCATTTTTGAAGTTGGCAGAATACTGTGCAGCGTAAGTCGGGCTTGTCGGTGTAATAATTTGTAATGCCAAAATAAATGCGAGATATTTACGAGAGAGTTTCATACTGTTTACTTCCTTGACCTATTCAACATCCATTGTTGAGGCATTGATTAACTTTTCATTACTGTTACGTAACACAGTGAACTGTGCAGAACCGAGTGTGCTGAGCTCATTTAAAGCGGCTTTCATTCCTTCAGGCTCGCTTAAAATGTGGTTGTTGATTTTCAAGGCAATATCTCCAGACTTGAAGCCTAGTCTGGTAAAACGGCTCGCGGCACCACGAGGGTATAACTTAACCCCGGTTAGTTTCTCATTCTCATAGACCGGGTTACTGATGATGAAATCACTCAGGAAGCGTGTTTTTTTCGTCTGCTCCGGTGCCTTACTTGGTGGAGTGGGATCTTCATCAAGTAGAGTCATTAGCTGAGACGTGCCATTGTTGTTAATGCGGACCGTGTTGATGTCTATTTTTTCAATGAAAACACCCGATAAGCCTTCAATGTACTCCCCCTGATTGTAATTTCGTGGGCCACCCTGACTGGTAATGATGGCTTGAGAAAATACGCGATCGTCACTGGCGATAATACCCGTTAAGGTTAGAGCGAGTGAGACGGGAGCAACTGTGGTGGCCGCAGACTTAGCGACGGCCAGACTTCCTTCGTGACTCCCATCATCCATGTTGAGATTAACATTCACTTTATCTGCAATCGCAGGCACTAAAGTCGATGAAACATTTGTGTCACGCATAGATTCACAATATGTATTCACAGTGCAAATAAACAATAACAATGTAGGCAAGATCACTCCCGCACACAGCATTTGCTGGCTATGTTTATGTAGCCAAATAATCAGGCTATCGATATCAATAATCATTTTTTTCATGGGAGGGGCTTATCGAAAAAACGAAGGATAGTGTATGTTCTTTTTTAATTTCATTCAATCTGGTCTATGGTTACCATTTGTGTGGTTGACATTTGTTGGGGGGTCCTACAGTATAAATATCAATGAAGTGTTTTTGGTTTTCTCTATTTGATCCCCAAGCATTTTGAATGGCAAAATATTAAAGGTATTGTAAAAATGTCAGGGAGTTACGAGTTCACTCAGCCCGGATTGATCTCCGAGTGGGTGGTAAACGCGCCGTGGTCAGGTGAGGTCGCTGTTTTGTTCGGTAATAAGGGTGTTGGTAAATCAACTCTTATTAATAAATTAAGCAAAACTAAATCAGATGCGTTATTAGTTTTTACAGCTATTCATCTTGGCGATAATATTCACTTAATGTCCACACGCGAACATGAGAAAGAACATGTTACCTATGCCCATGATCGTTTTTGGCTCGATATATTATCGCTGATTAATGACAAAACCTCGGAAAGTCTCATTGTCATTGACAATGCGGATTTACTGGCAGGACACCTTGATAGCTTCATTCAATCCTTTACGCAGCTCATCCCTGCGATAGGTGTCAGCGTCAAGCTGCTGCTTGTCGGGAGTGTGAAACTCAAAAACGCTAAATCGCTCAGCCAACGTCTTCCTTTATATGTCTGTCTGGATCCGCCTTCCGAAATGGAGTGCAGTGAGTATATGAACGCAATGCAGGCCGAAGACCCGTCAGGGGACGATGTTGTCTTTCGTCCAGGATTTGTACGCCATGTCTGTTTGGCCACAAAGGGCAATCTAAAGGTGATGAAAAGGATTGCCGTGATTGCTAAGCAGTTAGCTGTAGCGGAACACTCGACAAAATTAAGCGCGCGCCAGGAGAGACTGGTGATGGCTGCCGTGGGCCTGCCATACAAATCCAGGCCCAGCGCCTTTTTACTGGTTACTTACGCGGTGCTGGCGTTAGCAATTGGCTGGGGTGGGGCAGATATGATCAAATTGCCTTTCCCGACCCCACAATGGCTGAATGTGACTAAACCGACGGTCAAAGAGGCTGAGCCCGCAAAAATCACTGATGTTACATCCAATGTTCACGATGCCATGGAGCAATTGTATGCGACCTGGGGCTATGACGTGTCTGCGGAAGAGGCGTGGTGCGAACAAGCCGACCGTGCTGATTTGGTTTGCGAAAGCGGTAATGAAACGGTGAGTCATTTGGCGAGCAACGGTTTGCCCTGGATTGCACGACTCACTGTGGAGAAGCATCCACTTTATGCGGTAGTTATGCGTGTTTCAGACAATGACCTCGATCTTCTCATCAATAAAAAAACATGGACGGTCACTCGTTGCTGGTTTGATACCCACTCCGAAGGACACTACACCATGATGTGGCCACCGGCACCTGACGGTAAAAATCGCGTCACCAATAAAAGTAGCGCCGAAAGCATTATTTGGCTGGATGCAATGCTCAGCCGCGCACTGGGACTTCCGGTTGATGAAAGTGGGGACTGGACGGCAACGCTAACCGAAAAGGTAAAACTCTTTCAACGCAATGAGAAACTGCAGGCGGATGGTGTGCCGGGTAAGAATACGCTGATTAGATTGCGTCAGGCGCTGGGTGAGGCGCCAAGGTTAGTTAATGAAATGACTTCAGGCACGGACTTATCAGAATGGCTGACGGCTCAATTGCCCCTGAACTCAGATATGCCAGGCGATGCGTCGAAGGAGAACGCGAAATGATGCGGATTTACTCAGCCTTTGTGGCTCATCGTGCTAGTGACACTCCCCAGCATGTTGCGAGAGCGGGAAATGCCATAGCGCGAAATGCGTGGGTGTGGCTGTGCTTACTGGTGTGGATAGCCTGCGCACTGCTCATCGGTTATTACGCACATTATTACTGGCTACAGCGCCACCCGCGAGTGAACAGCGAAGTAACGGTAAAGGCGGTAGAGGATTATCATCTCTCCGATATGCACTATGTCTTTAAGAAGCAACCGCTACCGACAAGACTCTCGCCTGATGTCCCTGATGATCAGCCTGTCGATGAGGATGCTGAAACTCCGGCATACGATAATGTTGATGATATGCCTAACGATGACACGGCGAGCGAGGATGGCGATATGCCATCAGAAGAACAAGTGCGTAAAGATGCACTGCGTGAACAAGTCCAAAAAGCATTGGCTGAAATAGGCGACTGATGCAGGGCAAACCCCTGCCGATGCCTGAGCAATTTTAAACCATAAGAACTTGCATTTGGGCTATATGCAAGTATAATGCGCGGGCTGTCTTTAGTGACGGCGAGTTCGATAAGAGCTCCGACAACGCATTTTGTTGTCGACAATGTTCCCAATTGCGGAACTACGTAAGAACGGCTGCGCTCCCCCATCAATCGTAATGGGTGTGAGGAGTAGCCATTTCGTTTATAAAATAATTGGAGCTCTGGTCTCATGCAGAACCAAAGAATCCGTATCCGCCTTAAAGCGTTTGATCATCGTCTGATCGATCAATCAACCGCGGAAATCGTCGAGACTGCCAAGCGCACTGGTGCGCAGGTTCGCGGTCCGATCCCGCTGCCGACCCGCAAAGAGCGCTTTACCGTTCTGATCTCTCCGCACGTTAACAAAGACGCGCGTGATCAGTACGAGATTCGCACTCACAAGCGTCTGGTTGACATCGTTGAGCCAACCGAGAAAACCGTTGATGCTCTGATGCGTCTGGACCTGGCTGCCGGTGTAGACGTGCAGATCAGCCTGGGTTAATCAGGTCATCGAGCGATTGAGAGGTTGATACAATGATTGGTTTAGTCGGTAAAAAAGTGGGCATGACCCGCATCTTCACTGAAGATGGCGTATCTATCCCAGTAACCGTAATCGAAGTTGAAGCAAACCGTGTTACTCAGGTTAAAGACCTGGCTAACGACGGCTACCGTGCAGTTCAGGTTACCACCGGTGCTAAAAAAGCTAACCGTGTAACCAAGCCGGAAGCTGGTCACTTCGCTAAAGCTGGCGTAGAAGCTGGCCGTGGTCTTTGGGAATTCCGTCTTGCAGAAGGCGAAGAGTTCACCGTAGGTCAGGACATTAGCGTTGAGCTGTTTGCTGAAGTTAAAAAAGTTGACGTAACCGGTACCTCTAAAGGTAAAGGTTTCGCCGGTACCGTTAAGCGCTGGAACTTCCGTACCCAGGACGCTACCCACGGTAACTCCTTGTCTCACCGCGTTCCGGGTTCTATCGGTCAGAACCAGACTCCGGGCAAAGTGTTTAAAGGCAAGAAAATGGCAGGTCAGCTGGGTAATGAGCGCGTAACCGTTCAGAGCCTGGACGTAGTACGTGTTGACGCTGAGCGCAACCTGCTGCTGGTTAAAGGTGCTGTTCCCGGTGCTACCGGTAGCGACCTTATCGTTAAACCAGCTGTGAAGGCGTAAGGGGATAGCAATGGAATTAGTATTGAAAGACGCGCAGAGCGCGCTGACTGTTTCCGAAACTACCTTCGGTCGTGATTTCAACGAAGCGCTGGTTCACCAGGTTGTTGTTGCTTATGCAGCTGGTGCTCGTCAGGGCACTCGTGCTCAGAAGACCCGTGCTGAAGTAACTGGTTCCGGTAAAAAGCCGTGGCGCCAGAAAGGTACCGGCCGTGCGCGTTCAGGTTCTATTAAGAGCCCGATCTGGCGTTCCGGTGGCGTAACCTTCGCTGCACGCCCGCAGGACCACAGTCAAAAAGTTAACAAAAAGATGTACCGCGGCGCGCTGAAAAGCATTCTGTCCGAACTGGTACGTCAGGATCGTCTGATCGTTGTCGAGACGTTCTCTGTTGAAGCACCGAAAACCAAGCTGCTGGCACAGAAACTGAAAGACATGGCTCTGGAAGATGTGTTGATCATCACCGGTGAGCTGGACGAGAACCTGTTCCTGGCCGCACGTAACCTGCACAAGGTTGACGTACGTGACGCGAATGGTATCGACCCGGTTAGCCTGATCGCCTTCGACAAAGTCGTAATGACTGCTGATGCTGTTAAGCAAGTTGAGGAGATGCTGGCATGATTCGTGAAGAACGTTTGCTGAAGGTGCTTCGTGCACCGCACGTTTCTGAAAAAGCGTCTACCGCGATGGAAAAAACCAATACCATCGTTCTCAAAGTTGCTAAAGACGCGACTAAAGCAGAAATCAAAGCTGCTGTGCAGAAACTGTTTGAAGTCAAAGTTGATACCGTACGCACCCTGGTTGTTAAAGGCAAGGTGAAGCGTCACGGACAGCGTATCGGTCGTCGTAGCGACTGGAAAAAAGCTTACGTCACCCTGGAAGAAGGCCAGAATCTGGACTTCGTTGGCGGCGCTGAGTAAGTCGGAGGAGTAATACAATGGCAGTTGTTAAATGTAAACCGACATCTCCGGGTCGTCGCCACGTAGTTAAAGTGGTCAACCCTGAGCTGCACAAGGGCAAACCTTTTGCTCCGCTGCTGGAAAAAAACAGCAAATCCGGTGGTCGTAACAACAATGGCCGTATCACCACTCGTCACATTGGTGGTGGTCATAAGCAGGCTTATCGTATTGTTGACTTCAAACGCAACAAAGATGGTATCCCGGCAATTGTTGAGCGTCTTGAGTACGATCCGAACCGTTCCGCGAACATCGCGCTGGTTCTGTACAAAGATGGCGAACGCCGTTACATCCTGGCCCCTAAAGGCCTGAAAGCTGGCGACCAGATTCAGTCTGGCGTTGATGCTGCAATCAAAGCAGGTAACACCCTGCCGATGCGCAATATCCCGGTTGGTTCTACTGTTCATAACGTAGAAATGAAACCAGGTAAAGGCGGTCAGCTGGCACGTTCCGCTGGTACTTACGTTCAGATCGTTGCTCGCGATGGTGCTTATGTCACCCTGCGTCTGCGTTCTGGTGAAATGCGTAAAGTCGAAGCAGACTGCCGTGCAACCCTGGGCGAAGTTGGCAATGCTGAGCATATGCTGCGCGTTCTGGGTAAAGCAGGTGCTGCACGCTGGCGTGGTGTTCGTCCTACCGTTCGCGGTACTGCGATGAACCCAGTCGATCACCCACATGGTGGTGGTGAAGGTCGTAACTTTGGTAAGCACCCGGTAACTCCGTGGGGCGTTCAGACCAAAGGTAAGAAGACCCGCAGCAACAAGCGTACTGATAAATTTATCGTACGTCGCCGTAGCAAATAATATTAGAGGATAAGCCATGCCACGTTCTCTCAAGAAAGGTCCTTTTATTGACCTGCACTTGCTGAAGAAGGTAGAGAAAGCGGTGGAAAGCGGTGACAAGAAGCCCCTGCGCACTTGGTCCCGTCGTTCAACGATCTTTCCTAACATGATCGGTTTGACCATCGCTGTCCATAATGGTCGTCAGCACGTTCCGGTATTTGTTTCCGACGAAATGGTCGGTCACAAACTGGGTGAATTCGCACCGACTCGTACTTATCGCGGCCACGCTGCTGATAAAAAAGCGAAGAAGAAATAAGGTAGGAGGAAGAGATGGAAACTTTAGCTCAACATCGCCATGCTCGTTCTTCTGCTCAGAAGGTTCGCCTTGTTGCTGACCTGATTCGCGGTAAGAAAGTGTCGCAGGCCCTGGATATTCTGACCTACACCAATAAGAAAGCGGCTGTACTGGTCAAGAAGGTTCTGGAATCTGCCATTGCTAACGCTGAACACAACGATGGCGCTGACATCGACGATCTGAAAGTTACGAAAATCTTCGTAGACGAAGGCCCAAGCATGAAGCGCATTATGCCGCGTGCGAAAGGTCGTGCAGATCGCATCCTGAAGCGCACCAGCCACATTACTGTGGTTGTGTCCGATCGCTGAGACTCTGGAGACTAGCAATGGGTCAGAAAGTACATCCTAATGGTATTCGCCTGGGTATTGTAAAACCTTGGAACTCTACCTGGTTTGCGAACACCAAAGAATTCGCTGACAACCTGGACAGCGATTTTAAAGTACGTCAGTACCTGACTAAGGAACTGGCAAAAGCGTCCGTATCTCGTATCGTAATCGAGCGTCCTGCTAAGAGCATCCGTGTGACTATTCACACTGCTCGCCCGGGTATCGTTATCGGTAAGAAAGGCGAAGACGTAGAAAAACTGCGCAAGGTCGTAGCGGATATCGCTGGCGTCCCTGCACAGATCAATATCGCCGAAGTTCGTAAGCCAGAACTGGACGCAAAATTGGTTGCTGACAGCATCACTTCACAGCTGGAACGTCGCGTTATGTTCCGTCGTGCTATGAAGCGTGCTGTACAGAACGCAATGCGTCTTGGCGCTAAAGGGATTAAAGTTGAAGTTAGCGGCCGTCTGGGCGGCGCGGAAATCGCACGTACCGAATGGTACCGCGAAGGTCGCGTACCTCTGCACACTCTGCGTGCTGACATCGACTACAACACCTCTGAAGCGCACACCACTTACGGTGTAATCGGCGTTAAGGTATGGATCTTCAAAGGCGAGATCCTGGGTGGTATGGCTGCTGTTGAACAACCGGAACCGGCTGCTCAACCTAAAAAGCAGCAGCGTAAAGGCCGTAAATAAGGAGCGTCGCTGATGTTACAACCAAAGCGTACAAAATTCCGTAAAGTGCACAAAGGCCGCAACCGTGGTCTGGCGCAAGGTACGGATGTTAGCTTCGGCACTTTCGGTCTGAAAGCTGTTGGCCGTGGTCGTCTGACTGCACGTCAGATCGAAGCAGCACGTCGTGCTATGACCCGTGCAGTTAAGCGTCAAGGTAAGATCTGGATCCGTGTATTCCCGGACAAACCGATCACCGAGAAGCCGCTGGAAGTTCGTATGGGTAAAGGTAAAGGTAACGTGGAGTATTGGGTTGCCTTGATTCAGCCGGGTAAAGTCCTGTATGAAATGGACGGCGTACCGGAAGAGCTGGCCCGTGAAGCCTTCGGCCTGGCAGCAGCGAAACTGCCTATCAAAACCACCTTTGTAACTAAGACGGTGATGTAATGAAAGCAAATGAGCTGCGTGAAAAGAGCGTTGAAGAGCTGAACACCGAGCTGCTTAACCTGCTGCGCGAGCAATTCAACCTGCGTATGCAGGCTGCAAGCGGCCAGCTGCAACAGACTCACCTGCTGAAGCAGGTTCGTCGTAACGTTGCACGTGTTAAGACTTTACTGACTCAGAAGGCGGGTGCGTAATGACCGATAAAATCCGTACTCTGCAAGGTCGCGTTGTCAGCGATAAAATGGAGAAATCCATTGTTGTTGCCATCGAACGTGTTGTGAAGCACCCGATCTACGGGAAATTCATCAAGCGTACGACCAAACTGCACGTACATGACGAGAACAACGAATGTGGTATCGGCGACAAGGTTGAAATCCGTGAATGCCGTCCACTGTCCAAGACTAAGTCCTGGACGCTGGTTCGCGTTGTAGAGAAAGCGGTTCTGTAATACAGTAGCCTTTCTCAAATGGATAAACGGCTCAGAAATGAGCCGTTTATTTTTTCTACCCATATGTTGAGAGCGGTGTTATAATGCCGCGCCCTCGATATGGGGCTTTTTAACGACTCTGATTTTAGAGTCTCAGTAGTAGTTGACATTAGCGGAGCACTAAAATGATCCAAGAACAGACTATGCTGAACGTGGCCGACAACTCCGGTGCACGTCGCGTAATGTGTATCAAGGTTCTGGGTGGCTCGCACCGTCGCTACGCAGGCGTCGGCGACATCATCAAGATTACCATCAAGGAAGCAATTCCACGTGGTAAGGTGAAGAAAGGCGATGTGCTGAAAGCGGTAGTGGTGCGCACCAAGAAGGGTGTTCGTCGCCCGGACGGTTCTGTCATTCGCTTCGATGGTAATGCATGCGTTATTTTAAACAATAACAGCGAGCAGCCAATCGGCACGCGTATTTTTGGGCCGGTAACTCGTGAACTGCGTAATGAAAAGTTCATGAAAATTATCTCTCTGGCACCAGAAGTACTCTAAGGAGCGAATCATGGCAGCGAAGATCCGTCGTGATGACGAAGTTATCGTGTTGACCGGTAAAGATAAAGGTAAACGCGGTAAAGTTAAGAATGTCCTGTCTTCCGGCAAGGTCATTGTTGAAGGTATCAACCTGGTTAAAAAACATCAGAAGCCGGTTCCGGCCCTGAACCAACCAGGCGGCATCGTTGAGAAAGAAGCTGCGCTTCAGATCTCTAACATTGCAATCTTCAATGCGGCAACCGGCAAGGCTGACCGTGTAGGCTTTAGATTCGAAGACGGCAAAAAAGTCCGTTTCTTCAAGTCTAACAGCGAAACTATCAAGTAATTTGGAGTAGTACGATGGCGAAACTGCATGATTACTACAAAGACGAAGTAGTTAAGAAACTCATGACTGAGTTTAGCTACAATTCTGTCATGCAAGTCCCTCGGGTCGAGAAGATCACCCTGAATATGGGTGTTGGTGAAGCGATCGCTGATAAGAAACTGCTGGATAACGCAGCAGCTGATTTGACAGCTATCTCCGGTCAAAAGCCGTTGATCACCAAAGCACGCAAATCAGTTGCAGGCTTCAAAATCCGTCAGGGCTATCCGATCGGCTGTAAAGTAACTCTGCGTGGCGAACGCATGTGGGAGTTCCTTGAGCGCCTGATCACTATTGCTGTACCGCGTATTCGTGACTTCCGTGGCCTGTCCGCTAAGTCATTCGATGGTCGTGGTAACTACAGCATGGGTGTCCGTGAGCAGATCATCTTCCCAGAAATCGACTATGACAAAGTCGACCGCGTTCGTGGTTTGGATATTACCATTACCACTACTGCGAATTCTGACGAAGAAGGCCGTGCTCTGCTGGCTGCCTTTGACTTCCCGTTCCGCAAGTAAGGTAGGGTTACTTAATGGCTAAGCAATCAATGAAAGCACGCGAAGTTAAACGCGTAGCTTTAGCTGAAAAATACTTCGCGAAACGCGCTGAACTGAAAGCGATCATCTCTGATGTAAACGCTTCTGACGAAGATCGTTGGAACGCAGTTCTCAAGCTGCAAAGTCTGCCGCGTGATTCCAGCCCGTCCCGTCAGCGTAACCGCTGCCGCCAGACTGGTCGTCCACATGGTTATGTGGGCAAGTTCGGGTTGAGCCGTATCAAGCTTCGTGAAGCCGCAATGCGCGGTGAAGTACCTGGCTTGAAAAAGGCTAGCTGGTAATTGTCACCAATTGAATCACGGGAGTAAAGACAGATGAGCATGCAAGATCCGATCGCGGATATGCTGACCCGTATCCGTAACGGTCAGGCCGCGAACAAAGCTGCGGTCACCATGCCTTCCTCCAAGCTGAAAGTGGCAATTGCCAACGTGCTGAAGGAAGAAGGTTTTATTGAAGAATTTAAAGTTGAAGGCGACACCAAGCCGGAACTGGAAGTGACTCTTAAGTACTTCCAGGGTAAAGCTGTTGTAGAAAGCATTCAGCGTGTCAGCCGCCCAGGTCTGCGCATCTATAAGAAAAAAGATGAGCTGCCGAAAGTTATGGCGGGTCTCGGTATCGCAGTTGTTTCTACCTCTAAAGGTGTTATGACTGATCGTGCAGCGCGCCAAGCTGGTCTTGGTGGCGAAATTATCTGCTACGTAGCCTAATCGGAGGAAAAAATGTCTCGTGTTGCTAAAGCACCGGTCGTTGTTCCTGCCGGCGTTGATGTAAAAATCAACGGTCAGGTTATTACGATCAAAGGTAAAAACGGCGAGCTGACTCGTACTCTCAACGATGCTGTTGAAGTTAAACAAGCTGATAATGCACTGACCTTCGGTCCACGTGATGGTTTCGTGGATGGTTGGGCTCAGGCTGGTACCGCGCGTGCCCTGCTGAACTCAATGGTTATCGGTGTTACCGAAGGCTTCACTAAGAAGCTGCAGCTGGTTGGTGTAGGTTATCGTGCAGCGGTTAAAGGGAATGTAGTAAACCTGTCTTTAGGTTTCTCTCACCCAGTTGACCATCAGCTGCCAGCAGGTATTACTGCAGAATGTCCGACTCAAACTGAAATCGTGCTGAAAGGCGCTGATAAGCAGGTGATCGGTCAGGTTGCAGCAGATCTGCGCGCCTACCGTCGTCCTGAGCCATATAAAGGCAAGGGTGTTCGTTACGCCGACGAAGTCGTGCGTACCAAAGAGGCTAAGAAGAAGTAAGGTAACACTATGGATAAGAAATCTGCTCGTATCCGTCGTGCGACCCGCGCACGCCGCAAGCTCCAAGAGCTGGGCGCAACTCGCCTGGTGGTACATCGTACCCCGCGTCATATTTACGCACAGGTAATTGCACCGAACGGTTCTGAAGTTCTGGTAGCTGCTTCTACTGTAGAAAAAGCTATCTCTGAACAACTGAAGTACACCGGTAACAAAGACGCTGCAGCAGCTGTGGGTAAAGCTGTCGCTGAACGCGCTCTGGAAAAAGGCATCAAAGATGTATCCTTTGACCGTTCCGGGTTCCAATATCATGGTCGTGTCCAGGCACTGGCAGATGCTGCCCGTGAAGCTGGCCTTCAGTTCTAAGGTAGAGGTGTAAGATGGCTCACATCGAAAAACAAGCTGGCGAACTGCAGGAAAAGCTGATCGCGGTTAACCGCGTATCTAAAACCGTTAAAGGTGGTCGTATTTTCTCCTTCACAGCTCTGACTGTAGTAGGCGATGGTAACGGTCGCGTTGGTTTTGGTTACGGTAAAGCGCGTGAAGTTCCAGCAGCGATCCAGAAAGCGATGGAAAAAGCCCGTCGCAACATGATTAACGTCGCGCTGAACCACGGCACCCTGCAACACCCTGTAAAAGGTGTTCACACGGGTTCTCGTGTCTTCATGCAGCCGGCTTCTGAAGGTACCGGTATCATCGCCGGTGGTGCAATGCGCGCCGTCCTGGAAGTCGCTGGAGTTCATAACGTTCTGGCTAAAGCGTATGGTTCCACCAACCCGATTAACGTGGTTCGTGCAACTATCGATGGCCTGGAAAATATGAATTCTCCAGAAATGGTCGCTGCCAAGCGTGGTAAATCCGTTGAAGAAATTCTGGGGTAATTGACCATGGCAAAGACTATTAAAATTACACAAACCCGCAGTTCAATCGGACGTCTGCCGAAGCATAAAGCGACTCTGAATGGCCTGGGTCTGCGTCGCATTGGCCACACCGTTGAGCGTGAAGACACGCCTGCTGTACGCGGTATGGTTAACGCGATTTCCTACATGCTTAAAGTGGAGGAGTAAGAGATGCGTTTAAATACTCTGTCTCCGGCCGAAGGGTCTAAACACGCTTCTAAGCGTTTGGGTCGTGGTATCGGTTCTGGCCTCGGCAAAACCGGTGGTCGTGGTCACAAAGGTCAGAACTCTCGTTCTGGCGGTGGCGTACGTCGCGGTTTCGAGGGTGGTCAGATGCCTCTGTACCGTCGTCTGCCGAAGTTCGGTTTCACTTCACGTAAAGCAATGATCACAGCCGAAGTTCGTCTGTCCGATCTGGCTAAAGTAGAAGGCGACGTAGTTGACCTGAACACGCTGAAAGCGGCTAACATTATCGGCATCCAGATTGAATTCGCGAAAGTGATTCTGGCTGGTGAAGTAACTCGTCCGGTAACTGTTAACGGCCTGCGCGTGTCTAAAGGCGCTCGTGCTGCTATCGAAGCTGCTGGCGGTAAAATTGAGGAATAAGTAGCAGATGGCTAAGCAACCGGGATTAGATTTTCAAAGTGCCAAAGGTGGGTTCGGCGAACTGAAACGCAGACTTCTGTTTGTGATCGGTGCGTTGATTGTGTTCCGAATTGGCTCTTTTATTCCGATCCCTGGTATCGATGCCGCTGTACTTGCCAAACTGCTTGAGCAACAGCGAGGCACCATCATTGAAATGTTTAACATGTTCTCTGGTGGTGCTCTCAGCCGTGCTTCTATCTTTGCTCTGGGTATCATGCCGTACATATCGGCATCGATCATTATCCAGCTGCTGACGGTGGTTCACCCGACGCTGGCAGAGATTAAGAAGGAAGGGGAATCTGGACGTCGTAAGATTAGCCAGTACACCCGCTACGGCACTCTGGTGCTGGCAATATTCCAGGCGACCGGTATTGCTACCGGTCTGCCGAATATGCCTGGTATGCAAGGCCTGGTAATTAATCCGGGCTTTGCATTCTACTTCACCGCTGTTGTAAGTCTGGTCACAGGAACGATGTTCCTGATGTGGCTCGGCGAACAGATTACTGAACGTGGTATCGGTAACGGTATCTCGATCATTATCTTCGCCGGTATCGTTGCGGGTCTCCCGCCGGCCATCGCCCATACTATCGAGCAAGCGCGTCAAGGTGACCTGCACTTCCTCCTGTTGCTGTTGGTTGCAGTATTAGTATTTGCCGTGACCTTCTTTGTTGTGTTTGTTGAACGTGGTCAACGCCGCATTGTGGTAAACTACGCGAAACGCCAGCAAGGTCGTCGTGTCTATGCTGCACAGAGCACACATTTGCCGCTGAAAGTGAATATGGCGGGGGTAATCCCAGCAATCTTCGCTTCCAGTATTATTCTGTTCCCGGCGACCATCGCGTCATGGTTCGGGGGCGGTACTGGTTGGAACTGGCTGACAACAATTTCGCTGTATTTGCAGCCTGGGCAACCGCTTTATGTGTTACTCTATGCGTCTGCAATCATCTTCTTCTGTTTCTTCTACACAGCGTTGGTTTTCAACCCACGCGAAACAGCAGATAACCTGAAGAAGTCCGGTGCATTCGTGCCAGGAATTCGTCCGGGAGAACAAACGGCGAAGTATATCGATAAAGTAATGACACGCCTGACTCTGATTGGTGCGTTGTACATCACTTTTATCTGCCTGATCCCGGAGTTCATGCGTGATGCAATGAAAGTGCCGTTCTACTTCGGTGGGACCTCGCTGCTTATTGTTGTCGTCGTGATTATGGACTTTATGGCTCAAGTGCAAACTCTGATGATGTCTAGTCAGTATGAGTCTGCATTGAAGAAGGCGAACCTGAAAGGCTACGGCCGTTAATGGTCGCCTGAGAAGTTACGGAGAGTAAAAATGAAAGTTCGTGCTTCCGTCAAGAAATTATGCCGTAACTGCAAAATCGTTAAGCGTGATGGTGTCATCCGTGTGATTTGCAGTGCCGAGCCGAAGCATAAACAGCGCCAAGGCTGATTATTTCGCATATTTTTCTTGCAAAGTTGGGTTGAGCTGGCTAGATTAGCCAGCCAATCTTTTTGTATGTCTGTGCGTATCCATTTGAGTATCCTGAAAACGGGCTTTTCGGCATGGTGCGTACATATTAAATAGTAGGAGTGCATAGTGGCCCGTATAGCAGGCATTAACATTCCTGATCAGAAACACGCCGTGATCGCATTAACTTCGATCTTCGGTGTCGGCAAAACTCGTTCCAAAGCCATTTTGGCTGCGGCGGGCATTGCTGAAGATGTTAAGATCAGTGAGCTGTCTGAAGAACAAATCGACACGCTGCGTGACGAAGTTGCCAAATTTGTCGTTGAAGGTGATCTGCGCCGTGAAATCAGCATGAGCATCAAGCGCCTGATGGATCTTGGTTGCTATCGCGGTTTGCGTCATCGTCGTGGTCTGCCAGTGCGCGGTCAGCGTACGAAGACCAACGCACGTACCCGTAAGGGTCCGCGCAAACCGATCAAGAAATAATCGGGGTGATTGAATAATGGCAAAGGCACCAGTTCGTGCACGTAAGCGTGTAAGAAAACAAGTCTCTGATGGCGTGGCTCATATCCATGCTTCTTTTAACAACACCATCGTTACCATCAGCGATCGCCAGGGTAACGCACTGGGTTGGGCAACAGCCGGTGGTTCCGGTTTCCGTGGTTCACGCAAATCCACTCCGTTTGCAGCTCAGGTTGCAGCAGAGCGTTGCGCTGAAGCCGTAAAAGATTACGGTATCAAGAATCTGGAAGTTATGGTTAAAGGTCCGGGTCCAGGTCGCGAATCTACCATTCGTGCTCTGAACGCCGCTGGTTTCCGCATCACTAATATTACTGATGTGACTCCGATCCCTCATAACGGTTGTCGTCCGCCGAAGAAACGTCGCGTATAACGCTACGTTTTCCAGGTTAGTTGGAGAAAGAAAATGGCAAGATATTTGGGTCCTAAGCTCAAGCTGAGCCGTCGTGAGGGCACCGACTTATTCCTTAAGTCTGGCGTTCGCGCGATCGATACCAAGTGTAAAATTGAACAAGCTCCTGGCCAGCACGGTGCGCGTAAACCGCGTCTGTCTGACTATGGTGTGCAGTTGCGTGAAAAGCAAAAAGTTCGCCGTATCTACGGTGTGCTGGAGCGTCAGTTCCGTAACTACTACAAAGAAGCAGCACGTCTGAAAGGCAACACCGGTGAAAACCTGTTGGCTCTGCTGGAAGGTCGTCTGGACAACGTTGTATACCGTATGGGCTTCGGCGCTACTCGTGCTGAATCACGTCAGCTGGTTAGCCATAAAGCTATCATGGTAAACGGTCGTGTTGTTAACATCGCTTCTTATCAGGTTAAAGCGAATGACGTTGTCAGCGTTCGTGAGAAAGCGAAAAAGCAATCTCGCGTGAAAGCCGCTCTTGAGCTGGCTGAGCAGCGTGAAAAGCCAACCTGGCTGGAAGTTGATGCTGGCAAGATGGAAGGCACGTTCAAGCGTCAGCCTGAGCGTTCTGATCTGTCTGCGGACATTAACGAACACCTGATCGTCGAGCTTTACTCCAAGTAAAGCTTAGTACCAAAGAGAGGACACAATGCAGGGTTCTGTGACAGAGTTTCTAAAACCGCGCCTGGTCGATATCGAGCAAGTGAGTTCGACGCACGCCAAGGTGACCCTTGAGCCTTTAGAGCGTGGCTTCGGCCATACTTTGGGTAACGCACTGCGCCGTATTCTGCTCTCATCGATGCCGGGTTGCGCGGTGACCGAGGTTGAGATTGATGGTGTACTTCATGAGTACAGCACCAAAGAAGGCGTTCAGGAAGATATCCTTGAAATCCTGCTCAACCTGAAAGGGCTGGCGGTGAGAGTTCAGGGGAAAGATGAAGTTATTCTTACCCTGAATAAATCTGGCATTGGCCCTGTGACTGCAGCCGACATTACCCACGACGGTGATGTCGAAATCGTCAAGCCGCAGCATGTGATCTGCCACCTGACCGATGAGAACGCATCTATCAATATGCGTATCAAAGTTCAGCGCGGTCGCGGTTATGTGCCGGCTTCTGCCCGAATTCATTCGGAAGAAGATGAGCGCCCAATCGGCCGTCTGCTGGTCGACGCCTGCTACAGCCCTGTAGAGCGTATTGCCTACAATGTTGAAGCAGCGCGCGTAGAGCAGCGTACCGACCTGGACAAGCTGGTCATCGAAATGGAAACCAATGGCACAATCGATCCTGAAGAGGCGATTCGTCGTGCGGCAACCATCCTGGCAGAACAACTTGAAGCTTTCGTTGACTTACGTGATGTACGTCAGCCGGAAGTGAAAGAAGAGAAACCAGAATTCGATCCGATCCTGCTGCGCCCTGTTGACGATCTGGAATTGACTGTCCGCTCTGCTAACTGCCTTAAGGCAGAAGCTATCCACTATATCGGTGATCTGGTACAGCGTACCGAGGTTGAGTTGCTGAAAACGCCGAACCTGGGTAAAAAATCTCTTACCGAGATTAAAGACGTGCTGGCTTCTCGTGGTCTGTCTCTGGGCATGCGCCTGGAAAACTGGCCGCCGGCAAGCATTGCTGACGAGTAACCGGATCACAGGTTAAGGTTTTACTGAGAAGGATAAGGTCATGCGCCATCGTAAGAGTGGTCGTCAACTGAACCGCAACAGCAGCCATCGCCAGGCTATGTTCCGCAATATGGCAGGTTCACTGGTTCGTCATGAAATCATCAAGACGACCCTGCCTAAAGCGAAAGAGCTGCGTCGCGTAGTTGAGCCGCTGATTACTCTTGCCAAGACTGATAGCGTTGCTAATCGTCGTCTGGCATTCGCCCGTACTCGTGATAACGAGATCGTGGCAAAACTGTTTAACGAACTGGGCCCGCGTTTCGCGAGCCGTGCCGGTGGTTACACTCGTATTCTGAAGTGTGGTTTCCGTGCAGGCGACAACGCGCCGATGGCTTACATCGAGCTTGTTGATCGTTCAGAATCGAAAGCAGAAGCAGCTGCAGAGTAATCTGCAGTGATTTGAAAAAACCCGCTTCGGCGGGTTTTTTTATACCCTCCGTTCCACCATTTCACTACAATAGCTGTATTCTTTTTGTTCACCTGGACGTGCACTATGTGGTTACTTGACCAGTGGGCTGAACGTCATATCCGTGACGCACAAAACAGAGGTGACTTCGATGCACTGCCTGGAAGCGGTGAACCGCTCATCCTTGACGATGATGTGCATGTCCCTCCTGAATTGCGTGCAGGTTACCGATTATTGAAAAATGCAGGCTGCCTTCCCCCGGAACTTGAACAGCGCAAAGAAGCTGTACAGTTGGCCGATTTATTAAAAGGCATTCGGGAAGACGATCCCCGGTATGAAGAACTTCACCGTCGTTTAACGCTCCTTGAGTTCAAATTGCGGCAAGCAGGTCTCAATACTGATTTTCTACGCGGCGAATATGCTGATAAGTTACTCAATAAAATTAATGAGGAATCATAATGTTCCGCATTGGCGAACTGGCTAAGCTTGCTGGGGTGACACCCGATACCATCCGCTATTATGAAAAGCAGCTGATGATGGATAATCCTGCACGGACCGAAGGTGGGTTTAGACTTTATACGGATAGCGATTTACAGCGTTTGCGCTTTATACGCCATGGTAGTCAGTTAGGCTTTACGCTTGAAGCGATCCGTGAACTGCTGTCTATCCGTGTTGATCCAGAAAGCCACACCTGTCAGGAGTCGAAGAGCATCGTGCAGGCCCGCTTAAGTGAAGTGGAAGCCAGAATTTCACAATTGGAGACCATGAGAAAGTCTTTACAGCGTCTGAATGACGCCTGCTGCGGAACCGCGCACAGCAGCGTTTATTGCTCAATCCTCGAAGCGCTTGAACAAGGTTCAGAAACAGAGAAAGCAGGATGTTGATTTCCTGAGCGGCCGGGACTACACTCCCGCCGTCTTAAACACCAAACTGGAGAATTTATGAGCCGCTATCAGCACACCAAGGGGCAGATTAAGGACAACGCCATTGAGGCGCTACTACATGACCCGCTTTATCGTCAGCGCGTTGAGAAAAGTAAGAAAGGAAAGGGAAGTTTTCAGCGTAAAGGAAAACATGGTAACAGAGGTAACTGGGAGGCCAGTGGCAAAAAAGTCATTCACTTTTTTACCACTGGCCTTCTGCTTTCTGTGGTGTGATTAAGAACGGGTATTTTGTTCTTTCAGCAGATCGCGAATTTCAGTCAGCAGTACTTCTTCTTTAGATGGTGCAGGTGCTGCAGCTGGTTCTTCTTTTTTACTATTCAGTTTATTGATCAGTTTGATTGCCATAAAGATAGCTAATGCCACGATCACGAAATCAAAAATATTCTGAATGAATACACCATAATGCATGACTACGGCTGGAACATCGCCCTGCGCAGCGCGTAACGTCACTGCAAACTGCTTAAAGTCGATACCGCCAATCAATAAGCCCAGCGGCGGCATAATAATATCGGCAACCAATGACGATACAATTTTACCGAATGCCGCACCGATAATGACACCCACAGCCAAATCAACAACATTTCCGCGCATCGCGAATTCGCGAAACTCTTTAATCATTCCCATTTTATTCTCCTTGTGCCAACTGACGTTTATAAGTTTAACAAATGTTTAGTCGATTTCCATTAAAGCGCGGATATCAAATGGAATAAATAAACCTTAATTTATAAAGGGTTAATAAAAAGCGCTCGTTTGAGCGCCTTTGCCGATCAGAGGAAAAAGGGACTTGGCTGGAAAAGCCGTTCTACATCGGTGATAAACTTTTTATCCGTCAGGAACATAATTACGTGATCGCCCTGTTCGATTCGCAAATTGTCATTGGCAATCAGCACTTCGTTGCCGCGTACGACGGCTCCGATAATGGTACCCGGCGGCAATTTTATATCATCGATGACGCGGCCTACGACGCGAGAGGTGCTTTCATCGCCGTGGGCAACGGCTTCAATAGCTTCTGCGACGCCGCGGCGTAAGGAAGAAACACCGACAATATCGGCTTTACGCACATGGCTTAACAACGCAGAAATGGTAGCCTGCTGTGGGGAGATCGCAATATCAATCACGCTACCCTGAACCAGGTCGACATAAGCGCGACGCTGGATCAGTACCATCACCTTTTTGGCACCCATACGTTTAGCGAGCATGGCCGACATGATGTTAGCTTCGTCGTCATTGGTGACAGCAATAAACAGATCGACCTGATCAATATGTTCTTCGGCCAGCAGTTCTTGATCCGATGCATCACCATAAAAAACGATCGTATTCTGCAGCTTTTCTGCCAGTTCGGCGGCGCGCTGCTGATCGCGTTCGATCAGTTTGACGCTGTAATCTTTTTCGAGCTGACGGGCCAAGCCTGCGCCAATATTACCGCCGCCAACCAACATAATGCGCTTGTAGGGTTTTTCCAGACGCTGGAGTTCACTCATTACCGCACGGATATGCTGGGATGCTGCAATGAAGAACACTTCATCCCCGGCCTCGACAATCGTTGAGCCCTGAGGGCGAATCGGCCTGTCATGACGGAAGATTGCCGCCACACGGGTGTCGATATGTGGCATATGTTCGCGCATGGTGGACAACGCGTTGCCGACCAGCGGGCCGCCGTAATAGGCTTTCACTACCGCCAGGCTGACTTTTCCTTCTGCAAAGTTCACCACCTGCAATGCGCCCGGATATTCAATCAGACGGTGAATACTGTCGATCACTAACTGTTCCGGGGCTATCAGGTGATCGATAGGCACGGCTTCAGAATGGAAAAGTTTATCCGCATCCCGGACGTAATCTGGCGAACGAATTCGAGCGATACGGTTTGGCGTGTTAAATAATGAGTAGGCAACCTGACAGGCCACCATGTTTGTTTCATCAGAACTGGTTACGGCGACTAGCATGTCGGCGTCATCAGCACCCGCTTCACGTAAAACGCGCGGATGAGAGCCATGACCTTGCACGACACGCAGATCGAATTTATCCTGCAGACTGCGCAAACGGTCGCCGTTAGTGTCTACCACGGTGATATCGTTGTTCTCGCCGACCAGGTTTTCTGCCAGCGTACCGCCAACCTGTCCGGCACCGAGTATGATAATTTTCATCAGTCGCGATCCGTTATTTCATCACTGTTTGATTAGCTTAGCGTAAAAGAAGCCATCGCCTTCTTCTGCCGCTGGCAGATTCTGCACCCCAGGATGTTCTGCATTACCCGTTTCGTGCAGCGAGGCGTCAGGGGTACGTTTCAGAAACGCGGAAATTTGCTCGCAGTTTTCTTCTGGCAGAATGGAGCAGGTCGCATATACCAGTGTGCCGCCGGGTTTGAGGTGTGCCCAGGTCGCATCAAGAATTTCGGCCTGCAGCTGTGCCAATTCAGCGATATCACGATCGCGGCGCAGCCATTTGATATCCGGATGGCGGCGAATCACGCCAGTTGCCGAGCAAGGCGCATCAAGCAAGATCCGATCGAATTGCTTTTCGCCGCACCACTGTGAAGGATAACGCCCGTCGCCCTGTTTCACTTCAGCTTTCATGCCAAGCCGTTTGAGATTTTCGTACACCCGGGACAAGCGTTGTTCGTCGACGTCTACGGCCAGCACGTTCGCTTCAGGGGCAACCTCCAGGATATGCGTTGTTTTACCGCCTGGAGCCGCACATAAATCGAGGATCACTTCGCCGTTTTTCGGGGTCAAATAATTCATGCAGCCCTGAGCAGAAGCATCCTGCACGGTTACCCAGCCCTCGTCAAAACCTGGCAACGCAAAAACGGGAGCCGGTGTTTCCAGGCGGACAGCATCAGAATAAGCTTCATGTGCGAAGCCTTTCATGCCTGCCTGCTCCAGTAATGTTAGCCACTCGTCGCGGGTATGATGATTACGATTCACACGTAGCCACATCGGCGGACGCTGATTGTTGGCATCGAGTACTGATTGCCATTGCTTCGGATAAGCTTTCTTGATGCGTTTTACCAGCCAGGCCGGGTGCAAGAAACGGTTCTCTGTCGCGGCAAATTCTTCCAGCAGAGACTCCTGATTGCGCTGGAACTGGCGTAGCACCCCGTTAATCAGTCCTTTGAGCTGCGGACGTTTAATCGCCACCGCACCTTCCACCGTTTCAGCCAGGGCGGCATGAGGCGGAATACGGGTATGTAGTAGCTGATACAGGCCAACCATAATTAAGTAATGCACGGAGCGCTGTTTGCCGGTCATTGGCCGTGCCATGAGCTTGTTGATGAGCCAATCGAGTTGAGACAGCGTGCGCAGCACACCGAAGCTTAATTCTTGTAATAGTGCTCTGTCTTTATCAGCGACGTTTTGCTGCATGACAGGCAGGACGTTACTTAACGACTGCCCCTGCTCAAGCACTTGCTCAATGGCCAGTGCGGCCAGACTGCGTAAATTTGTATTTTTTTTCATAAGCGTAAAAATGAAAAGGCCCGGCAGTACCGGGCTTGGAGTAAGAGGCCGTCAGGCGAGACGGTTACCGGGAATAAACCACTCCCGGCGCGAATTTAAAAGATCCTGCGCGCTCATGGCTTTTTTACCTGCCGGTTGCAGCGATTGCAGGTTCAGGATGCCACTGCCGGTAGCTATCTGGATGCCATGCTTATTCGCATCCACTATAGTCCCTGGTGCTGCATCAGTATCACTAGGAATAACGGATGCCTGCCATACTTTTACCGGCTGTCCGTCAATTTCCAGCCAGCTCATTGGCCATGGATTAAAGGCACGAATACAGCGTTCCAGCTGTTCAGCAGAAAGAGACCAATCGACACGTGCTTCTTCTTTACTGAGCTTCTCTGCGTGAGTCACCCGTGATTCATCCTGAACTTCAGGTTTTGCAGTGCCATTGGCCAGCTGCTTCAGCGTTTCAATCAGGCCTTGCGGCCCCAGTTCTGCCAGCTTGTCATACAGCGAGCCGCTGGTGTCCTCTGCGGTAATCGGGCACGAGAGTTTAAGCAGCATATCGCCAGTATCGAGTCCGACATCCATCTGCATGATGGTCACGCCAGTCTCGGCATCGCCCGCCCACAGCGAACGCTGGATTGGCGCCGCACCGCGCCAACGCGGCAGCAGTGAACCGTGTACGTTAATGCAGCCCAGACGCGGCATGTCCAGAACCGCTTTCGGTAAGATAAGACCATAGGCGACAACGACCATCACATCGGCGTTCAGTTCGGCAACGAGCTGCTGGTTTTCCTGCGGACGAAGTGACGCAGGCTGGAAAACCGGCAGACCTTTTTCTTCTGCCAGCACTTTTACCGGGCTTGGCATCAGCTTTTTGCCACGGCCTGCGGGGCGATCGGGTTGGGTAAACACGCCCACGACCTGATGCCCAGACGACAACAGCGCGTCAAGATGACGCGCTGCAAAGTCAGGAGTACCAGCGAAAATAATGCGAAGTGATTCTGACACGTTAATTCTTATCCTTAAGCACGCGCGTTCAGGCGGTCCAGTTTCTCAACTTTCTGACGAATGCGCTGTTGTTTCAACGGAGACAGATAGTCAATGAACAGTTTACCAACCAGGTGATCCATCTCGTGCTGAATGCAGATTGCCAGCAGGCCATCGGCTGCCAATTCGAACGGTTTGCCGTTGCGATCTAGCGCGCGAATTTTTACGTTTTCAGCACGAGGCACTAGTGCTCGCTGCTCAGGGATTGACAGGCAGCCTTCTTCAATACCGGTATCGCCGCTTTTTTCCAGCAGTTCCGGGTTAATCAGCACCAGCTGTTCTGTACGCTCTTCAGAGACATCAATGACGATGATGCGCTGATGAATATCGACCTGAGTCGCAGCCAGACCAATACCTTCTTCGGCGTACATCGTCTCGAACATATCATCGACGATACGCTGAATTTCTGCATTCACTTCTTTAACCGGTTCTGCGACTTTGCGAAGACGCTCGTCCGGAATATGTAACACTTGCAAAACTGCCATAATTATCCAGAGTTGTGTTCAGGAGTTGGAAAGATTATTACCTCTATTCTAGACAAAACCCCTTCCGATTGACAGCATCAGTGACCAATCGCAAAGATTGCCAGGACTGCTTGTGGCAAGGGGATAAGGATGATACCCACAGAAATATGGATCCGCCTGATGGCGGTCAATGGGTTATATGGCGACAAGATGAGTACGCTGGCAAAGCGGCTGATGAACGCCTGTTCTATTGATACGGATGTGCTGCGTGAGAATGGTTTTTCTGCCCGGCACATTAAACACTTTTTCTCACTGTCGTCCGAGGCTCTGGACAAGACATTGAACTGGTCTGCTAACGCAAATCACACAATCCTCACGGCAGATAATCCGGAATACCCTCCTTCATTGCGGGCGATAGTTGACTACCCCGGTGTGTTGTTCGTCGCCGGGGATGTCAAACTTCTGGCATCATCACAGATAGCCATCGTTGGTAGCCGTAATCACTCCTGGTACGGTGAACGCTGGGGGCGTATTTTCAGTGATGCTTTAGCCAGAAAAGGGATGACGATAACCAGCGGTATGGCGCTCGGTATTGATGGCGTGGCGCATCGCGCGGCGCTAGATGCGGAAGGAAAAACTATCGCGGTATTGGGGAATGGTCTTTTTCATACCTATCCGCGGCGGCATGCTTCCCTCGCGCAACGCATCGTTGAAAGCGGCGGGACGCTGGTGAGTGAGTTCCCGCTGGCACAGCCGCCCTGGCCCGCGAATTTTCCTCGACGCAACCGTATCATCAGCGGGTTAAGTCTGGGTGTCTTAGTGGTAGAAGCCGCATTGAAAAGTGGCTCTCTGGTGACAGCCCGAACGGCGCTGGAGCAGGGGAGAGAGGTGTATGCCATTCCTGGTCCTTTGGGCAGCCCGGGTTCGGAGGGGCCGCACTGGCTGATTAAGCAGGGGGCAATACCCGCGACCACGGTAGAGGATATTCTCGAAAATGTGCAATACGGGAAGCTATCGCTGCCAGATGAGGCTGAAAAATCAAATTATTCCCCGCATACGGACCTTGCGGCATTGCCATTTCCAGAGCTCCTGGCTAACGTAGGAGATGAGGTAACACCTGTTGACGTTGTCGCTGAACGTGCCGGCCAACCTGTGCCAGTGACGGTAGCCCAATTACTCGAACTGGAGTTAGCAGGATGGATCGCAGCTGTACCCGGCGGCTATGTCCGATTAAGGAGGGCATGCCATGTTCGACGTACTGATGTATTTGTTTGAGACTTACATCCATAACGAAGCAGAAATGCGTGTAGATCAGGACAAGCTGACGCGGGATCTTACCGACGCCGGTTTTGATCGTGAAGATATCTACAACGCCCTGCTGTGGTTGGAAAAGCTGGCTGACTATCAGGAAGGGCTCGTTGAGCCAATGCAGCTGACTTCAGATCCACTCTCTGTTCGTATTTACACTGCAGATGAGTGCCAACGGCTGGATGCCAGTTGCCGGGGATTCTTGTTATTCCTGGAGCAGATTCAGGTGCTAAACCTCGAAACGCGTGAAATGGTCATCGAACGCGTCATGGCGCTAGATGCCGCAGAGTTTGAGTTGGAAGATCTAAAATGGGTCATTCTGATGGTGCTGTTTAACATCCCGGGCTGTGAAAATGCCTATCAGCAGATGGAAGAATTACTCTTCGAAGTAAATGAAGGTATGCTGCACTAATTCAATTATGCAGTGACAAGAGTTGTTATGGCGAAATCAGCACTGTTTTCGGTGCCTAAAAACGAGCCCTGCCCAAAATGCGGGGCCGAGTTAGTTATCCGAAGCGGTAAACATGGGCCGTTTCTGGGCTGTTCTCATTATCCAGAATGCGACTATGTGCGACCGCTAAAAAGCCAGGCGGACGGACATATCGTCAAAGTTCTGGAAGGGCAGTTGTGTCCTGTTTGTGGTGCGGAACTGGTCCTTCGTCAGGGGCGTTTTGGCATGTTTATCGGCTGCAGCCAGTATCCGGCCTGTGAACATACCGAACTTATCGACAAACCTGACGATACAACCATTGCTTGTCCACAGTGCCGCGAAGGGCATCTGGTCCAGCGTCGTTCACGTTATGGCAAAACCTTTCACTCCTGCGATCGGTACCCCGATTGCCAGTTCGCCTTGAACTATAAACCGGTAGTGGGCGAATGCCCTGAATGCCATTACCCACTGCTTATCGAAAAGAAAACGGCGCAGGGCGTTAAGCTCTTTTGCGCCAGTAAACAATGTGGAAAGCCGGTATCGGCGGATCAAATCAGTGAACAGTAACCTGCATCAAGCGCGTATTTCGAAAGCTATCGAAGCGCTCAATAATAAAGACGTCATCGCGTATCCTACCGAAGCTGTTTTTGGTGTCGGCTGTGATCCGGACAGTGAAACTGCCGTCATGCGGTTGTTGGAACTTAAGCAGCGGCCGGTCGAAAAGGGCCTGATTCTTATAGCGGCTAACTTTGAGCAGCTCAAACCTTATATAGATGACACGATGTTGACCGATGCTCAGCGTGAGACAGTTTTCTCTCGGTGGCCAGGCCCAGTGACATTTGTCTTCCCGGCGAAGGCTTCAACCCCGCGATGGCTGACAGGCCGTTTCGATACGCTCGCCGTCCGGGTAACCGATCATCCGCTGGTGGTTGAATTGTGTCAGTCTTACGGAAAACCATTGGTCTCCACGAGCGCCAACCTGACCGGCCAAGAACCCTGCCGTACCGTTGATGAAGTGATTGCCCAATTTGGTGAAGCATTCCCGGTAGTCGAGGGGGAAACAGGCGGGCGTCTCAATCCGTCTGAAATTCGTGATGCCCTGACGGGCGAACTTTTCCGCCAGGGATAATTGCATGGAACAGTACGCCGTATTTGGTAACCCTATCGCGCACAGTAAGTCGCCTTTTATTCATCTGCGATTCGCCCAACAGCTCAAGATCGAACATCCGTATGGCCGAGTACTTGCCCCGTTAGACGCTTTTAACGAGACACTGGATGCGTTTATTGCTGCAGGAGGTAAAGGCTGCAATGTGACTGTCCCCTTTAAAGAAGATGCTTTTGCGCGTGCGGACGAATTGACCGAGCGAGCGGCACTGGCTGGGGCGGTTAATACCTTGAAACGTCTTGAGGATGGGCGCCTACTTGGGGATAACACCGACGGCATCGGTCTGCTGAGCGATCTTGAGCGACTGGCATTCATCAAACCAGGTTATCGTGTTCTACTGATTGGCGCGGGCGGTGCTGCCCGAGGTGTGTTGTTACCGCTGCTGTCGCTCGATTGTGCAGTGACGGTGACAAACAGGACCTTTGCCCGGGCTCAAGAACTGGCTGCACTCTTTGCGCATACCGGCAGCATCACCGCGCGGCCAATGGACGCCCTGGCGGGTGAAGCGTTCGATCTGATCATTAATGCCACTTCCAGCGGTATTCATGGAGAAATCCCGGCGATCCCTTCTTCACTGATCAATCTTAAAGTGCATTGCTACGATATGTTTTATCAGAAAGGAAACACCGCTTTTCTGACCTGGTGTGAACAGCACGGAGCCAAACAGGGCGCAGATGGGTTGGGTATGCTGGTGGCTCAGGCAGCACATGCCGTATTGTTGTGGCACGGGGTTCTGCCTAATATTACGCCTGTGATTGATGCACTGAAAAAGGAATTGGCACAGTGAATCAGGCGATCCTGTTTCCTGACCGTGAGGTGTGGGATGCTGCGCAGCAGTGCATTTGCTTCCCGGCTCTGGTGAATGGGTTCCAGGTGAACTGTGCCCTCTCGGCGGAATCATTGGCGCATCGTTTTGGTGGCGATGCGCCGTTGCAGTGGCTGGAAAGTTTTCGCCAGCATCGTTGGGATTTGGAAGACGAAGCGGAACAGGCCATCCGCGATCAACAGGAAGATAGTCAGGGTTGGGTCTGGCTCTCCTGATCGAGATATTCATCCTTCCACTGCACATAGTTGTTAGCGGAATATTTTAACCCTTCCCGTTCCGCCTCCTTTAATGGGCGGATCTGTTTGACTGGGCTGCCGAGATACAGATAACCGCTTTCCAGATGCTTATTTTGTGGCACCAGGCTTCCGGCACCAATCATCACATCATCTTCTACTACTACGCCGTCCAGCAAAATCGACCCCATACCGACCAGCACCCGATTGCCGATGGTGCAGCCGTGAAGCATCACTTTGTGTCCGACGGTGACATCCTCGCCTACGATCAATGGATTGCCTTCCGGCTTATAAGAGGATTTATGCGTGACGTGAAGTACGCTGCCATCCTGAATATTCGTACGGGCTCCGATAGCGACATAGTTAACATCACCACGGATCACGACCAGTGGCCAGATTCCCACATCGTCAGAAAGACGTACATCTCCGATTACGACGCTGGTGGAGTCGATCATCACGCGGGAGCCGAAAGTGGGTTGCGAGGTTTTATAAGGACGAATGTTGGTGGGCATGGTTACCTCTTAGATAAGGGAGTCAGGTGAATTACCTCCATTATCAGCTTTCCACACAGCTTTCACACCTCAAAAAATAGGCAGATCGAACGGGATCGCAGCAAAAAGAATGAAAAACCAGCGGTCAGAAAAAAGATCGCAAAAAAGGGTTGTGCAAAAAAATGGGATCCCTATAATGCGCCTCCATCGACACGGAACAACGGCAAACAAGCCGCCGGGTCAGCAGGGTTTCTCCGGAAATTCTGACAGAGAAAAGCGAAATTAAACGCTTGACTCTGAATGAGGAAAGCGTAATATACGCCACCTCGAGTTAGCAAGCGAAAGCGCGTAACTCACTGCTCTTTAACAATTTATCAGACAATCTGTGTGGGCACTCAAAGTGACATGGATTCTTAACGTCGAAAGACGCTAAATAGAATACCAAGTCTTATGAGTGAACATACGTAATTCATTACGAAGTTTAATTCATGAGCATCAAACTTAAATTGAAGAGTTTGATCATGGCTCAGATTGAACGCTGGCGGCAGGCCTAACACATGCAAGTCGAGCGGTAGCACAGGGAGCTTGCTCCTGGGTGACGAGCGGCGGACGGGTGAGTAATGTCTGGGAAACTGCCTGATGGAGGGGGATAACTACTGGAAACGG
>NZ_JBIGIN010000017.1:0-107613 GCF_043558715.1 Scandinavium sp. M-37
ACAAATCAAAAGGGGTTTTGATAACTGGCTCAAAGCTGAAAGCTTTACGGAACCCCCAGCCTAGCTGGGGGTTTTCTGTGCACAAAAAAAGCCGACTTATCTAAGTCGGCGTCGTACGAATCAATTGTGCTATGCAGTAATTCAAAAAAGGAAGTAAGACAATATGGAGCGCAACGCCCATCGCTTGACGTTGCATTCACCTGCGAGAAAGATATTGCCCTGAATGGGTAGCGTGTTTATTGACCTCGCTCAAAGTTAGCGGCGTTTTTAGGTCTGCCGACAAGCATAAAGCTGATTTTTTACAACCATTTACTGCGATGTAACCACCACGTAACACCGCCAATCAGCACCACTAACCCAATACAGAACAGCGAGAAGCCAAACTGCCAGCCACCACCGGGGATACCTCCGAGGTTAACGCCGAACAAACCGGTGAGGAAGGTGCTGGGTAGAAAGACCATCGCCATCAATGACATGGTGTAGGTTCTGCGTGATAGCGATTCCTGCATCACCTGCGCAATCTCATCGGCCATGATGCCCGTTCGGGCGATACAGGCGTCAATCTCATCCAGCCCGCGACCGAGACGGTCGGCAATGTCCTGCATTCTGCGGCGATGATCGTCCGTCATCCACGGGAAACGCTCACTGGATAAACGCGCATACACATCGCGCTGCGGAGACATATAGCGGCGCATGACAATCAGCTGTTTACGCAGCAGCGCCAGAAAACCGCGTGGCGGGATTTGCTGATCGAGCAGATTATCTTCAAGGTCGATAATTTTATCGTGCAGCTCTTCGATAAATTCACTGGCGTGATCGGTCAGTGCATCACACACATCCACCAGCCAGCCGCCGCAATCCGTGGGGCCGGTGCCCTCTTCCAGATCTTTCACCACGTCGTCCAGCGCCAGCACTTTTCGCTGACGCGTAGAGATAATCAAGCGCTCATCCATGTACACACGCATGGCGACAAGCTGATCGGGCCGTTCATCGGTGCTGCCATTAATGCAGCGCAGCGTAATCAGCGTGCCTTCCCCGACCCGGGTCACGCGTGGGCGCAGACTGTCTCCCGCCAGCGCATCGCGCACGCTGTTCGGCAGCAACGGCGTACTGGCCAGCCATTTTGCGCTTTCAGGCTGGGTATAGTTGAGATGTAACCAGCATGGGTTGTCTTTATCGATAACCCTGTCGTCGTGCACCGGTAACACCCCACCTTTCCCGTCCAGCATCCAGGCAAATACGGCATCTGGTACGTTCACATCGGCTCCCATAATGGCTTCCACAACGCCTCCATTAATCATTTGCTTATGCAATGAATTCTAGCCCCGTGAGACTAATACGCAAAACACTGCCCGGGCATCGCTCTGAATTTATTCATGAAAGCAGAATTATCTGGCACGAGGGTCTATTGCGCAATGTGCAAATCGTTAGCGGAGGTGAAATGGGCGAGTGAACAAATTAAAACGGGCCTGCTATATGCAGACCCGCTGAATGACTAACGGGTAATATTAAAATGAGTGCCAGTAGTTTTGGTCACCGCTAGCGGCAGCCACCGGCACTGATTTTGATGACGCGGCGGGGGCGATTGTCGCCGGAGCTTCATTACCAAGCCGGAAATTACGCGTCCGGGTCTGCAATTCCACCACCTGATGTTTTAACACATCCGACGAACCGGCCAGTTCTTCCACCACCGCAACGTTACTCTGGGTTACTTTTTCCAGTTCCGACAGCGCCAGGGTAATTTGTTCAATGCCTTTTTCCTGTTGCAACGTTGAGCAGGAAATTTGTTCCATCAGATTGCTCAGCAGGCCAGAACCCGACACAATCTCCTGCATATTTTTCTCAGCCTCGGCCACTATGTTGGCTCCCTGGGTCACGTTATCGCTGGTGACGCTAATCAGGGTTTTAATACTTTTTGCTGCTTCCGCGCTACGGTGCGCCAGATTACGAACTTCCCCTGCCACCACAGAGAAACCTTTCCCATGATCGCCCGCCCGCGCCGCTTCCACCGCCGCGTTCAGCGCCAGGATATTCGTCTGGAATGCAATACCATCAATCATGCCGATGATTTCCGTCATTTGACGTGCGCAGTCGGTAATGGACTGCATATTAGTGGCCACATCACCCATCAGTTCGCCGCCTCTGCGCGCGCACAGCGTAGCATCGCCCGCACGGCCGCTGGCAAGGCGGGTATTTTCGGCATTGTTTTTGGTACTGGCGGCAATCTCTTCCATGCTGGACGCCGTCTGCATCAGGGTGGCAGATTGCTGCTCGGTTTTCACCGATAACTCCGCGCTGCGGTTAGCCAGTTGCTCAGACAGCGTCATTGCCGTTTGAGACGACGTGCGAATTTCTGACACCAGGGTTGAGATATTGCTCGATAAACTATTAATGCCGGGAATTAAACGCCCGGCGCAGTTATTTCCAAATTCAGGGATATGCACGGATAAATTACCTGATGTCACTTCATCAATGCTCCTTTTCACTGCATTAATGGGCGTCACCAAATATTTGGTCATATAAAGCCATAATAATGATATTGCCACCAGCCAGCCGATATTAAACATCACCATTATTGCTATGCTGGCGGATAACAAGATCGCTAAAACATCAATGATTAAGAAAGTTGCCAGTAAAAACATCAATATGAAGGTTCTGACACTAATGTTTCTTAACATAATCAGACTCACAGAGATACTCGGAGGGGTTATATGTTTATAGCACCTGCCTTCGCTAATTCAATATGATTGCCGTGAGAAATTAATCTTCACGGTTAAAAATGGCGAGTTTGGCTTTGGCAAAGTATTTATCTATATAAACCGCCTACGATAGGTGGAATGTTCTGAAACCTACTGTATTCAGACCATAAGCCGGGAGATTATCACAGGGAAACACCCACAAAAAGCACGAGATTTTATTGGTGCTACAGGTGTGTTGCAGCCACACTTAAATCTCAGATTGTTTTTTGCACGTTCAGGTAACAGGCTTGAGAAAAAACCACTGATGTAGAATCAATCGAAGGAAATACCCCCTTTCTTCCGTTTTATTTCATGGCATCGCTTTGGAATTTACTGTTACATTACGTTAACAACCTTGAAAATACGTGGATTGCATGATGCTGTACGTTTCGTGGGACCCGGTTCTGGTCGGTATTTCATTTTTAGTCGCTTTTATTTCATCATTTGTTGCGCTGGACAGTGCGGCGAAAATTGCCGCCTGCAATAAAAATGCCGCACTTTTCTGGCGCCTCGCCGGGGGAGCCACCTTAGGTATTGGTATTTGGTCGATGCATTTTATTGGCATGCTGGCGATGAAAATGCCAATGATGATGCAATACGATTTTATCATCACCGCCATTTCCCTGCTGGTGGCCATCGTTGCCGCCACGCTATCGATTAATATTGCCGTCAACGGCAATGTCTTATCGCCACAGCGTCTGTGCCTCGCCACCGCTATCCTCAGCAGCGGCGTGGTGACAATGCACTATGTCGGCATGGCGGCGCTGATGATGGAAGACACTATTCGCTGGAATTATGGGCTGGTGATGCTGTCTGTCGTTATTGCGATCGTTGCCTCCGGGGTAGGCCTGTGGCTGGCATTCAGCCTGCGGCTTAACAGCAAAGGTGTGCTAATTAATCGCATGACGGCCGCCGTAGTGATGGGCATTGCTATCGCCGCCATGCACTACACCGGTATGAGCGCGGCTGAATTTGAAGACAGCGGGCATTACATGAACGGCGGAGTGAGTGAACTCGGGCTCTCGATCTGGGTCTCAGCGACGACGTTGGCGATCCTCGGGGTGATGCTGATTATTTCGATGATTGATTCACAGCTGCGTACTAATCGCCTGACCGAAAACCTGCAACAGCTCAACCGGCAGCTCGAGCAACAGGCACGATTTGATGGGCTCACGGGGCTGGCAAACCGTAGCCAGATTGATATGCGCCTTGAAGCCTGCCTGCAACAATCTCAGCTCACCCAAACGCCATTTGCACTGTTCTTCATGGATCTCGATCGTTTCAAGCTGGTGAACGATGCCTGGGGCCATCACGTCGGTGACCATCTGCTGGTTTCCGTCGCCAACCGTATCAGCGCCTGCCTGACACCGAAAATGACCCTCGCCCGACTGGGCGGCGATGAGTTTATTTTGCTGGTGCCGGACGCCGATCATGGCGACATAGAAGATTTAGCCACCCGCATGGTGGAGTGCATTCGTCGCCCGTTTTATGAGGCCGGGCAAATCCTCCAGGTCTCGCTCAGCGCGGGCATCAGCCTGTTCCCGGAACACGGCAGAACGTTACAGGAACTCAAGCTTCGCGCGGATACGGCAATGTACAACATCAAGCAGCAAGGTCGTAACGGCTGGGCGATTTATCATCCTGAAATGGTACAAAAAGCCTGGGAAGGTGCCGAGTTCCTTCAGGATTTAACCCAGGCGCTGGAGCGGGATCAGTTTGAACTGTGGTATCAGCCCAAGTATCACGCCAGTAGCAAAACCATTTTCGGTTTTGAAGCTCTGCTCCGCTGGCGTCATCCGGCGAAGGGCGTTCTGTTGCCCGAGGTGTTTCTCGCCACTCTGGAAAAAACGGGGCTGATGATATCTGTCGGCTATTGGGTTATCGACCAGGCCTGTTTGCAGCTGCGCCACTGGGGTGACCAGGGTCATACCGACTGGGGCCTGTCGATTAACCTATCCGCTGCGCAATTTGAGCAACATGACATTTACGACACCATTTGTGGCGCGCTGGCTCGCCACGCTGTGCCGCCGTCGCGCCTGACCATTGAGCTGACGGAAAGCACTGCCCTGCGCAATCTCGATCGCAGCATCACTATCCTTAACGATTTTAATCGCATGGGTATCACCGTCTCTATCGACGATTTCGGCACCGGATATTCGAACATGCTGACCCTGAAAAACTTGCCCGCCCGCGAACTGAAAATAGACAAAAGTTTTGTGCGTGATATTCGCGATAACAGTAAAAACGTCAAAATCGTGGCCACGATTATTGATATCGCCCATTCCATGAACATGAACGTGGTGGCGGAAGGGATTGAAACGCAGGATCAGCAGCAGTTGTTAACCAGTCTCGGCTGCGGCTACTTACAGGGTTTCCTGTTTGCCAAAGCGCTGCCCGCAAAGGAGATCCCGCAACTTCTGGCGCAAATTGAGAGCAGTAAAAATATCAGTGTCACAACAGTGCTTGTCGCCGCACAAAAAAAGCAGGCGTGAACACATAATATTGCATTATGTTTAATACGTGCCGGTGGCGGAGAAAAGTGCGCCCGGGGAGATAATGCATGATGCCAGCCGAATTATCCGCGTACCATTTCCTGACCACACCGGTTTGGGTGGTTGACCCATTTAATGAGCATTTAATTTTTTCCAACCATGCCGCACAGGCGCTGATGGGCGAAAGTGCATTAGCGTCACTGCGCTTTGGCGCCCTCTCAGCCTGCGCGCAGAACCGGCTCTCGCTCTATCTGAACGATCTTCGGCACCTGCATGAAATCGTTGAGATCTGGACTGTCACGAGCGACAACGGCGATATCCCCCTGCGCTGCAGATTATCATTGCTCAACTTACCCGGCAGGCCCCCCGCTATCCTGTTTGAAGGCGCAAACATTCCGCCTGCAACACTGGAAAATGCCGTCCGCGCCCCCGGTTACCAATCGCGTCGGCAGAATTTCTACCAGCGTTTTTTCATGACCACCACCGCACCGATGCTGCTTATCGATACGGTTCGGGATGGGTTGATCGTTGATGCCAATCTCGCCGCCCTGCGTTTCTACGGCTATCGCCGGGAAGAAATGTGTCAAAAGCACACCTGGGAAATCAATACTTTGGGTCGTCAGGTTTTGCCGGTGATGGCTGAGATTGCTCGGCTGCCCGGCGGCCATAAACCGCTGTATTTCGTTCACAAGATGGCTGACGGCTCAACCCGCCACGTGCAAACCTATGCCGGGCCAATCATGATAGGCGGCGACCGATTGATGCTGTGCATCATTCACGACATTACCGAGCAAAAGCGTCTGGAACAGGAACTGGAATTCGCCGCACAGCACGATGCGCTGACCGGGTTGCTAAACCGCCGACAGTTTTATGCCCTCACCGAAGGCCAGGCCGCGCGGCATCTTCCGTTGAAAAGTGATTATTGTCTGCTGCTGGTCGACACCGATAATTTTAAAACCATTAATGACCATTTCGGCCACTTGAAAGGTGATGAAGTGCTGGTGCAGCTGGCGCGAGTCCTCGAAACCTGCAGCCGCGCTGGCGACTTCATTTTCCGCTGGGGGGGTGATGAATTTGTTCTGCTGCTCCCGCGCACGGCGCTGGATACCGCGCTGACGGTGGCGGAAAGCCTACGTGACGGCGTGACCAAACTGAATGGCGATGACCTGCCCGAATTCACCATCAGCATCGGCGTTGCCCGGCATCAGGCGGACGAAACCATTGATGCATTATTTAAACGGGTGGATAACGCGTTGTACCAGGCAAAAAATGACGGGCGCAATAAGGTACTCGCCGCCTAGTGACAAGCACAAAAAAAACCGCCTCGCACAACGCAGGCGGTTTTCATGTACAGGTGGCGTTAATGTTGCTTGTACTCCCCAGAACTGTGCTGAGGACCAATGCGCCCCGCTTCCACCAGAATTTCCTCAATCAACTCCTCAAGGCACTCCTTCCCATGCTTATCGCAGACCAGATGTACTTGCCTGAATATCTCTTCTGCCTTCATACCATCGCAAAGCGCGGATTTAAGCATGATAGCGGCCCATCGTTTGGCTTCAGAATGCGTCAACATATCCCCTCCTGATACAGGATACTTTACTAAGCGTAGACGGCAGTTGCGCGATTATCCACATCCACAGAAGGGTTTTTGATTATTCCTTAAGCAGGTCCAAAAAATGATTCATTGCCTCATCGGGTGACACCCGCTCTTCTCGGATAATCAGGTGTAACGGCGTGGCCCGGCGCGACCCGTGGCTTAGCGGTAAGGGTTTGAGAATGCCCTTTTCTAGTTGGGCCTGAATGTGCGCCTGCGGTAACCAGCCGTAACCCACCCCGGACGTCACCGCCTCAATAGCCGCATCTACGGTGGAAAACGTCCACGCATCGCCCGCGGGCAACGACACATCCCGGCTGTCGGCAATCCTGACCAGCGGATACAGGTTCAGAATTTCCTCCGTTAACGGTTCTGGCGTGGTAAACAGCGGATGATCGGCATGGGCGACGGCGATGAAATCAATGTTCATCAGCCACTCCCCGCGCCCGTTCACATCCTGACGGCGGGTGACAATCATGATATCCGCCTCGGCAAACGCCTCCGCATCCGGCTGGGTGCTCTCCAACACCTCGGTGAGCTGCACCTGAATGCGTGGGTAGGCCTGCTGAAACTTACGCAGAATGGCGAACAGTCGCCCGCGAGGGAAAATACTGTCGACGACCAGACTCAAACGGCTACGCATGCCATCTTGCAAATCAGCGGCCCGCATTTCGACGTGTGAAAAAGCGTTCAGTAGCGGCCTGACGCGGCTCAGCAGCAGTTCACCCGCCGGGGTTAATACCGCCCGGCGTCCTTGTGGGATGAGCAACGTCACGCCGAGTCTCTCCTGCAACAGTGACAGGTTGTAGCTGACCGAGGACTGGCTTCGGTGTAAAGCCTCTGCCGCTTTGGCAAAGCTGCCCAAATCAATCACTTTTTCAAGGATCGCCCATTGTTCGAGGGTTGTCTTTTGCATAAACAATCTGATTATTGAATCAATTTCATCATAAATTAGCGTTATTCATCTGAATTTTAAAGGACTAAGATAACTTCATCAAAACAAGGAGACACATTATGAGCAACTTCGACAAACATGATTTAAGCGGCTTTATCGGCAAACATCTGGTGTATACCTATGATAATGGCTGGAATTACGAGATTTACGTCAAAAACGGCACCACCCTTGATTACCGCATTCACAGCGGTCTGGTCGGCAATCGTTGGGTTAAAGATCAGCATGCATGGATTGTCCGCGTCGGTGAAAGCACCTACAAAATCTCATGGACCGAACCGACCGGGACCGACGTCAGCCTGATTGTGAATCTCGGCGATAAACTGTTCCACGGCACTATCTTCTTCCCACGTTGGGTGATGAATAATCCGGAAAAAACGGTTTGTTTCCAGAACGATCATATTCCGCTGATGGAATCCTATCGTGATGCAGGCCCTGCCTATCCGACAGAAGTGATTGATGAGTTCGCCACCATCACCTTTGTCCGCGACTGTGGCCCGGATGACGACAGCGTCATCGCCTGCGCCGCCAGCGAACTCCCGGCTGATTTCCCGCAGAATCTGCGTTAATCGCAAACGTTAAGCAGTATCAGAAAGGCAGCAGGCGCGGAGTAGACCGCGCCTGCTGTTTTTACGATGGAGATTAATGCTTGATGATGTACATCGTGCGGCTATAGGCCACGTCTTCCGGGTTTTCGATAGGATAACCCTTCAGCCATGGCTTAATCAGCCGACCGTTGGTGTACTGGTAAATCGGCGCAATCGGAGCCTGCGCGGCGATGATTTTTTCGGCTTCGTTATAGTCTGCATTACGCGCCTGTTCGGTAGATTCCAGCGTCGCCTGGTTGAGCACTTTGTCATACGCCGGATCGTTGAAGCGTGAGATGTTGCCGCTGTGCGCAGAGGTCAGCAGTGACAGGAAGGTCGACGGTTCGTTGTAATCTCCGACCCAGGAGGCACGGATCACATCGAAATTACCGGTGTTTCGGCTGTCGATATAGGTTTTCCACTCCTGGTTCTGCAACTTCACATCCACGCCAAGATTTTTCTTCCACATTGACGCCACCGCAATCGCAATTTTCTGGTGGTTTTCTGAAGTGTTGTACAACAGCGTCAGCTTCAACGGACGGTTCGGGCCATAGCCTGCCGCCTGCAGCAGGGTCTTCGCCTGTGCATTAAGCTCTTCCTGACTCATCTTTTCTGCCGCTGACGGTTGTGGCTTGAAGCCCGCAGTCACGTCCGGGGTGAAACGCCAGGCCGGTTTCTCACCGGTGCCTAACACTTTTTCAGCCATGATGCGGCGGTCAATCGTCATGCTCAGCGCCAGACGCACGCGGGAATCGGCGGTTGGCCCTTTCTGGGTGTTGAACGCGTAATAATAGGTGCCAAGCTGTGGCGGGGTATACACCTGGCCCGGAATGTCTTTCAGCAACTGCTGATACTGATTTTTTGGGAAAGATTCGGTGATATCAATGTCACCTGCCAGATAGCGTTTGGTGGCATTCGATTCCTGGTTGATCGGCACAAACGTCACCTGCTTGATGACCGTTTTCGCGTTATCCCAGTAGTGGGCATTCGGCACTACAACCAGCTTCTCGTTGACCACCCGCTCTTTCAGCACGTAGGCCCCATTGCCGACCAACTGACCAGGCCGTGTCCAGTTTGGAGAGCTGTCAACGTTGGCTTTTTGCACCGGATACAGCGAGAAGTTGGCCGTCAGGTTAACGAACCACGGCAGCGGTTTGTCGAGCTGAACACGCAGGGTTTTGGCATCAATCGCCGTCACGCCGAGCTTATCAGCAGTCGCTTTGCCGTCGATGATATTTTGTGCGTTGGTAATGCCTGCCAGCGCGGCAAACCAGGCAAACGGCGAGGTGGTTTTTGGGTCAACCAGACGCTGCCAGCTATAAACGAAATCCTGGGCGGTCACCGGCGTCCCGTCTGACCATTTCGCGTCATCGCGCAGAGTAAAGGTCCAGGTACGGTTGTCATTGGTCTGCCATTTGGTCGCTACGCCAGGCACGATGTTGCCTTTAGCGTCCTGATTGACCAGACCTTCGAACAGGTCGCGGATCACCTGAATCTCGGGTAACCCGACCGCTTTCGCGGGATCCAGCGAGGCCGGTTCATCCTTGATGTGGCGAACCAGCGTCTGCTGCTGCGCCAGAACGGTTCCCTGCGGAACATCGGCCGCAAAAGAAAGAGAAGACACGCCACTCAGCGCCAGCGCAAAACAGATAGACGATACAGGAAACTTCATGGGATCCCCTTGATTCAAATAACCCAACCAACGTAGTCGGTAATTATTTGTTTCAGCAGGAAGAATTGCAAACGACTTGTGGCGAAATGTTGAAGGATATAGCGAAAAGGTTTCAGAAACTGCCTAAAGGAAACTGTTTGATTATCGATGGTTTTTAAACAACACTGCCAGAAACAACACAATAAAGCAGGATCAAGCATGTCTTCCACCCGACCACGCCAACAGCGCGGCGCGTTTCCGCCTGGAACTCAACACTATGGCCGTTCCTTGCTGGGTGCGCCACTGATCTGGTTTCCCGCGCCAATTGCCGACCATAACAGCGGATTAATCATTGCGGGTACCCACGGCGATGAAAACTCATCGATCGTCACCCTATCCTGTGCGCTGCGCACCCTCGCCTCCGACCTGCGCCGTCATCATGTGGTGCTGACGGTCAATCCGGACGGCTGCCAGTTAGGCCTGCGCGCTAACGCCAACGGGGTCGATCTCAACCGCAATTTTCCGGCAGCGAACTGGAAAGCCGGGGAAACGGTCTACCGTTGGAACAGCTCCGCCGAGAGCCGTGACGTGGTGCTGTTGACCGGCGATAAACCGGGTTCAGAACCCGAAACCGATGCGCTGTGTCAGCTGATCCATAAAATTCATCCGGCGTGGGTAGTGTCGTTCCACGACCCGTTGGCCTGTATTGAAGATCCGCAGCAAACCGCGCTCGGCAAATGGCTGGCGGACGCCTTCGAACTGCCGCTGGTGACCAGCGTCGGCTATGCCACGCCGGGCTCGTTTGGCAGCTGGTGCGCGGATATTGGTTTGCACTGTATCACCGCCGAGTTCCCGCCGATTTCCTCCGACGAGGCCAGCGAGAAATACCTGGCGGCGATGACCGCACTCCTGCACTGGCATCCTGAATCTAAGGTGACGTCCAGGACGCCCAAATAGCGACAAAAAAACCCGCACGGCTCACGCAGTGCGGGTTTTTCTTCGCAGTGTTGGTGCTTTAGATGAGGCAAAAAACCGCTATTACTACAGCAACAACCACAACAACACCTACAGTATCAATCAGTTGCTTGATTAATACGTCTTGCGTTGCGACGCTATCGTCTTCCCAGTCAATCATCTTTTCTACACCTTCAAAGTCGTGACAGCCGTATGCTAAACGCGCAGCTCAAATGATGGATAATCGTTTTGTGCCTGATTTCGTTTAAAAATAAATGGTCACCCTCACAGGTATAGCGTACCGGCGTCAAAATGCAATGCGGGTTCGGCATCCACCGCCAGCCAGGTCGGGCCATCCAGATCGGCAAAGCGCACCAGCGGCGTCAGCGGCAACACGGCGCTAATCGCGCGCGACGTACACAGCATACAGCCCAGCATTAGCCCGAACCCCTGCGCTTTCGCTTCCGCCGCCAGCGCCAGCGCCTCGGTTAAGCCCCCGGCTTTGTCGAGCTTGATGTTAACCATCTCGTAGAGACCGCTCAGTCGGGCGAGGTTTTCACGCGAGTGGCAGCTTTCATCGGCGCAAATCGGCAGTGGATGGATAAAGTTCGCCAAGGCTCCATCCTCTGAAGCTGGTAAAGGCTGTTCGAGCATCGCCACGTTAAGATCCGCCAATAGCTGACAGCGTGCCGCCAGCCCATCGCTATGCCAGGCCTCATTGGCATCGACGATCAGCGTTGCCTCGGGCACCGCGGCACGAATGGCGAACATTCTTTCGCTGATCAGATGGTCATCCAGTTTCACCTTCAGCAGGCGCGCGCCTTTATCCCACAGGGCTTTTGCGCTGTTCGCCATTTGGTCCGGCGTGCCAATCACCACGGTTTGCGCCGTCGTTACGCTGGAGGCCAGTTCGCTGCCCACCAGCTGCGCCAGTGAGCGGCCCGACTGACGCATTTGCAGATCCCACAGCGCGCAGTCCACCGCATTACGCGCAGCCCCAGCCGGAAGCAGCTGTTGCAGCGCCTCACGCGTCAGGCCTGACTCCAGCTGTTCGCCAATGCTGACAATCTCCGCCATCACCGAAGCAATGCTTTCGCCATAGCGGGGATACGGCGTGCATTCCCCCACGCCTTTGACGCCATTTTCTTCAATTTCGACCACCACCACTTTCGCCTCGCTGCGGCTCCCGCGCGAGATGACGAACGGCGTGTGCAGCGGCCAGGCTTCTTCGTACACTCTCAAACTTCTCATTCCCTGCACCTCGATTTACCAGCGCGATTTACCCGCACTAAAAGGATTTGCCGTGTTAACAGTGGATGTCATACACTAGCGGCGACGTTAACTATATGTAAACAGGAAGATAATCATGTCACAAACTGTGCATTTCCAGGGCAACCCCGTTTCCGTTCAGGGCTCCATTCCGCAGGCGGGCGCCAAAGCACCAGCATTCACACTGGTTGCCAAGGATCTCTCCGACGTCGCACTCAGCCAGTTCGCTGGTAAACGTAAAGTGCTTAACATTTTCCCGAGCATTGATACCGGCGTGTGCGCTGCATCCGTGCGTAAATTCAACCAGTTGGCAACCGAACTGAACAACACCGTGGTGCTGTGCATTTCTGCTGACCTGCCGTTCGCCCAGTCTCGCTTCTGCGGCGCAGAAGGCCTGAGCAACGTTGTTACCCTGTCCACCCTGCGTGCGCCAGAATTCCTGCAGCAGTATGGCGTAGGTATCGCAGAAGGCGCGCTGAAAGGTCTGTCTGCTCGTGCGGTCATCGTTCTGGATGAAAATGACAACGTGGTGCTGAGCGAACTGGTGAACGAAATCACCAACGAGCCAGACTACGCTGCTGCGCTGGACGCGCTGAAAGCCTGATAAAAAAATGCCGCCTTCATCGCTGAAGGCGGCATCTCACTTACTCTTCGCTTTTCTTCTGACTTAATCCATATTCCCGCAGCTTATTCGCAATCGCCGTGTGTGAAACGCCCAGGCGTTTGGCGAGCTTCCGCGTGCTTGGATAGCTACGATAAAGCTGTGTCAGCACCGACCGTTCAAAACGGCTGGTGATATCATCCAGCGAACCTTCCATCGCATCTTCACCCACGGCCACCGTGGTGGTGTCGTAATCCGGCAACAGGATGTCCTGCGGACGTAGCTCATAACCATCCAGCTGTGTCAGGGCGCGATAAACGGCATTTTTCAGCTGACGCACGTTACCGGGCCAGCCGTAACGGGTCAGGACGGTGTTCAGGTCAGCCGCCAGTTTAGGACGGGCAATGCCCTGCTCATCGGCAAAACGGGCAACGAACAGCTCGGTCAGCGGCATGATGTCCTGCGGACGGTCGCGCAACGGCGGCAGATTCAGGGTCAGCACGTTGAGACGATAGTAGAGATCTTCGCGGAACAGCCCTTTCTGCACCAGTTCAACGAGGTTCTTCTGGGTGGCGCAAATGACGCGCACATCGACATGGATCTCATGATCTTCCCCGACCCGACGGAAAGTGCCGTCATTCAGGAAGCGCAGCAGTTTGACCTGCATTCCCGGTGACATTTCACCGATTTCGTCCAGCAGCACCGACCCGCCGTTCGCCTGCTCGAAGAAGCCTTTTTTGCCTTCCGGCGCGTGGCCGAACAGCTCGCTTTCTACCGCATCTTCGGGGATAGACGCACAGTTCAGCGCCAGATACGGCTTCTGCGCGCGTGGGCTGGCAAGATGACAGGCGTTGGCCAGCAAATCTTTCCCGGTGCCGGTATCGCCGACGATCAGCAGCGGCGCACTCAGCAGCGCCAGTTTGCGTGCCTGTTCAACCACATGGCGCATTTTCGGGCTGGCGGCAATTATCTGGCTGAATGCACTCACGTCCTGAGTGGTCATGTTTTGCAGCTGGCGACCCATGCGTAATGTCGAACGCAGCATCACCACCGCCCCCATCAGCACGCGGGTGGCATTTTCGCCTTCCAGCGTCACCGGGGTGATTTCAAGCAGGAAATTTTGGCCGTTGATAACAACGTGTTCGGCGTGAGACTCCACCGGAGAGCCTTCCAGCCAGCGCTGGAAGTTAAAACCGTTGATCAGCTGGGCGGCGTTGTGGTTGCGCAGTTTGTCCTGAGACTGACCAAACAACTGGCAGCTCGCCGGGTTGGCCAGCTCCACTTTGCTCTTGGTATCCAGCGACAGCACCGGTTCTGGCATTGCTTCCAGCAGCGCACTCAGCGCCAGATGTTCACGCTCGGACGGCATCCACGGCACCGTGCGCACGTCGGTCACACCGGCGATCCGGCGGATTTCCGCCATCAGCGTGCGGAAATTGTCGAATTCCAGTTCCGCAAAATTCAGGTAAATTCGGCCAATGGGGTCAATGTCGATCCCGCGCAGGTCAATACCACGCAGCACCAGGAGATCGAGCAATTCACGGGTCAGACCAAGGCGGTCCTCACAAAAAACTTCAAGACGCATGGGAAGGTTCACCCTCATAGCCAATAACGAATGGATGATAAGCCACTTCTCGGCCTGCGGGAAGATAGCTGTCAACAATTATTGACAGTATGGCGGAAAATCAAGCACCTTGCCGTAAAGTTGCCGGAGTAACGCACAAAGGGACAAGGGAAATCGGGTACAGCCTCCCTTTAAGAAGGCCGTTTGTTAATGGTGTCTTTCAGTTGCCCAATCAGTTCGCGACGGAAATCGCCGAGCTTCGGTTTGTCGTTGTCGATCCACGGCAGTGGGCGACACACTTCCATCGCTTTAATGCCCAGACGGGCGGTCAGCAATCCAGCACCAATCCCCTGCGCGGCACGGGCCGACAGACGTGCGGCTAAATCCTGCGACATCCAGTCCATTCCGACTTCGCGTACCAGCTCGCTCGCCCCGGCAAAGGCGATATTCAGCAGCACCAGACGGAACAGGCGCAAGCGGCTGTAGTAACCCAGTTCGATGCCGTACAGCGTGGCGATGCGGTTGATTAAGCGCAGATTGCGCCAGGCGATAAATGCCATGTCCACCAGCGCCAATGGGCTGACGGCAATCATTAAGGTCGATTCGGCAGCGGAACGGCTGATCTCACGTCGCGCCTGCGCGTCCAGCACCGGCTGGACCAGATGGGCGTATAGCGTCACCACTTCCCGGTCATTCTGGGTTTCGTGGATTGCCGCATACCAGCGCTGGAGCGCTGGATGGGACTGGTCGATGCCAGCCTGTGCCGCGAGCTGTTCGCAGAACGCCCGACCTTTGCCGGTGCCATGGCTGTGCAGCAGATCACGGGCTTCATCGCGCTCTTCCGCCCGCTGGCGCAAGCGCCATAAGCGCCGCCATTCCGTCGCCACTGAACCCACGCCCGCCCCGACGATCAACGCCCCGGCGGCACAACCGCCGAGCGCCACCCAGTCCTGGGTTTGCCAGGCGTGCATCGTCCACTGTACGCCCTGGGCCACCACGCTGACGCCAAATATCGCCAGCCCGGCGGTGACCATCCGTCGCCACAGGCTGCGTTTCGGGCGCAGCGCCGCTTCAATGACGGCCTCAGCCTGGCCGTCGTCTTCCAGCCCGTCATCAACCACCGCCGGCGCAAAGCTCTCAGCCTGGATCTGTTCAAAAGTTTGCGCGCCACGCAGGTGCTCCATTTTGTCCGCTTCCAGCGGTCCGGCGAAATCGATACGCGGTTTTAACGGTTCGCTCATCGCAATTTATCTCCAATCAAAAACTCCAGCGCCGCGTCCAGACGGATGTGCGGCAGCGGTTTGTCGACGTCCATCGCCTGTGGGCGGAACGCTTCAAACTGAAAGCCCTGCTTTTCCCAAAACGCCTGGCCCGGTAAACGTGCCGGAACCTCGCCGGGATAGACGGTCAAGGGTTCGCCATCGCTCAGGCGGTTGCCGCGTAGCGCAGGGATTTTCTCACCGTTGACGTCAATCAGCCCGCTTTGCGTCGCCTGCACTGACGCCAGCCCCAGACAGTCCATGCTGATGCCTTCAAAGGCCGCATTTTGCCATGCGTCCTGAATTAACTGCTGCAGGAGCGAAACCATGTTCGCATGCTGATCGACGGTGACGTGATCGGCTTTGGTGGCGGCAAACAACAGTTTGTCGATAACCGGGGAAAACAGGCGGCGGAACAGGGTCCGCTGCCCGTAATGGAAACTTTGCATCAGCTGCGTCAACGCCAGGCGCATATCGTTGAACGCCTGCGGCCCGCTGTTCAGCGGTTGCAGGCAGTCGACCAGCACAATTTGGCGGTCAAATCGCAGGAAGTGATTTTTATAGAACCCTTTAACCACATGTTCGCAATAGTAGTCAAAACGCGCGCGTAACATGCCGGCGTTGGTGTGTTTATCCGCCTGTGCCAGCCGGGCCTCACCCACCGCATCGACATCCGGCCACGGGAAGAACTGGAGTGCAGGCGCCCCCGCCATCTCACCCGGCAGCACGAAACGCCCCGGCTGGATAAAGTGCAGCCCTTCCTGTTTGCAGATGTGCAGGTATTCGGTCCACGCCTGGCTGATTTCCGCCAGACGGTTTTCATCTGCCGGGGCCAGCGGATCAAGCCCCTCGCACAGTTGACGCCAGCGCGTCGACCATTCGGCGCGTTGCCCGGTCAGGAGTCCAGTCATCTGTCGCGACCAGCTCAGGTAGTCCTGCGCCAGCATCGGCAAATCCAGCAGCCATTCGCCCGGGTAATCGACGATTTCCAGATATAGCGTGGAGGTATCTTTGAAATGACGCAGTAAGGAGTCATTGGAGCGGAAACGCAGCGCCAGGCGGATTTCACTCACCCCGCGGGTCGGCGTCGGCCACGTCGGCGGCGTGCCGTATAGCTGCGCCAGTCCTTCATCGTAGGTAAAACGCGGGATGCCGTAATCACGCTGCGGCACCCGTTTGACGCCGAGCAGGCGCTCTTCACGCACCGCGCTCAGCAGCGGCAAACGCGCACCTGCGTGTAGGTTCAGCAGTTGATTGACCATCGCGGTAATAAACGCTGTTTTCCCGCTCCGGCTAAGCCCGGTCACCGCCAGGCGCAGATGTCTGTCTACGCCGCGGTTGACCAGTGCATTGAATTCGCTTTTGAGTCGCTTCATCGCCATCCCGTTTGTCCGTGTCTCGCCTGTCCTTCAGGATACATGACATGAGGTCCGTTAAGAGAATTATCAACCGCACTTCGCTGTATTTCAGGCTTTTTCTCCAGTAAGATGCATCTGATTGACTCTACGATGGAGCTCGACAGGTGTATGTCACCGACCATATATGATATTGCCAGGGTTGCTGGCGTTTCAAAATCTACCGTCTCGCGCGTACTGAATAATCAAACCAATATTTCGCCCGAGGCGCTGGAAAAAGTGCAGAAAGCGATTAAGGATCTTAATTATCAGCCGAATAAGCTTGCCCGGGCGTTAACGTCCTCCGGCTTTGACGCCATTATGGTCATTTCCACGCGCTCAACCAAAACCACGGCCGGTAATCCTTTCTTTGCCGAAGTGCTGCATGCCATTACTTCCCGTGCCGAGGAAGAAGGCTTTGATGTGATATTACAGACCTCGCGCAGTACGGAAGATGACTTGCTTAAATGCGAGAGCAAAATACGGCAAAAGATGATCAAAGGGATCATTATGCTGAGTTCTCCGGCCGATGAATCCTTTTTCACGCGGATCGATGACTATCAAATTCCGGTGGTGGTGATTGGTAAAGTTGAAGGGGATTATCAAAACGTCTATTCCGTCGATACCGATAATTATCAGGACAGCATTGCCCTGACCAACGCCCTGATTTCTCGCGGGCATAATAATATCGCCTGTCTGCATGCCCCGCTGGATTATCACGTTTCCGTTGATCGGCTGGCGGGATATAAAGAGAGCCTCAACCAGCACCACATTCCGCTGCGCGAAGAGTGGATAATCGACAGCGGTTATACCCATGAAACCGCGCTGGTGGCGGCGAAGAAACTGCTCGCGATGGAACCGCGTCCAGATGCGGTTTTCGCCACCGACAGCATGAAACTGGTGAGCCTGTACCGGGCGGCATATGAATCAGGTATTCAGATCCCACAGCAGTTGGCGGTGGTCGGATACAGCAACGAAACGCTGTCGTTTATTTTATCTCCGGCGCCGGGCGGGATTGATGTGCCGACCTACGAGCTGGGGATGAAAAGCTGCGATCGGCTTTTCCAGTGTATTTCCGGTAAGCCCGGTCCACGACGGGTGATTGTTTCCACCCGTGTGTCATTGACCGATTCACTGGCATAAAAGCCGGAGGTTTGCCTCCGGCTTTATTGGCTTCAGAATGCGTAATTAATACCCACGCCAGCGTAATGGAAGCGGTCATCATCGCCTTCATCGTGGTTTTCCCACTCATAAGCGTATTCGAGCGAAACGGAAATGCCATTATCGAAATCGTGGGCGTATTGTAAACCCAGACGGTTGAAGTTATGACCTTCTCGGGTCGGATCGTCCTGCCAGTCCCAGTTTGTCCATCGGTCGAGACCGAGCCGGGTATACGGGGTTAGCGTGGTCGAGCCGAATGAAACAGGCATATAGATGCGCATTTCCTGGGTAGAAAACTCCCCGTTATTACGACTCTTATCGAGATTAAAACCGCGCTCCAGATAATAATTGGTCTGGAGCGATACTGACTCCGACAGCTTCCAGGTAAACCCGGTTTCGGTTTCGACCCGGCTGTCAGCATAACCGGTTTGATCGAGGTCATTCACAAACTGGTAGGCCGCCAGCCAACCGTTAAAATGCACGTCATCCGTTATACGTAGGTTCCAGTCTGGCTGGAATTTATAACGCTGCATGTTAGCGGTTCCCGCCTCTTTATTATGTTCATCTTTAAAATGATAACCATAATTACGAATACCGCCGGTCAGGCCAAGCGTGAAATCATCGCTATCCAGCACCTGATAACGAATTTCCAGTTCAGGCCGATTAAAATAGGTTCCCCGTGTGCCGGAACTGTAATCAACCGGACCTTCCTGATACATTGCCAGCGATATCTTCCACGGCCCCGTAGAGGCATTAAACCACACTGACGGCTCGTATAAGCCGTCCAGATCATCGGCTTGCCCTTCAATATTTTCGCTTTCATACATCGCGCCAATATTAAATTTCCAGCCGTCGTTATTTTCTGCATAAGCAGTGAGAGTGCAGGCACCCAATAGCAGTGCTGCACACCGAGGTAGTGTGTTCATAATTTTCACCCTAAGTTAAGAATGGGAGGAATGACATCCTCCCTGATTTTTTATTTTCTTTTATCCGTGAATAGCGAACTCACTTTCAATATCAAAGAAATGACTTTTCGCCATATCGAATGACAGCGCTATCGTGTCGCCAGCAGAATAATCACAGGTAGACGGGGCGCGAACCACCAGTTCATGACCGCCGATGGTGATATACAGCATAAATTCTGCCCCGGTTAATTCCGCCACGGTAATGCGCGCCGCGACAGGTAAATTCGATTCGGTGCTGGTTAACAGATCTTCTGGACGAATACCTAACACAATAGCTTTGCGCTGGTATCCCGCGGCGTTGAGCACCGCCATCTTGTCCGCCGGGATCGGCAACCGTAGGGTTTCGGTGACAAAATCGCTGCCATCGATAGCCCCTCGAATAAAATTCATTGCCGGTGAGCCAATAAACCCGGCAACAAACATATTTGCCGGTTGGTTATAGACCTGCTTCGGCGCCCCCACCTGCTGTACGATCCCGTCTTTCATGATAACGATCCGCGTCGCCATGGTCATGGCTTCGGTTTGATCATGCGTGACGTAAATCATGGTGGTATTGAGCTTTTGATGCAGCTTGCAGATTTCAGCCCGCATCTGCACGCGTAGCTTGGCATCGAGGTTGGACAGCGGTTCATCCATCAAAAACACCCCCGCCTCCCGCACAATTGCCCGCCCGAGTGCCACACGCTGACGCTGCCCGCCGGAGAGTGCGCCCGGTTTGCGTTTCAGGTACTCGCGTAACCCCAAAATTTGTGCCGCCCAACTGACGCGTTCTTCAATGACTTCCGGCGCAATCTTTTGCATTTTCAGGCCAAAGGCCATGTTGTCGTATACCGTCATGTGCGGATACAGCGCATAGTTCTGGAAAACCATCGCAATATTGCGCGATTTCGCCGGAACGTCGTTCATCCGCACACCATCAATCATTAACTCGCCGTGGCTGATTGCTTCCAACCCGGCAATCATTCTCAGGGTGGTGGATTTCCCACAGCCTGACGGCCCGACCAGCACGATGAACTCTTTGTCTTCAATCTCGAGATTGAAATCTTTCACCACGTGCACGTGGTTGTCATAAATTTTCTGAATATGTTGCAGTGATAGTTGAGCCATAGATTTATTCCTTTGCAGGTGCAGAGGCCGAATGAAGGCGTTGCCAGTACGCATCCAACCGATGCCAGTTCAGTTCCCGTGTGGACGGTAATAACAGCCCCGCCCCTGTCAAATCGTCGCCAATCCCGACCGCAGCCATACCGCTGGCGTTAATTGCCTGGATACCGGCCTGCGCATCCTCAATACCGATGGCGTGCTGCGCGGTCACCCCCAAGCCATGGCAGGCCAGCAGGAAAATTTCCGGGTCGGGTTTGGAATGCTTGATACGCGAGGCGTCAGCGCAATAGTCGAACAGATGGGCAATCCCGAGCGCATTCAAAATGATCGGCGCGTTGAGCGACACCGAAGCCAGCCCGATACGGATTCCGCGGCCACGAAGATCGTGCAGCAGGTCGGTGATACCCGGCAGAATCGACGCAGGCGTGAGCGACGCAAGCGTCGCCACATAGCGATTGTTTTTCCGCGTACACAGCACCTCGCATTCGGCCTGGGTAAAGTGCGCCGCTTTGCCACCGTATTGCAAAATGCGTTGCAACGACGCCATCCGGCTGATGCCTTTTAGCTGTTCGTTGAACACCGGGTCGATGGTGATACCGATCTCCTGCGCCACATCGCGCCAGGCGATGAAATGCAGATGCGCCGTGTCGGTCACTACCCCATCGAGATCGAATATAACGGCTTCCAGTTTCATTTCGCCCCCTCACTGGTAGCGGTCCCAATTTGAGCGTTTAAAAAATCCGCCCTGAGATAACGCTGCTGCCCCTGTACATCAATCTCAGTTCCCCACAGCCACAGGCGAACTTCCGCCGGGCTGTGCAGAGTCATGGCCTCAGGGGTGATGTCCAGCGTCAGGCTCACGCCCTGCCAGCAAATCGGTACGCACAGTCGCTGCCATTGCGCCGGTAATGCCGGGGCCAGATGCAGTTCACCGTTACGGATGCTCAACCCGGCAAAACCCTCTACCGCACCCAGCCAGATAGCGCCCGTGGCGGCGGCATGAATGCCATCGTCGCTGCTGTGCGGCTCGTCACCCAGATCAATCAACGTCCCGTCGCGCCATTGGCGATATCCGTCCGCCAACTGACCACAGCGGGCGCTGACAATGCCGTGAATCGCTTTACTGAGCGAGGAGTCGTGGATCGTTCGCGGTTCGTAATACGCCAGATTCGCCAGGCAAGCTGCCGTTGAAAAACGTTCCGGCAGCATGTAGGTCAGCATCACCACATCGGCCTGCTTGAGGATCTGCATTTCGTTGACTTCGGCCCGCGAATAGTCGAGTAGAATCGTCTGTTTTCCGGCTTTCGCTTTGTATTTTGTGAGGTCGATAGTCGGCTTACCCATGAACGTATCGTCCTGTGCCAACACCCCCAGTGCATCAGGTTCAGGCAGCCACAAACGTTGCAGGAAATCATCGGCTCTGGCGGCGAATCCGGGTTGAAGTTCGCCGAACTGCGGCACGAAATACAGCGCCTGCGCCACGTTGTGCCATGCCATGTAGTTGGTGAAGGCATTGTTGTTAACGTGCTCGGTGTATTCATCCGGGCCGATAACGTCGTGCAGCTCCAGCCTTCCGTTAGCCTCCACCGCGCGGCTCACCCAGAACATCGCGGTTTCCGTCAGCAAGCTGACGCCTTCGGTACGCATGAACGCCTCGTCATGGGTGGCGTGCCAGTAGTTCACCACCGCCCAGGCGATATCCGCGACCAGATGATGCTCGGCCTGCGCTGAGGCGATTTTCTGCCGCAGTCCGGTCCGGATGTTGATGGCGGCAAACTCCGGCGTTTCTTCTTCACCGCTGCGCGCACTTTCCCACGGGAACAGCGCCCCATGCCAGCCGTTACGCCGGGCTTTTGCCCGCGCGCCGGGCAAATTCAGATAGCGGTAACGCAGCAACGATCGCGCGGTCGAGGGCGCGGTCAACAGATGATAAGGCAGCAAAAAGACTTCGGTATCCCAGAATACATGCCCTTTATAGCCTTCGCCGGTCAGCCCCTTCGCCCCGCTGCTGATGCGTTCATCATGCAACGGCGTCATGGCGGCCAGATGATAATGGGCAAAATCAAGCGCGACCTGATCGGCCGGGTTTATAGACTCAACCACCACCCGACGCGCCTGCCAGCCTTTTAGCCACTCCGACCGTGAGGCATTGCGCAGCGCTTCGTAGCCCATCGCAGCGCAGGTCTGCAAATCATTCAGACAACGGCGGCTAAAGCTTTCCAGCAATAGGGTTTCGCGTCCGCGCTGGACTATCCAGCTGATCTTTTCTAACGTGACACTGTCACCTTCCCTCAGACAAAGCGTGCTGTTCTGCATGACGCGGCGGTTCTTGGCCGTAAAACAGATCTCCGCCTGCTGGCTCACCTGAATGCTGCTGGTGATCACCACTTCTGCATCGCCAGACTGTGTCGCCCATGCGCCCTGTAACACCTGCTGACCGAAGACCCGCAGGGAAAGCTCATCCAGATGCTGACGTCCGCTGTTGGTTTGGGTGCCATCAATGCCGGTGGAAAGTGTCAGGTTGACGTCTTCGTCCAGCGCGGTGACGGTAAACTGCATCGCCAACAACGGCAGCTGCGCCATTGAGCAGAAACGACGGCTGGTAATGCGCACCCGAGCACCCGACGGTGAGCGCCATATCAGTTCCCGGCGCAGTTCCCCGTCGCTGAAATCCAGTTCACGCTGCCAGCTTTCGGTCTCCCCGCTCAACAGCGTAAACGGTGCGCCGTTCACCTCAAGCTGGATCCCCACCACGTCCGGCAGATTAATCAGTTCATTGGTTTCACCCCGTCCGGCGCAGTGATACAGCCCGGCAAGGTATAGACCACGCACCTGCTGGGTGTAGTCTTCTTCATGTGTCGCCCGCACGCCCATATAGCCATTCGCGCAGGTCATTAACGAGGCGTATTTATTCAGGGTGTGCGGGCTGAAAGCCGGATCGTTCAGGGTAGTGATGTTCAGCATAACGTCACCCATTCTCCCTTCTCCGCGGACTCATACAGCGCCGAGACCAGCTGTTGAACAACAAAGCCCTGGTCAGCGTCAGCGATAGTGACCGCCTCGCCCTGCACATGGCGCACAAAGGCCTCCATGCTGTGGAAATGGCGATTATCGTCGGCCTGTTCGCGCTGGATAATCGAGTTGAGAGTACCGTTCACATCGTTGTAGACATGCGCCGGGAATAACGTGGCCCCGGCTTTGTCTCCGCAAAAGGTTACGTTTAACCGTGACGTTTCGGCGATGTTCAGCACAAATGAGGTCTCGAGTCGTAGCAGGCTACCGTTTTGAAACTCAATGGTGCCAAACAGCGCATCTTCTACGGTGTACTGGGTCGGGTCCCACTCGCCAAACTGACCGCAGCTTTTCACCGTACCGAGCTTCTGGAAGCTGTGCGCCATGACGCGGCGCACCGGCGGAAAACCCAACACATACATCGCGGCATCCAGCATATGAATACCGATGTCGATCAGGGGTCCGCCGCCCTGCATTGCTTTATTGGTAAACACGCCCCAGCCCGGTACGCCGCTGCGGCGCAAAGCGGTGGCGGTGGTGAGATAGACGTCGCCCAACACGCCACTCTGTACCTGCTCGCGCAATAGCTGAGCGTCGAGGGAGAAGCGATGGTGGAAATCATAGGCCAGCACCTTGCCCTGCTTATGCGCCATGGCGCGCATCCGATCGGCCTGCGGCGGTGTCATTGCCGGCGGCTTCTCGCACATCACGTGGCAACCGGCTTCCAGAGCGGCTAACACGTGCTCAAAATGAAAGCGGTTCGGCGAGCAGACGCTGACGATATCCGGCTGCGCTTCTTGCAACATCAGGCGTACGTCGTCATAGCAGTCCGAAATGTCGAACTTCGCCGCAAACGCCTGCGCCTGCTCCAGGCGGCTGTCACAGACAGCCACCATCTGGAGGTCATTTCGCGTGGCATAGTATGAAGCATGGACTTTGTCCGCCACCTGCCCCGCGCCGATGATGGCGACGCGTAACGGGGCGACCGCTGTAGCATTGTTCACGCGAAACCTCTCAGCACTCACGCAGATAAACGAGGGAATCCTGGTACGCTTTCGCCGGATCGTCGGCGCGAACCCGGCATTCGTACACCACATAACCCGGATACTGGTCTTCGCGCAGTTGATCAAACAAGGCGGCGAAATTCAGGCTCCCGCTGCCCGGCTGATACCGGTGGTTATCCGCAATGTGCACATGGCCGAGCAAATCACGATTGGCGTGCAGCGCCCCCGCAATATCATCCTCTTCGATGTTCATGTGATAGAAATCGCCGATGATTTGCGTGTGATTCAGCTGATTTTCGCTGATATAACGACGGGCATCCGCCAGGGTGTTGATCATGTGATCCTGATAGCGATTCAGCGGCTCCAACAGCACGGTGGTCCCAGTGCGAGCGGCGACGTCATCAAGGAAACGCAGGGAGTCGCTGACCGCTTTGCGATCGCCGTCGAGGCTGCGCGGCGAGGTCATCGGCGGCAGGCGGAACGTGAACATCCCCCATGCGGCGGGCACCACGATGCCTTTCCCCCCGACTTCCGCCAGCGCTTCGAGAATACGAGCGATTTGCTGTAAACCGTTAAGACGACGCTCTTCGATAAAATCCCCAATCCAGCCATCATAGCCGCCGCAGGCGGTGGTCACCGGTAGGCCGGTTTCTTTAATGGCCGCTTTCACCTCGTCCAGATTGTTCACCAACAACCGACCGTCAATTTCGTAGCCGTCAAAGCCCATCGCTTTGATGTAACGGAATTTTTCCAGAATATTTTCCGGGAAGAAAGCCTGATTCTGCGTTGCGATTTTCATTGTTTGCTCTCCTTGCGCTTAAAAAGTGACGCCCATTTTGATGCTCAGTTCAGGCTGTTTATCGACAAACTTCATGTAGCTTTCCGGGCTCTCGCTGAACGGCACCACCGGGTCAATCAGGTCGTCGCAGTTCAGATAACCGTTCATCAGCAGTTGCCAGCAGGTTTCTTCGATACGCTTACGACTCCAGCGCGGATAGTCCGGGTTTGGTTCACTGCAGGCGCGGGAGAAGACGATTTTGGCATTGTTGAAATGGGCTTCCCGTCCGAGGTTGAAGCCCTCGGCAAACGGTTTGGCAAACGCAACGTATGAAATCGTGCCACCGTAAGCCAGGCCGCGCAGCGCGGATTGCAGCGCGTCCGCATAGCCGCTGGTTTCGATGATCACATCCGCGCCCTGCTTACCGGTCAGCTTTTTGATTTCCAACCCGACGTCGGTGCCGATAGGGTTCAGACACGCATCCGCCCCATGGCGACGGGCTATCTCGCAGCGATGACTGATCGGATCGACGCCAATCACGACTGATGCCCCCGCTTTCTTCGCCAGCTGAACTGCAATCTGACCAATCGCACCCAGGCCAATCACCACCACAAAATCACCGACGCGAACGTTGGCATCGCGTACACCGCTCATCGCGAACTGCGCCGGGTCATAGCAGACGGCGTTTTTCCACGACGCGCCCTCAGGCATTTTGCGCAGTTTGTAATTATCGACCGCGTTAACAATGACGGTTTCTGCCAGCGGGCCGTAACAGCAGACGCTGTCGCCTTCGCGGTAGTCCGTGACGTCTGCGCCGCACTGGATAATGTCGCCCACCACCATATTGCCGAGCTGGAATGTGCCAAACTCAATGCCACGCGGCGCGTTCGCATCACGGGCGGTAAACAGTTGCCACTCTGCGTCGAACTGTTCGTCAATAAATGGGCTTGCCGCGCGGAAATCGACCACTTCAGTGCCGTGCTTCGGCGCGCCGTAACGCACACGAATTTTCACTTCATTTGCCGCCACCGGCGCGTCCTGATATTCCACCAGAGCCGCGACACGCGGGGCTGTTGCCACTAATTTTTTCATTACAGATTCCTTGTCAAACTGAAAGCCTCAGCCCTTAACGCCGCCGGCTGTCAAACCACTTTTAATAAAGCGCTCGGAAAGCGCGTACATGATGATGACGGGCAGCGCGGTCACCAGCGATGCGGCCATCATGCGTCCCCAGATATAATCCGGCGTACTGAACAGCGTGTTCAGGCCTACCGGCAAGGTGAAGTTTTCTGCGCTGGAGAGGAAAATCGACGCAAACAGATAGTCGTTCCACGCCACCATAAAGCAGTACACAAACACCGAAATCAGACCCGACATTGCCAACGGCACCGTGATACGGAAGATGATCTGCAGCCGGTTCAGACCGTCCATCATTGCCGCCTCCTCGATTTCATCCGGGATGGTGTCGAAGTAGCTTTTCAGCATGAAAATGGCGGTCGGCAGCGTTTGCGTCACCATGGTGACAATCAGCGCCAGCTCGGTGTCGTATATCCCCAACGCGGTGATGATTTTGAACAGCGGCACCACCAGCAATATCCCGGAGAACATGTAGACGGTATAAAAGCTGGCGTTGATGGTTTCCCGGCCGCGAAAGCGCAGTTTCGACAGCGCCCATGCCCCAAGCGTCCCGAGGAACAGCGAGATAGCCGATGAGACCATCGACACCACCAGACTGTTACGGAAATAGCTGACGAACGGGAAAATCAGCGGATTAAAAATGTCGATGTAGTGCTCGAAGGTCCACTGCTGCGGCATCAGCGTCGGATGCAGCGAGATGGCCTCTTTCGCGCTCTTGAATGAGGTCATCAACATCACGAAGAACGGAAACAGCGTGAAGCCGAGGAACAGCGCCAGCCCGACGTAAAACAGCACGCTATTCCAGCGACGTTGTTTATTTGTTGCCATTTAAATTCACCCGTTTTCTGGTCAGCAGAATCACTGCGAAAATGATCACAAACAGCACCACGGAAATCGCCGCAGCCTTACCCAAATCGTTGAAGGCAAACGCTGTTTTATACAAATAGACACCAAGAATATTGACCTTAGTGGTCAGCAGATAGACGTCGGCGAACATGTAGAACATCCAGATGGTGCGCAGCGTCACCACCGTTGCCAGCACTGGCATGATCGCCGGGAGCGTTACGATACGAAAACGCTGCCAGGCATTAGCGCCGTCCATCTCTGCGGCCTCGTACAGTGACTTATCAACGGTCTGCAAAATGGCGAGAAACGAGATAAAGGCGTATGGGAAATAGCGCCAGATAGCGAACAACACCACCAGAACGAAGCTACTGCTCGGATTGTCGAACCAGAGTGGCGCCTGTTTATACAGCCCGAGCAGGTCGACCCCGAGATAGTTCACAATCCCGTAGCCGTTGTTGAACATGTATTTCCACGCGAACACCAGCGAGATCGACGGCGTAACGTAGGACAACAACACCAGCGAACGCGCCGTTTTACGCAGGCGAAACTCGCGATTAAAAAATATGGCGACGCCCAGCCCTAACCCGGTGCTGCCCAGCACCACCAGCGCGGTGTACCAGAAGGTCATCCACAGTGAGTGCCAGAATTCCGGGTCGCTCAGAATACGGGTGTAGTTATCCAGCCCAACAAACGTCGACTCGATGCGCGGGTTCAACGGCAGGCGCAGAAAACTGATTTCAATATTGGAAATCATCGGCCAGGCGACCAACCCGGCCAGCAGCAATAAGCTGGGACCGAGTAACAGCATGGCGAACGGCAGGTCGGAACGGCCCGACATCAACTTCTTAATCATCCGATTTCCCGCCTGTATCATGGCTGTTGAAGCAGCGCGTCGAGTCGTTTCTGACCGTCAGCCAACAGCGGTTCAATCGGTTTATTCCCTACCGTTGCTGCATTCACCATCGCGCTGATAGTGCCTGAACCGGTGACATCGCCCATGCGGGTGAAGTTTTTATCGCCAACGGCGCCGAATACCTTCACGTTCGGGTATTGAGCGATCAGCTCATACGGCAACTGACCGAAAGCTTTGATCACCGCGTTGTCTTTCCAGGTGGCGGTTTCAACCACACCTTTGGTCATCGGCAATGCCGCACCCGGCGACATCATCACCCAGTCGGCGGAGTTTTGGGGTTTCTCCATCCAGGCGACAAATTTCTCTGCGGCTTCCGTCTGCGCTTTCTCCTGCCCGGAGGTAATGGTCAGCGACGTCACCATGCCGTACACCGCTGGCGTGGCCTGCGTCGGCACCATAAAACCCAGATTCTCGGGTTTGCCCTCTTTGTACACCGCCGGAAGAATATAGGTGGAGTACATCGCCATCGGCGCAGAGCCGTTCATGAAGGCGTCTTTGATTTCCATCACGTCATTGGAGCCGGGCATGGTGGTAGTGGCTAAATCACGATAAAACGCCAGCGTGTCACGCATTTCTGGCGTATCCAACGAGATGCGCCCCTCGCTGTTAAAGACGTTGGCGTTATTCGATAGCGCAAACTGCGAGAATGCCTGTTCGGTCATTACGCTTTCAGCGGTAGGCAACGCGATGCCATACTTTTTCATCGCCGGATTGCTCAACGCCTTGCTGGCGGCTAACAATTCCTGCCAGTTTTTTGGCTCAGCAATCCCCGCCGCCGCCAGCACATCTTTGTGATACCAGACGCCCGAAAGCCACGCGCTGATTGGCGCGCCGGTCCACGCTTTGCCATCTTCGGTGCGCACAATACGCAATACGCCATCGTAGAAATTATCTTCCCCGGAATCGGCAATCGATTTGGCAATGGCGTTACGGTCAAGCAGTTGCTCTTTATCCAGCACTTTGGCGTAGTCGTGACTGACTTCCATTACCGCAGGCAACGCCCCGGTCCGCGCCAGGGTGATGACTTTGGTGTTAAATGCGTCCTCCTCAACCGGCACCGGTTTCACCACAATGCCCGGGTTCTCTTTTTCAAAGCGAGCAATCAGTTGGGTAATCACCGCCTGACGTTCTTGCTCGACCGACGAATGCATAAATTCGATCGTCACGGTTTTATTATCATCCCGACAGCCTGAAATTAAGGCGCAGGAAACCAGTGCTGAGACCAGCACAGTTTTTACCATTTTCATTTATTCTTCCTTTTATTTAGAATCTATCCACATAACCTGCCATGGTGCGAGATTCAATTCGCTATCAGTTATATCGCAACCGCTTATTACTTCCCGGGCAGGACAATATTCATGATGAATACGCTGAGGCCGATCGCTGAAATTAAATAAACAGGTTATTCGCTGGTTATTTTCCGCGGTACGGATAATTTGCAATACGCTATCATTGAGCGCGGTAAATTCGGCTTTCGCATTCGGATGAAAAGCGTGATGCTCTCGACGCAAGGCAATCAGGTGTGCCAGACGACGATAGACGCGCTGACGCAGACTGCCGGTTTGCGACAGCGCCGTTTCGATTTCATCCGGGGTGTATTTCTGGCGATTAATTGCCCGGTTGTAGCCAGCCTTTTCAACGCCCTCATAATCATTACGCGAGCCAAGAATGCTTTGGATGTATATCGCTGGTACGCCAGGAAAACTGAGCAACACCGCATGCGCCAGCACAAAACGGGCGAGCCTGTCGTCATCACTGCTGGCTTTCGGGCTGAGTGCATCCATGTAGGTGACGTTGATTTCGTACGGGCTACGGCTGCCGTCCGGGTTATTTTTCCAGTTAACCAACGCGCCCTGCTGCTGCAGTTTTTCAACCAGTTGCAGGATGTCCTCTTCGGGCAGAATGCCACGCAGCGGGTTGAGGCCAACGCCGTCATGCGAGGCAAGGAAGTTAAACCAGGTCGTATCCGTCGACGGCAGCGCCAGACTCTGCGCCCAGCGGCACAGCGTTTCCACATTCGCACTGTGCATCGCATGCAGTACCAGCGGCGGGAGTGAGAACTGGTACACCATCTGCGCTTCGTCGTGACCGTCGCCAAAATAGGCAATATTGTCTTTATGCGGGACGTTGGTTTCGGTGATGATAACCGTGCCCGGGGCAACCTCTTCAGCAATGGCGCGGAACAGCTTAATCAAATCGTGAGTCTGTGGCAGATGTATGCACGAGGTCCCCGGCACTTTCCACATAAAGCCAACGGCATCCAGACGCACGTAATCCGCGCCCTGCTCCAGGTAATGCAGCAGTACGTTGACCATCGCTATCAATACTTCTGGCTCGGCAAAGTTGAGGTCGATTTGATCTTCGCTGAAGGTGGTCCACAAATGGCGCACCGAGTCGTCACTTAAGGTGAACGGCGTCAGCAAGGGCAAAGCTCGTGGACGGGTCACCGCAGAAAGGTCGGTGTCAGGATCAACGGCGATAAAGAAGTTTTCGAAACCTGGTTCCAGGCGCAGATAGCGGGCAAACCACTCGCTTTTCGCCGACATATGATTGCAGACAAAGTCAAACATCAGCTTTGAGGAGCGCTTCAGGTCAGCAACGTCATGCCAGTCGCCCGACTCCGGTGCTACCTGGTGATAATCCACCACCGAGAAGCCGTCGTCAGAAGACCAGGGATAAAAGGGCAGAAGATGAACGTGGGAGAAACTCTCTTTTAGCCAGCAATTATAAAAACGCGTAAATACCGGCAGGCTTTTCTCACCCTCGAGACGAAATTGATCGGCATAGGTAATTAATACCACATCCTGCTGATCCCAGTTCATTTTACGCCGCTCACTAATACGTGACCTGGCTTTTTCAATATCGGAATAAAGCCGGGTTAACTGGTGCGTTAAAAATGACTCGCCATAAACATTGTCAATCAGATTTTTTATTTTCGGGTTCACGTTAATTTTCCATGGTAGCGGTCCCACGGATTGGAATCTACTCTCCGCAAAATGCGATGTCAACGCGACGGATAGGGGAAAAAACGCAAAATGAGGATCTGCGGCGGCTCTAATTCATTAAATGTGAGCTGCCGCAAATAAATGGAGGTGTAGGATGCAAAGAACGCAGGAGCGTGCAGTCAGGGGGAGCGCCCTCCCCGCCGGTCAGGAGAAATACTTGCGTGACATCCGGCTGGCCAGGCGGGCCAGTACCGGTTCGAGCGCGACCGCCAGCAGCATTTTCAGTGGGCGACGGGCGACGGATTTGATAGCCCAACCGGCAACGCCCGCCGGGCCGTAACGCAGTGCGGTCAGCAATACCAGCTTACCGGCGATTTTCAGGCCGGGTTTCACTTTCTGCCCGGTGCGTTGCCATTTTGAGTTCATCAAATGCCTCTCAGAGTTACAGTTGGCGGAAACGGCTGCGCAGAGAAAAGGTGTCGGAGGTGACATAACGTTCCATCTCCCGCAGACGCTTCTCACCGGCGGCCAGTTCGGCGTCGACCGCGTTCAGCAGCTCGCCGCTGGACGGCATTTTTTCGCCGTACATTTCGTTATCTGGGATCGGGTCAAGGGCGAAGGTCAAAATGATGTACGCCACCACCACGATGAAAAACAGGCCAAAAATCATTGCCAGCACGGTAATAAGACGCACCAGTTTCACCGGAACGTCGAGCCAGTGCGCAATACCGGCGCATACGCCCTTGACCATACCCTGCTGCGGAATACGCCACAGCTTCTTACTAAAATCCAATGCTGCCATTATCGTTCTCTCCAGTTCGGATGTTCCGCGTCGAGAATATCTTCCAGCGCCTGAAGGCGTTCACGCATCCGTTTCGCCTCGTCCGTCAGTTGCGCAAGCCGCTGCTGCTCGCTCGACGACAGCTCTGCGCCGGAGCGGTTACTGTAGTGCAGCCACAACCAGACCGGCAGGACAAACAACACAAACAGCGTCAGCGGGATGGCAAGAAAAAGCGCGCTCATAGGGTCTCCTTACAGATGATGAGCGGCGGTGCCTACAGCACCGCCTGAACGTTATTATTGATTATCCTGTTTCATTTTGGCGCGCAGTTCAGCGATTTGCGCGCTGATATCGTCATCCGCTTTCAGTTCAGCAAACTGCTGATCCAGCGATTTCTGTTTACCGAAACCGTGGCTCTCCGCCTCGGCCTCCATCTGATCGATACGGCGCTCAAAAGATTCAAAACGCGCCATCGCTTCATCAATTTTACCGCTGTCGAGTTGGCGACGCACATCACGGGACGAGTTCGCCGCCTGATGACGCAGGGTCAACGCCTGCTGACGAGCGCGGGTTTCGCTGAGTTTATTTTCCAGCTCGCCGATCTCTTTTTTCATCCGGGTCAGGGTTTCATCGACCAGGGTCACTTCGTGTTCCAGCGTACCGATCATCTCAGTCAGCTTCTGTTTTTCAATCAGCGCGGCACGCGCCAGATCTTCTTTCTCTTTACGCAGCGCCAGCTCGGCTTTGTCCTGCCATTCGGTCTGTTGCGCGTTAGCCTGTTCAATGCGACGGGTCAGCTGTTTCTTTTCTGCCAACGCACGAGCGGAGGTAGAACGCACTTCCACCAGGGTGTCTTCCATTTCCTGAATCATCAGGCGGACCAGTTTTTGCGGATCTTCAGCCTTCTCCAGCAGTGTGTTGATGTTGGCGTTCACGATATCGGCAAAACGAGAAAAAATACCCATAATTCAAATCCTCATACGGTCAGTTCTGTTGTCGGGCATTGCCCTGCTGATGAGATAATACAAATGGCGTGCCAACTTTTTATCTTATTGATTTTACTCATACTGGTTGAATTGCGTCCGCCTGACAGCTACAGTGAGATGGCGAATTACACCAACTAGTGGCGAATTTCATCATGGCGGAATACAAGGACAATTTGCTCGGGGAAGCCAACAGCTTCATCGAGGTACTGGAACAGGTTTCACGACTCGCACCGCTCGATAAACCGGTGCTGGTGATCGGCGAACGCGGCACCGGCAAAGAGCTTATCGCCAACCGCCTGCACTTTCTCTCCTCGCGCTGGCAAGGGCCGTTTATTTCACTGAACTGTGCGGCGCTGAATGAAAACCTGCTCGATTCCGAACTGTTCGGTCACGAAGCGGGCGCATTTACCGGGGCGCAAAAGCGCCATCCGGGACGCTTCGAACGCGCAGATGGGGGGACGCTGTTTCTTGACGAGCTGGCCACCGCGCCAATGCTGGTACAGGAAAAACTGCTGCGGGTGATTGAATATGGCGAGCTGGAACGCGTCGGCGGCAGCCAGCCGTTGCAGGTCAACGTGCGTCTGGTGTGCGCCACTAATGCCGATTTACCGCAAATGGTCAGCGACGGTACTTTCCGCGCCGATCTTCTCGACCGTCTGGCGTTTGACGTGGTGCAGCTTCCGCCGCTGCGTGAACGCCAGAGTGACATCATGTTGATGGCGGAACACTTCGCCATTCAGATGTGCCGCGAACTGAATCTGCCACTGTTCCCGGGCTTCACTGATAACGCCCGCCACACCCTACTCGGCTACGGCTGGCCAGGTAATATTCGTGAGCTGAAAAACGTGGTGGAACGCTCGGTGTATCGGCATGCCAGTATCGACGAGCCACTGGATACGATCATCCTCGACCCGTTCCAGCGCCCGGTCCCGGTGCAAGAATTAGCAGAAAAAAGTCCCCTCTCCCTGCCGCTGGACTTACGTGAGTTCCAGCAACAGCAAGAAAAAGACCTGCTACAACAGGCGCTGCAGCAGGCCAGATTTAATCAGAAAAAAGCGGCTGAACTATTAGGTTTAACTTATCACCAACTGCGAGCTTTGTTGAAAAAGCATCAGCTCTGACGCTTATTTCTATCGTGATTTCATTATTGCCTCTGGTTAAGCAGGGGCATTACCCCAGCCAGTTGGGTTATGAAAAATATAATGGTGACTTTGCATATAGCGTGGTGGATTTTTCAATTACAGCATATTCAGCTTATAAAGGACTTATTATAAAGGAAAACCCTCTACGCATAGCAAGCAGAGGGCTGTTCGAAAAACCTGGAACCGGCAAATTATTTCACTACATCAGGCAAGATAACATTACCAAATGGGAGCATAAGAATACTATTATGAAGATATTTCAGGCTGGGTCATCCATTAAAAATTCAAAGCTACATTTTATGATGACGGTTATAAATTCGATGAAAGCGAATAGTCGACATATAGAATAAAGATATCAATTAAGCAAAGTTGAGAAGTTTTTATCTGTTGTTTACAAGCTAGGGTGGGGTAATCATGTAAAAAAACATTTTCGCCCTTAGCTTAATTAATTTTAAGGTGGTTGCCATTTTTATTTTTTTAACAATACTATTTCTAATTACCACTCCTATTATTATAAACATACTAATAACGAACATTGCAAACGTACCTTTTGTTAATCCATGTATGTATAACATTGCACTAACATTAATCAACCCCATAAAAGTCACCAGAAAAAAAGCACTACTTACAGCATCTGCAATCACGAGGATGTAATTTTCAAATGTTTCATCAACCGCAACTGTTGGGTTTAACTTATGACCCATTCCTGGCTTTATTGAAATAGCATCCGTTCTGATCACACCGTTGCCCGGCGGCGCTACGCTTGCGCGGACCTACAATATTGCATCAACATTGCGCTCTATAAAAGTCGTTTCCCAATAGTCCAGCGCCTATACATAACTCAGGTCAATACATCAAGAGAATGCCTTTAGTAGAATCCAGTTCGGATTCAAGTAAGTTTTTGCAATACACAAAGGCATAAGAATGAAACCTATCTCTGCGACAATAATCGTCACTTTATTAACGGGATGTGCGTCATCAACGAATGACCTCATGTATAAGAATTGCAGAGAGGGGGGAGCGTCAGTTGAAGAATGCAACGCTCGCATATCTACATATGACTCATCATCTGAGACACATACAGATTGGGGCGATATTGGCACAAAAGTAATAACAGGAGCCGCTGTGGCAGCTTTCGTAGTCGGTGAAGCCATAGCAGGTTCAAATGGAGCAGGTGCAACGCAGAATACTTACACAGGGAATTGCGAATACTCCAGTGATACCGCCGCTGACGGCTCATCCTGTGGAGCGCGATCTGCTGAAGCAAGACCCGGTGGTTACGAACCTTATTAGCCATCAAAACGAAACAAGTACTGGCACTTTGATGTCTGCGTCGCACTGCTAAAAAAGCATCAGCTCTGATCCCGCCATCGCCAGCGGCGCTACGCTTGCGCGGGCCTACTTAAAAGCACTGCACTCGCCAGCATTGACCCGACGCACAACGCGCTGTTAAACAACAGTGCGTACTGGGCCGCACTCGCCATGCCGAAGGGTAAAAACATGGCATACAGTGATGCGGTGACCGCAATGCCCATCGCCCCACCCAGCGAACTGCCCATTTTGTAGATACCGGATGCCACGCCCACTTTCTCCTCTGGCGCGTTAACCACGGCGGTGTCGGTGGACGGCGTGGCGTAGCAGCCCAGCCCAAGTCCCAACAGGATATTGCTGAAGAATACGACCCCGATATAAATGTCTTTCTCAAGGAAGGTACAGGAGATCAGCGCCACGCCAATCCCGGCGATAATCGGCCCGGTCATCATTGGCAAACGCGCCCCGTAGCGCTGGAGCAGTTTTTCACCCACGCGAATCATCACCAGCACCGTCACCAGATACCCCATCGTCATCATCCCGGTTTGCAGCGCGGAGAGATGATGGCCCTGCTGGAGCCAGATACTGGTGATCATCAGCGTGCCGATACAACCATTGAGCATAAAATTCGACAGCACTGCCCCGCTGTAGGCGCGATTTTTGAACAATGCGAAATCAATCAGCGCCTCGTCGCCTTTGCGTAATCCCGAACGAATAAACCACAGTGTCGCCAGTACCGCACCGCATAACATCGTGAGTGACAAACCACTGCTCCAGCCCCAGCTGTGCCCTTTGCTGATAAACAGATTGAGCATCACCAGCGCGCTCACGAAGCTGAATAAGCCGCTGAGATCCAGTTTTCTATTCTGGGCGCTTTCACTGCGGCTTTCCGGCGTGCCGCGAATCAACAGCAATGACACCAGCGCGGCCAGCATCGAGAAAACGAAAATCCAGCGCCAGCCCAGACCGGTGGCGATCGCCCCACCGACGAAAGAGCACAGGCCGCTGCCGCCCCAGGAACCAATCACCCAGAAGCTGATCGCCCGCTGACGCGCCTTCCCTTCGTACCAGGTTTTGATCAGCGCCAGCGTCGCGGGCATGATGCATGCCGCCGACAGTCCCTGAATCACCCTGCCCGCCAGGAACAACACCGGGCCGTGCGACAGCACCAGCAGCGCGCTGCCGATAATACTCAGCACCAGGCCAATCAGCGTCAGGCGCACGCGGCCAAATTTATCCGCCAACCCGCCGCTCGCCACCACAAAACAGCCGCTAAATAAAGCGCTGAGGCTGACCGCCAGGGTCAGCGTCTCCAGCGAAATATCAAGGCTGTTTTTCATCGCCGGAACCACGTTGATAACCGACTGTGCAAACAGCCAAAAGGTTAAAACGCTAAGAACAATGCCCGCCAGCAGTCGGTCATTACCGGCAAACGGACGGGTTTCTGTCAGGGGAACGGTACTCATCGGGCGGCCCTCCTTCGTGGTGAATCATCAACGCAGATAGTGTTCGGTCAGCCCGCTCCACAATGCCGCGCCGGTGATAAGGATCTTGTCGTTGAAGTCGTAACCGGGGTTATGCACCATACAGCGATCCGGCTCGTCGCCCGCGCCGATAGTGAAATAACAGCCGTTCGGGTTCTTTTCGAGCATGAAGGCGAAATCTTCGCTGCCCATAAACGAACCGATGGTCACCACCTGATCCTGACCAAATAAATCGCACGCCACGCTGCGCACCATCTCATTCGCCGCCGGGTCATTTTTCAGTACCGGGCTACCATTGACGTGAGTGATGGATGCGGTAGCGTTAAAGCTTTCAGCCTGGGCAATGGCGATATCATGAATGCGTTGCAGAACCGTCTGGCGCACCTTTTCGCTGAGCGTGCGCACGGTGAGTTTCATCAGCACTTTTTCATTGATGATGTTCGGGGCGTGACCCGCCTGAATGCTGCCCACGGTGACGACCGCAGGCTCGAACGGGGTGATATTACGCGAGACAATCGACTGCAGCGCAATCGTGATATGACAAGCCACCAACGTGGCATCCACGGTATGTTCCGGCACCGCACCATGACCACCGACGCCGTTGACCTCAATGTGCAGCGTGTCGGACGAAGCCATCATCGCGCCATCGTGGAGGCCGATTTTGCCCAGTTTCTGTGAGGGCATATTGTGCAGGCCGAAGATGTGGTCGCAGGGGAATTGGTCGAACAGGCCGTCTTCCACCATCACCCGGCCACCGTATAACAGTTCCTCGGCTGGCTGGAAAATCAGATTCAGCGTGCCGCTAAAATTGCGCGTGCGGGACAGATATTCCGCGGCGTACAGCAGCGTGGTGGTGTGACCGTCATGTCCACAGCCGTGGAATTTACCGTCGGTTTTACTGGCCCACTCTTTGCCGCTGTTCTCCTGCATCGGTAAGGCATCCATATCGGCGCGGATCCCTAACCGCTTACTGCCGTTCCCCACTTTCAGCGTGCCGACGACCCCGGTACCTCCCAGCCCACGATGCACTTCATAACCCCATTTGGTCAGCAAACGCGCCACCTGCTCGCTGGTTTGATGTTCCTCAAAGCCAATTTCCGGGTGCTGATGAAAGTGACGACGTAGCTCGGTGAACTGCTCTTCAGTGCCCTGCAATGCTTCAACAATTGGATGTGTCATTTTTGTTATCCCTTTATTGCTTCACAGTGATAATGTCGAGTTTATGCCGCCGCTTTGACGGAAAAGTGCATTTTTTTGTTGTGAAGTAACGCATTCCTGAAGACTGTTTTTCATACAATTCAGTTATGACAAAAAACAGCAGGAGAATAATTGTCTTACTGTGAGGTGAATCATGGATCAAAGCGGCAGCGAGTTTGCAGTTACAGTCATGGACGTGCGCCAGCTCAGCCAGGAGGAGAGCAACGCCCTGACGCTGCTGTGGCTACTGGAAGGCAGCGCCGAGCTGGAAACTCTGGATCAGCGTCAAACCCTGGGCGCCAATAGCCTGACCGTGATAAACCGCAACCAACGCTTTCAACTGACCAGTTCCAGCCCCAATGCCACCCTGCAGGTCACGCTTTCCGGTCCGTGGCTGACGCGGCTGTATAACGACATTTTCAGCCACGAGTACCACATTCCCGATGAGTCCAGTGGCAGTTGGCCGCAGTGCGATGAACTCCGTCATCTGCTGCGCCAGCTACTGGTGGTGACGCTGATTAATCACCCGAGCCGCTACCGGCTGGAGGCCCAGCGCTGGCTCAGCGAGATCCTGTTGTTGCTCACTACCCGCTTTCAGCAACCGGCACGGATCAGCCAGCGTTCTGACAACCCCGGCTGGAGTAAGCGCATTACCCAGGTGGTGGAACGCATTGATGCAAGCTTTACCCGGCGTATCACGTTGGCGGAAATTGCCGAAGCCGAGTTTGTGTCAGAAGCGTGGCTCTCCCGGCTGTTTCGTAAGGAAGTCGGGGTGAGCTTTATGCAATACATCACCACCTTAAGGCTGGAAAAAGCCGCCGATGCGCTGCGCCTGACCAATCGCCCCCTGCACCAGATTGCGCTCGAGCAGGGTTTCGCCAGCACCCGCATGATGAGCGACCTGTTTCGCCGCTATCATCAGATGACGCCGCGCGAGTTTCGCCGCCTCCGGCAAAGCGCATCCAGTGGGGCGCGTATCCGCCCGACCATCAACGACAGCCTGTTCCCGGTGGCGGTAGACAAGCTATTCAGTCTGCTGAATGAGCCCGAAACGCGCGGCTGGGAGCCGTCGCCGTTGACGCTGCATCAGCAGCAGGAACGGGTTGTCGACTTGCGCGAACTCACGCCGCGTGCCGCCCCGCTACGCCATACTCGGGTGATGATTACCCTGCGCGAACTGGATGATTTGCTGCGGGAAGACGTGCGTCGGGAACTGGAAAGCCTCGACGCCCAAATTCCAGTACATGGGATCGACATCAGCGAGCCGTTTCTCAGTAGCCGTTTATTTGCCAGCGGCTGGGATGACCCGCTGATGGCGGGCTACGCCTGCTGGTATAACCTGCATCAGATTTTCAGCTGGCTGGCGGAAAAGAAATGGACCGTACTGCTGCACACCGGCCTGACCACCCGCAGCGATTTGCTGCGCCAATTCCTGAAACAGTCGATCAACCATTTCCCGCCGGAGGTCACCGCAGGCTGGCAGTTCGTCTGGCACTGGTCGGCGCAGGCCAGCGATGAAACGCGGGAAAACGTGTGGAAAACACAGCGTGCCGCGCTGCGTGAGTTTCTGCCGAAAGCCAAATTTGGCCTGTGGCACCGCTTTGCCGTCAGCCCGTTGCCGCTGGCCGACGAGGCGATATTTCAGTCACGCCTGCTGCGCGAAGCCGACTTCCTCGCCTGCCCCGCGGATGCTAATGAGCTGCTTAATCTGACTGAGTTAGACCCCCCCCGTCTGGCCTTCACGGAAAATTATCCGGTGCAAAAGATCCGCCAAATCCAGAGCGCACTGCGTCAGCAGCAAATTTCCCTGCCGCTGTGGCTGCTCTCCTGGAACACACTCACCGGCAACACCCGCGCCACCAACGGCTGGTTTTTCCGCGGCGCACTGCTGATGCACAATCTGTTGGGATTATCGGACCAGGTCTGGCTGGCGGGATTCTGGCTCAATTCGGGTTTACAAGGGGAAGCCCGTGCCAATGACACGCTCGACACCTCAAGCCTGGCGCTACAGTACAATCACGGCCTGCCGCGACCGATTTATTGGGTGCTATGGCTGTGGCAACGCCTGCGCGGCGACGTTCTGGTGAACGACAAAAACCTGCTGCTGTTGCGCCACGAAGACCGCTATCTGTTACTGCTCCGCAACACCGTGGTGTTCAATCCGTGGCTTTCCAGTGAAGAGGCGTTTATTCAGCGTTTCCGCCAGCAGTACCGGGTGCAGCTTCGGGGCTTAAGCGGCGCATGGCGTATCAAATCGCATCTCTACGATCAGCATAACGGCGCACTCTATCCGCTGCTCGACGCCTTCACCGTCGCCAGCGGACCCGACGAAGAAATCTGGCGTTGGGTGCGGCATAAAGCCCGCCCTACGCTCGCAGTACGCGATGAACATCTGCACGACAGCTGGCAAATTGCCGACTCCCTGGAAAGTAACGCGCTGGTGCTGTATGAATTGACGCCGATTCGTTGAAAGCGGGATGTGAGGGTCATAACAACAAAAAACCGCCCGTGGGCGGTTAATGCTTATTCACTGCCAAAACAACTACTTTTTACTTTTCTGCGGGCTTTTGACGTTGTCTTTCGGCGTGTTGTCTGGCTTTTTCGGTGCGTCTTTGCTGGCATGTGTCGCGTAATTTTTCATGGGTTACTCCAGTAGGTAAGCAGCGAAATGCTGTGTAACCAGTATACCAGTATAGAAGTGCTCACTAAATAAGCTATACGAAGCGGGAGCATCTCCTGCTCATGAATACCCCACTCACAGGTTATTCCCCTTACCCCCACTAAACTGGCGACTTTTACAGCGGTTGGTCGCAGAGTTTTGTACCTGGCTGCCTCAAGTGCGATACACTTTGCAGATCGGTCTGAATTATGAAGAAATTATGCGCCTGAAATTATCATCCTTACTGGCAGTGATGGGGTTACTGTGCGGCAACGCAATGGCGGCGACGCCTCCCGCGCTGGCGCCGAATGCCGACATTCGCGACAGCGGCTTCGTCTACTGCGTCAGCGGCCAGGTGAATACCTTTAACCCGCAAAAAGCGGGCAGCGGCCTGATTGTCGATACCCTCGCGGCACAGATTTACGACCGCCTGCTGGACGTCGATCCTTACACCTATCGGCTGGTGCCGGAACTGGCAGAGAGCTGGGAAGTGCTGGATAACGGGGCGACTTACCGCTTCCACCTACGCAGCGGCGTGCAGTTCCAGAAAACGGCGTGGTTCAAACCGACCCGGACCCTGAATGCTGACGACGTGGTGTTTACCTTTGCGCGCATTTTTAACCGCAATCATCCTTGGCATAACGTCAATGGTCCGAACTTCCCCTATTTCGATAGTCTGCAGTTTGCCGATAGCGTCGAAAGCGTGCGCAAGCTCGACAGCCGTACCGTTGAGTTTCGCCTTAAACGCCCCGACGCCTCTTTCCTTTGGCATTTAGCCACGCATTATGCGTCAGTGATGTCCGCAGAATACGCGGCAAATCTGGCAAAAATCGATCGCCAGGAACTGATTGACCGCCAGCCGGTCGGCACCGGACCGTATCAGCTTGATGAATACCGGGCCGGGCAGTACATCCGCCTGCAACGCCATCCGTTATTCTGGCGCGGCGAGCCGATGATGCCGCAGGTGGTGGTGGATTTGGGTTCCGGTGGCACCGGGCGACTGTCTAAACTGCTCACCGGGGAGTGTGACGTGCTTGCCTGGCCTGCTGCCAGCCAGCTCACCATTCTGCGTGACGATCCGCGTTTACGCCTGACGCTACGTCCAGGCATGAACATCGCCTATCTGGCGTTTAATACCGATAAACCGCCGATGAATAACCCGGCGGTGCGTCACGCGCTGGCGCTGGCAATAAATAACCAGCGTCTGATGCAGTCCATTTATTACGGCACCGCTGAAACCGCCGCATCAATTCTGCCGCGCGCGTCGTGGGCCTACGATAATGAAGCTAAAATTACCGAATACAATCCGGCAAAAGCCCGCGAACAGTTGAAAGCGCTTGGTCTGGAAAATATGACCCTGCGGCTGTGGGTGCCGACCACTTCTCAGGCATGGAACCCGAGCCCACTGAAAACCGCCGAGCTGATTCAGGCCGATATGGCGCAGGTCGGTGTGAAAGTGATAATCGTCCCGGTGGAAGGTCGTTTCCAGGAAGCGCGATTGATGGACATGAATCACGACCTGACCTTAACCGGCTGGGCGACGGACAGTAACGATCCGGACAGTTTCTTCCGTCCGCTGCTGAGCTGTGCGGCGATCGGTTCGCAAACCAACTTTGCCCACTGGTGTAACCGTGAATTCGATACGGTGCTGCAAAAAGCATTGGCTTCACAACAGCTGGCGTCGCGCATTGATGCTTATGATGAAGCGCAGCAAATTCTGGCGAAAGAACTGCCGGTGCTGCCACTGGCGTCGTCGCTACGTTTGCAGGCCTATCGGTACGATATCAAGGGACTGGTCCTGAGCCCGTTCGGGAATGCCTCCTTTGCCGGGGTGTCGCGTGAAAAAGAAGAAGAGGTGAAAAAACCATGATCATTTTTACCCTTCGCCGCCTGCTCCTGCTGCTGGTGACCCTGTTCCTGCTGACCTTTGTCAGCTTTAGCCTGAGCTATTTTACGCCACACGCCCCGCTCCAAGGCGCGTCCCTTTGGAACGCCTGGCTGTTCTGGTTTGAAGGCTTCCTGCACTGGGATTTCGGCGTGTCGAGCATCAATGGTCAGCTGATTTCCGATCAGCTGAAAGAGGTGTTCCCGGCAACCATGGAACTGTGCGTTCTGGCGTTTGGTTTTGCACTGCTGGTGGGGATCCCGGTCGGGATGCTGGCGGGCATTATGCGCAACAAATGGCAGGATAATGTCATCAGCGCCCTCGCCCTGCTGGGCTTCTCGATTCCGGTGTTCTGGCTGGCGCTGCTCCTGACGCTGTTCTTCTCGCTGACGCTCGGCTGGCTGCCGGTTTCGGGGCGCTTTGACCTGCTGTATGAAGTGAAAAACGTCACCGGTTTTGCGCTGATCGACGCCTGGTTGTCCGATTCGCCGTGGCGCGATGAGATGATCATGAGTGCCCTGCGCCATATGGTGTTGCCGGTGCTGACCCTGGCTGTCGCCCCCACCACCGAAGTGATCCGTCTGATGCGTCTCAGCACCATTGACGTATACGACACCAACTATGTGAAAGCGGCAGCCACCCGTGGGGTGTCGCGGCTGACGATTTTACGTCGCCATGTGCTGCATAACGCCCTGCCGCCGGTAATCCCGCGCCTCGGCCTGCAGTTCTCCACCATGCTGACTCTGGCGATGATCACCGAAATGGTATTTAGCTGGCCGGGCCTCGGGCGCTGGATGATCAACGCCATTCGCCAGCAGGACTACGCGGCCATTTCAGCCGGCGTCATGGTGATTGGCGCGTTAGTGATTATTGTGAACGTGCTTTCTGACATTTTGGGTGCTATGGCTAACCCGCTGAAACATAAGGAATGGTATGCCTTACGATAGCGTCTATCTGGAAAAGCGCCCGCCCGGTGTGCTGCGCACCGTGTGGCGCAAATTCTATGGTGATACCACCGCCATGATTGGCCTGTACGGCTGTGCCGGGCTGGCGCTGCTGTGCATTTTCGGCGCATGGTTTGCGCCTTATGGTCTCGATCAGCAGTTCCTGGGTTACCAGCTGCTGCCGCCTTCATGGTCGCGCTATGGCGAGGTGTCGTTCTTCCTCGGCACCGATGACCTCGGGCGTGACGTATTGAGCCGTCTGCTCAGCGGCGCGGCCCCGACCGTCGGGGGCGCGTTTGTCGTCACTCTGGGTGCCACACTTTTTGGCCTGGTGCTCGGCGCGTTTGCCGGCTCGACCCGTGGCCTGCGTTCGGCGGTGCTGAACCATATCCTCGATACCCTGTTGTCGATCCCGTCCCTGCTGCTGGCGATTATCGTGGTCGCCTTTTCCGGCCCGCACCTGCTGCACGCCATGTTCGCGGTCTGGCTGGCGCTGCTGCCGCGCATGGTACGTTCGGTCTACAGCATGGTGCATGACGAACTGGAAAAAGATTACGTGGTCGCGGCGCGTCTCGATGGCGCAACCACCCTCAATATTTTGTGGTATGCGGTGCTGCCGAATATCGCCGCCGGGCTGGTGACGGAAATCACCCGCGCGCTGTCGATGGCTATCCTGGATATCGCCGCCCTCGGTTTCCTCGACCTTGGCGCACAGCTCCCTTCCCCGGAATGGGGCGCGATGCTGGGTGATGCGCTGGAACTTATTTATGTGGCGCCGTGGACCGTAATGCTGCCGGGTGCGGCGATCATGATAAGCGTGCTGCTGGTTAACCTGCTGGGCGACGGCATCCGCCGAGCCATTAATGCGGGGGTGCAATAATGCCGTTACTTGATATCCGTAATTTGACCATCGAGTTTCTTACCAGCGAAGGCTGGGTGAAAGCGGTTGACCGGGTCAGCATGACCCTCGCCGAAGGGGAAATCCGTGGTCTGGTCGGAGAATCCGGCTCGGGTAAAAGCCTGATTGCCAAAGCGATTTGCGGCGTGACCAAAGACAACTGGCGCGTCACCGCAGACCGTATGCGCTTTGACGATATCGACCTGCTGCGCCTTTCTAACCGGGAACGCCGTAAACTGGTCGGCCACAACGTGTCGATGATTTTCCAGGAACCGCAGTCGTGTCTCGATCCGTCCGAACGCGTGGGTCGTCAACTGATGCAGAACATCCCCGGCTGGACCTTCAAGGGCCGCTGGTGGCAGCGGATGGGTTGGCGCAAACGCCGCGCAATCGAACTGCTGCACCGCGTGGGCATTAAAGATCATAAAGACGCAATGCGCAGCTTCCCGTATGAGCTGACCGACGGCGAGTGTCAGAAGGTGATGATTGCTATCGCGCTGGCGAACCAGCCCCGTTTGCTGATCGCCGATGAACCGACCAACGCCATGGAACCAACGACGCAAGCGCAGATATTCCGCCTGTTGACGCGTCTGAATCAGAACAACAACACCACCATTTTGTTGATCAGCCATGACCTGCAAATGCTCAGTCATTGGGCCGACAAAATAAACGTGATGTACTGCGGGCAGACGGTAGAAAGCGCCCCGAGCGAAGATCTGGTAAGTACTCCGCATCATCCGTATACCCAGGCGCTGATCCGCGCGATGCCGGACTTTGGCCGCTCGATGCCGCATAAAAGCCGTCTGAACACCATGCCTGGGGCCATCCCGCTGCTGGAGTCGCTGCCGATTGGCTGCCGTCTTGGTCCGCGCTGTCCTTATGCCCAGCGTAAATGCATTGAAAGACCGCGGCTGACAGGGCCGAAGAACCATTTGTTTGCCTGTCATTTCCCGCTGAACATGGAGAAAGAGTGAAATGGTCGAGACCCTGCTCGAAGTTCGCAATCTGAGTAAGACCTTTCGCTATCGTACCGGATTGTTCCATCGTCAGACGGTAGAGGCAGTGAAGCCGTTGAGTTTCACTCTACGTGAACGTCAGACCCTGGCGATTATCGGCGAGAACGGCTCCGGTAAATCGACGCTGGCCAAAATGCTGGCGGGGATGATTGAACCGACGACCGGGGAACTACTGATTGACGATCATCCGCTGGAGTTCGGCGACTATTCGTTCCGCAGCCAGCGTATTCGCATGATTTTCCAGGATCCGTCAACCTCGCTTAATCCGCGTCAGCGTATCTCGCAAATCCTCGATTTCCCGCTGCGACTGAACACCGATTTGGATGCAGAGTCGCGGCGAAAACAGATTATCGACACCCTGCGCTTGGTCGGTTTGCTACCGAATCACGTCAGCTATTATCCGCACATGCTGGCACCGGGTCAGAAGCAGCGTCTGGGCCTCGCCCGCGCGCTGATCCTGCGCCCAAAGGTGATTATCTGTGACGAAGCGCTGGCCTCGCTGGATATGTCGATGCGTTCGCAGCTGATTAACCTGATGCTTGAATTGCAGGAAAAACAGGGAATTTCGTATATCTACGTAACCCAACATTTGGGGATGATGAAGCACATTAGCGATCAGCTGCTGGTGATGCATCAGGGAGAAGTCGTCGAACGCGGTAGCACCGCCGACGTGCTCTCCTCCCCGCTCCACGAGCTGACCCGACGCTTAATCGCCGGGCATTTTGGCGAAGCCTTGACCGCCGATGCGTGGCGCAAAGACCGCTAGAAGCTGACCTAAGTGGTCGGATTAACGCTCTGCGCGACTCTATGCTAGAATCGCGACGTTTAACGACGGCCTGCCTATAATTGATGCAGCCGCTACAACAATGACATAAGGATTAAAAGCTATGGGTTTTCTTTCCGGTAAGCGCATTCTGGTAACTGGCGTTGCCAGCAAACTGTCCATCGCCTACGGTATCGCACAAGCTATGCACCGTGAAGGCGCTGAGCTGGCCTTCACCTACCAGAACGACAAGCTGAAAGGCCGTGTTGAAGAGTTTGCCGCGAACCTGGGTTCCAGCATTGTTCTGGAATGTGACGTTGCTCAGGACGAAAGCATCGATGCCCTGTTCACCGAACTGGGAAAAGTATGGCCGAAATTTGACGGCTTCGTACACTCCATCGGCTTCGCACCTGGCGATCAGCTGGACGGCGACTACGTTAACGCGGTAACCCGTGAAGGCTTCAAAATCGCGCACGACATCAGTTCCTACAGCTTCGTGGCAATGGCGAAAGCCTGCCGTGAAATGCTGAACCCGGGTTCTGCGCTGCTGACCCTGTCCTACCTGGGCGCTGAGCGTGCGATTCCAAACTACAACGTCATGGGTCTGGCGAAAGCGTCCCTGGAAGCTAACGTGCGCTACATGGCGAACGCAATGGGTCCAGAAGGCGTGCGTGTCAACGGTATCTCCGCAGGTCCTATCCGCACCCTGGCCGCGTCTGGCATCAAAGATTTCCGTAAGATGCTGGCTCACTGCGAAGCGGTAACCCCGATTCGTCGTACCGTGACTATCGAAGACGTCGGTAACAGCGCAGCGTTCCTGTGTTCTGACCTGTCTGCCGGTATCTCCGGTGAAGTCGTTCACGTTGACGGTGGTTTCAGCATCGCCGCAATGAACGAACTGGAACTGAAATAAGTTCTTTTTCCGCCCTGCGCTCGCGGGGCGGAAATCCCGCCGTTATTCCACTCTGTTATTTGTTATCACGCTTCAATATTTTTACCTGCTCCCGCCTTACGTCAGGATAGCTATCCATAAACGATACGACGTCCTGAAGGAACTCCCATGGAGCAAAGCCGCGCTCACGGCAAAAGCCATTGGTATCATGAAACGCAAGCGAGAAACCAGACTGCTGATGTATTGCCGCTGGTTCCGGAAGCGGCCCACCATACAGACCGATTTTTACTGGATCTGACGCTGCCCACGCACGTCGCAACTCAAAGTCAGCCCTGGCTTGAGGTTTCCCGCCAGATTGCTGAACACCTTTTCCCCGATAACGTCGCCGTCACGCGCCTGAATACCTTCAGCGCTTACGAACGCCTGAGCTCCGCCCTCACCGTGGCGCAGGTTTTTGGCGTGCAGCGGTTATGTAATCACTACGCAGCTCGCCTGGCCCCGCTGCCCGGTCCGGATTCGTCCCGCGAGAGCAATCATCGGTTAGCGCAAATCACGCAGTACGCCCGTCAGCTGGCGAGTTCGCCATCGGTTATTTGCGCCCAGTCGCGTCAGCAGCTGGATGCCGTGGGCCTGACCACGCCCGATATTGTGCTGATCACCCAAATCGTCGGTTTCATCAGCTATCAGGCACGGGTGATTGCCGCCGGACAAGCGCTGCAAGGGTTCCCGGTGCGATGGATCCCCGGAATGCCGATGCAGGACGATGCGCCACCCGCATTGTTCACCGCACCCGCCGGGGAATGGCAGCCCGGTCTGGACGCGGTGGACATCCGTCATGCCAGCGTGGAGCAGACGGACGCCCTCGCCCGATGTCTGGCTCAGCCACCGTTAGACAGTCTTGCCCCGCTGCTGGTGTGGGATGATGCGTTGCTGGAGCGGCAACACGCACTGCTGTACTCCTTGCCGGTCGACTCAACCCTCGCATCATTCGTCTCGCTCCTCACCGCCCGCATCAACGGTAGCGTGAGCTGTTTTCAGCAGAACATTTCTGATGCCGAACTGAAAGCGGCGGCCCTTGAGGGCGAGCGCGCGTTACAGCGCTGGAGTACCGATAAGCCGCGCCTCTCGGCACTGATACAGGCAACTCAGTTAATGACCCGCGCCCCGGACCGCTTCAGCGCCGCGCAATTTACCCCCCTAACAGAGCAGGGACTTTCAGGCGAACAGGCCTTTGCGCTGCTGGCATGGAGTGGCATTTGTGGCTGGCTCAACCGCCTGAAAATCGGCCTTGGCGCGGTCTGTGCTGATGCGTAAATGCCTTAAAGTTCGCTTGCTGCGACAGGCATATTCGCGTAAAACTGTCAGCCGCTCTTTAGGCCACGAAAATACATAATTATGCTTCAGGACAACCCGCTGCTTGCGCAGCTTAAACAGCAACTTCATTCCCAGACCCCTCGCGCTGAAGGGGTAGTCAAAGGCACCGAAAAAGGCTTTGGTTTTCTCGAAGTCGATGCCCAGAAAAGCTATTTCATCTCCCCTCCTCAGATGAAAAAAGTGATGCATGGCGATCGTATCGTCGCCACCATCCATAGCGACAAAGGAAAAGAAAGCGCCGAGCCAGAAGAACTGGTCGAGCCGTTCCTGACGCGTTTTGTTGGCCGTGTGCAGAAGAAGGACGATCGTCTGTCGATTGTGCCGGATCATCCCCTGCTCAGGGATGCCATCCAGTGCCGCCCTGTGCGCAGTCTGGAACACGATTTTAAAGAGGGTGACTGGGCTGTGGCAGAAATGCGCCGTCATCCGCTGAAAGGCGACCGCAGTTTCTACGCCGAACTCACCCACTTCATTACCTTCGGCGACGATCATTTCGTGCCGTGGTGGGTGACGCTGGCGCGCCATAATCTCGAAAAAGTGGCCCCGGATGGCGCCGCAACCGAGATGCTGGATGAAGGTCTGGAACGTCGCGACCTGACCGCGCTGAACTTCGTCACCATCGACAGTGCCAGCACCGAAGATATGGACGATGCGCTTTTTGCCGAGGAAGCCGAAGACGGCAAACTGCAACTGACCGTCGCTATCGCTGACCCGACCGCGTGGATCAGCGAAGGCAGCAAGCTGGATAACGCCGCAAAAATCCGCGCGTTCACCAACTATCTGCCGGGCTTCAACATTCCAATGCTGCCGCGTGAACTGTCTGACGACCTGTGCTCGCTGCGCGCCAATGAAGTGCGTCCAGTGCTCGCCTGTCGCATGGTCATCGCCGCCGATGGCACCATCGAAGACAATATCGAATTTTTCGCTGCAACCATCGAATCGAAAGCCAAACTGGCCTACGACGATGTATCCGACTGGCTGGAAGGCAACGGCAACTGGCAGCCGCAGAATGACGCGATTGCTGGCCAAATTAAGCTGCTGGAACGCATTTGCGGTCTGCGCGGAGAGTGGCGTCACAACCACGCCCTGGTGTTCAAAGATCGCCCTGACTACCGCTTCGTGCTGGGTGAGAAAGGCGAAGTGCTGAATATCGTCGCTGAACCTCGCCGTATCGCCAACCGCATCGTTGAAGAGTCGATGATCGCCGCTAACATCTGTGCGGCCCGCGTGCTGCGCGATAAGCTCGGCTTCGGCATCTATAACGTGCATACCGGCTTTGATCCGGCGAAAACCGAACAGCTCTCCGAACTGATGAAGACCCACGATGTGCACGTCGATCCTCAGGAAGTGCTGACTCTGGAAGGCTTCTGCAAGCTGCGCCGCGAGCTCGATGCGATGCCAACCGGCTTCCTCGATAGCCGTATTCGTCGCTTCCAGTCCTTCGCTGAAATCAGCACCGAACCGGGCCCGCACTTCGGCCTGGGTCTTGACGCGTACGCCACCTGGACCTCGCCTATTCGTAAATACGGCGACATGGTGAACCACCGTCTGCTGAAAGCGATCATCAAAGGTGAAACCCCGGCACGTCCGCAGGATGATGCCACGATCCAGATGGCAGAGCGCCGTCGTCTGAACCGCATGGCAGAACGCGACGTCGCCGACTGGTTGTATGCGCGCTTCCTGAGCGACAAAGCGGGCACCGATACCCGTTTCGCGGCAGAAATCATTGATATTAGCCGGGGCGGTATGCGCGTGCGGCTGGTTGAAAATGGTGCGGTGGCGTTTATTCCGGCGCCGTTCCTGCACGCCGTACGTGATGAAATGGTCTGCAGCCAGGAAAATGGCACCGTGCAAATCAAAGGCGAAACCGTGTACAAAGTCACTGAGGTGATTGACGTTACTATCGCCGAAGTGCGCATGGAAACCCGCAGCGTTATCGCGCGTCCGTTCCAGGCATAACACTTAAGGGCGGCTAACCATTAGCTGGCCGCCCTTTTCTTCTCCCTACTTGCGATATCCCCCACAATTTTTTTCCTGTTTCCCCCCACATTCCAACAAAAGCGATCACAATAAAGTGGTGGATTACCGCTTAAAACAATAATCTGGCTGTGCCGACTTTTATCAATGTTTGCGCTGAAGGTGTTTGGGAGAAGACATGGCTGAGGAAATGGAGCAGAACCTGCTTTTTCGGTATCTGGGGACCACCAGTCCCTATTGGCGACTATCGGGTGACAGCAACGCGCTGCATCTGGCTGCCAGCGAGGAGACCGAAACGAGCCAGGTTGTGGCGCTAAGCGCAGAACAGGCAGACAGCATTCGCGATATGACGGTGATCACCTCCAGCCTGACGCTGAGTCTGAATCTTTACGGTAACACCGTGCCGGTGCATCTGGTGGGCCGTAAAATCAATAAGTCGCAATGGGCTGGCAGCGCCTCCGCCTGGGATGACACCGGGTCCGTTGCCCGGGATTTAGTCCAGGGTCTATCCTTCGCCGAGCAGGTGGTTTCCGAAGCCAATTCAGTCATCGTTATTCTCGACCGTCACGGCAATATTCAGCGCTTTAATCGTCTGAGCGAAGAATATACCGGGATGAAAGAGCAAGAGGTCATCGGGCAGAACGTTTTTAAGTTATTCATGAGCCCGGCCGAAGCCGCCGCTTCCCGGCGCAATATCAGCGGTTTTTTTAAAAATGGCAGTTCGTATGAAGTCGAACGCTGGGTTAAAACCCGCAAAGGCCAGCGCCTGTTTTTGTTCCGCAATAAGTTCGTGCACAGCGGCAGCGGCAAAAATGAAATCTATTTAATCTGCTCCGGGACGGATATTACCGAGGAGCGCCGCGCGCAGGAACGCCTGCGGGTGCTGGCGAATACCGACACCATCACGGGTCTGCCCAATCGCAACGCCATCAACGACATGATCAGCGACGCGATTACCACCCGCGAGGATAATCAGGTCGGCATCGTGTACCTCGACCTAGATAACTTCAAAAAAGTGAACGATGCCTACGGGCATATGTTTGGCGATCAGCTGCTGCAATCGGTCGCCTTATCGATTTTAAGCTGTCTGGAAGAAGGCCAGACCCTGGCGCGCCTCGGTGGCGATGAGTTCATCGTTTTGGCAACCGATACCTCCCAGGGTAGCCTGGAGGCGATGTCATCCCGGATCCTGACCCGTTTGCGTGACCCGTTCCGTATTGGGCTGATTGAGGTCTACAGCGGCTGTTCCCTCGGCATTTCCCTCGCACCTCAGCACGGCAACGATCGCGAAAGCCTGATCCGTAATGCTGACACCGCGATGTATACCGCTAAAGAAGGCGGTCGCGGCAAATTCTGCGTGTTCTCGCCAGAGATGAACCAGCGGGTGTTTGAATATCTGTGGCTCGACACCAACCTACGTAAGGCGCTGGATAACAATCAGTTAGTTATCCATTACCAGCCGAAAATCACCTGGCGCGGGGAAGTGCGCAGCCTGGAAGCCCTGGTGCGTTGGGAATCGCCCGAGCGCGGCCTGATCCCGCCGGGTGATTTTATCTCCTACGCCGAAGAATCCGGGTTGATTGTACCGCTCGGTCGCTGGGTAATGCTCGACGTGGTGCGTCAGGTGGCGTTGTGGCGCGACAAAGGGATTAACCTGCGTGTGGCGGTGAACGTCTCGGCCCGCCAGTTAGCAGATCAAACCATCTTCAGTGACCTTAAGCAGGCGCTGCGGGACCTCAAGTTTGAGTATTGCCCTATCGATGTGGAGCTGACGGAAAGCTGTCTGATTGAGAATGAAGAGCTGGCGCATTCGGTGATTCAGCAGTTCAGCGCCCTCGGCGCCCAGGTGCATCTGGACGATTTCGGCACCGGCTACTCTTCCCTTTCACAACTGGCGCGTTTCCCGATTGATGCTATCAAGCTCGATCAGGTGTTCGTCCGCGACGTACATAAACAGTCGGTCTCGCAATCGCTGGTCCGCGCGATTGTGGCGGTGGCGCAGGCGTTGAACTTGCAGGTGATTGCCGAAGGGGTGGAGAGCGCAAAAGAAGACGCCTTTCTTACTAAGAATGGCGTCAACGAACGGCAGGGATTTTTATTTGCCAAGCCGATGCCCGCTGCCGTTTTCGAGCGCTGGCTTAAACGGCGTCAGTCCCGCAAGCTGCGTTAACTGGCTTTACGCAGCGCAACCTGCGTATGCCGATTCTGTAACATGACCAGACGTTCCATATAGGCAATGTCTTTCTCCTGTAGGCAGAATGCGGCATCCACCCAATCCTCGGTGATGTCCATCAGCTCGCTTCTCGGCAGGGTTAACACCCGCTGACGCGCCCGCAGCATGGCACGCACGCCGTTGAGCTTCGGCTGCAACGTGTCAATAAAGGTACGCGTTGCCACGTAGCTGTCGCCCGGTTCAAACAACACGTCCACCAGGCCACGCTGCTCGTGCCATTCCGCGGTGTGTGCCTCGCCCCGGTAAATCAGCTGTTCGGCAAGTTTCATGCCCGATCGACGACTGACCAGCGAGTAGGCCCCCATTCCGGGGAAGAGATTGAACGCTATTTCCGGGAATCCCATTCTCGCATCGCGCTGGGCAAGGATGAAGTGGTGTGCCAGCGCCGCCTCAAAGCCGCCGCCCAGCGCACTGCCCTCAACCATCGCTATGCTGATAGCCCCGGTGTCAAACGCCCTCGACGCCGCATGGACGCAATCAACGCAGGCACGAGCATAGGCGCGAAGCGCTTCCCGCCGCCCGTTGCGAATGCATTCCACAAAAAAGCCCAGATCGCCGCCCGTGTTGTAGATCCCCGTGACCAGCGATCCGGTGACCCAGAAATCCACGACAAACCCCTGCTGCTTTACCAGCCAAGACAGGTTCATGATTTCTTCAATCAGCACATGGTTGAAGCACGGGCGCGGCTGGGCACGCAGCATCATCCAGACGGTGCGTCGCTCCTCCTCGTAGAAAGCAGAGAGCTGCGAGAATCGTTCAGGATCGGTAAACAGTTTACAGGTAGGCTGATTAATCACAGTCATAATCTATTCCTCATAGAAAAAAGCGCGTTGCGCGCCTCCTCAGACTAATCCAGCCCATTTGTCGCGGAAATGTAGTAACGGCAATTAATAATTTTATGTTATGTGTTTTTCCAGCAAACCATTTTCCGCTTCTCTTTTGCCGCCATTTTTTGCATCATTGATTTTTCTTACTTTTCTCTCAGGAAGGCCTATGTCAAACCTCGATGCGCGCCAGTTAGCTCAACGTGTTGATACCGTGCTGGATATTCTGGTAGCGGGTGACTATCACTCTGCGATTAACAATCTGGAAATTCTGAAGGCAGAGCTGTTGGCTCAGGCGTCCGGCGAGCAGGAACAGAATTCTGCTCAGCCGAAATCTCCCTGGGAAATTTAATAAAGCAGCGATCGTGATATGAACGCCCGACAACAATCTATTTTACAAATGGTGATCGACAAAGGCCGCATGAGCGTTGCCGATCTCGCCCTGATGACCGGGGTTTCAGAAGTGACAATTCGTCAGGATCTGAATCTGCTGGAAAAACAAAGCTATCTGCGCCGCACCCACGGTTTCGCCGTGCCGCTGGACAGCGAAGACGTCGAAACGCGCATGATGAACAATTTCTCGCTCAAGCGTGAACTTGCTGCCTATGCGGCCGGTCTGGTTAGCCCTGGCGAAACGGTGTTTATCGAAAACGGCAGCAGCAACGCCCTTCTCGCGCGGGCGCTCTCGGAACAGCCAGGCATAACCATTATTACCGTCAGCAGCTACATCGCCCATTTGCTGAAAGAGACGCCGGGGGAAGTCATTCTGCTGGGCGGCATCTATCAGAAGAAAAGCGAAAGTATGGTCGGGCCGTTAACCCGCCAGTACATCCAGCAGGTGCATTTCAGTAAAGCATTTATCGGTGTGGATGGATGGCAGAGCGACACCGGGTTTACCGGGCGCGATATGATGCGTGCTGATGTCGTGAGCGCGGTGCTGGACAAAGGCTGTGAAGCCATCGTCCTGAGCGATAGCTCGAAATTTGGCGCGGTTCATCCTTATCCGCTGGGCCTGACGAGCAAGTTTAATCGGGTCATCACCGATGACGGGCTGGCAGCCGAACAGCAGCAACAGCTGGAGCGTTCTGGCCTCACAGTAAACATCGTCAAACGTCCTTAAACGTTGCCCCCGCCTGCGGGGGTGATTTTTTTAACACCTTTTATCACGCGTTAATCTGTTTCACTCTTCAACATCCCGTCACATCTAAGACTGTTCTGACGCGCCAATTAAGACTTTTTACCTCCCTGTTCTCCCCCAACAACGTAAAATTAATGTTAGCGATATAACAGGAAGTGACTATCACTTGCGTGATTTAAGTAACCCCTGCGCAACCTGTTCCATGAATGCCACACTGTTTCCCATTAGGGACTAAACTGAATGTAGGCACTTTCGTGGAGATATTATTCAGGAGAGAACTGTATGACTTCAATGAGCAAAAAAATGACTGCCGCCGTATTGGCTGCAACCCTGATCATGTCCCTTAGCGCATGTTCAAACTGGTCTAAACGCGACCGTAATACCGCTCTCGGGGCCGGTGCAGGTGCGATTGGCGGTGCAGTGCTGACGGACGGTAGTACCTTAGGTACTCTCGGCGGTGCAGCAGTCGGTGGTATTATTGGCCACCAGGTTGGTAAATAATTCCCTGACGGGAAACGATAAAGAAAATAATATTCAGGTCTGACTTACGCACGATAAAAAAACAGGGCCACGCAATTGCGTGGCCCTTTTATTGAGGTCTATTTCTCAACGGTTAACCACCGGCCAGTTTGACCTTCATACCTTTAGCTTCCAGCAGCGATTTAATCAGGTCGCGTTTATCTCCCTGAATTTCAATCACGCCATCTTTCACTGCCCCACCACAGCCACATTTTTTCTTCAGTTCGGCAGCAATTTTGGCCAGTTCGGTATCATCCAAATCAATGCCAGTCACCAGACACACACCCTTACCTTTACGGCCACTGGTCTGACGCTGAATACGCACAATGCCGTCGCCTTTAGGGCGCTCAACGGCGGCTTTCGGCTCGTCAATACGGCCGCTGTCGGTGGAATACACCAGACGGCTGTTAGAATCGTTCATTAGGCCTCCTTCGTGAGAGACGCGTTAATCTGACGCAGGGTGTGTGCCGGATCGGCAGATTGGGTCACCGGACGCCCAATAACCATGTAATCAACGCCCGCCGCCTGCGCCTGTTCCGGGGTCATAATCCGGCGCTGATCGCCAGCATCACTTCCCGCCGGTCGAATGCCTGGTGTAACCAGTTTAAACGCCTGCCCCAGTTCCTGCTTGAAGCGCACCGCTTCCTGTGCGGAACAGACTACCCCGTCCAGACCGCAACGCTGGGTTAACGCTGCCAGTTTCGCCGCGTGATCGGCCGGAGAAAGGGTAATGCCTAAATCCTGTAAATCACTGGCTTCCATGCTGGTCAGCACGGTGACCGCAATCAGCAGCGGTGCATCTTTGCCAAAGGGCAGCAGCGCTTCACGGGCCGCCGTCATCATCCGTGCCCCACCAGAGGCATGAACGTTGACCATCCACACGCCCAAATCGGCCGCAGCGGCGACCGCATGTGCCGTGGTGTTCGGAATGTCGTGGAATTTCAGATCAAGGAAGATATCGAACCCGCGCTGTTGCAGATCACGAACCAACTGCGGCCCAAAAAGGGTGAACATCTCTTTCCCGACTTTCAGACGGCAGTCGCGCGGGTCGATTCTGTCGACAAAGGCTAAGGCTTTATCGCGATTATCATAATCAAGGGCAACGACTACGGGAGAGGAAGTAACAATACGGGATTCAGACGTCATGACCAGACCTTCTTGTTGTGGGCCGCAACCGGCGAAAAAGCGGTAAACGGCGTGCATTCTACCTGTGAAGTGCTGAAATTGACAGGCTGGATTAGCCCGTTATCACCTGCCAGACATAGACGGGCACGATGCCACAGATGAGGTGTAAAAAATGATAAGTATGTTGTAACTAATGAAGGCGTTTTTTAAAAATTACTGGCCGTCGAGGCCGCGGATAGGCTTGACCGTGGACCAGGCCCGGCAGGATGGGCAGTGCCAGTAGAGGGTGTACGCCGTGAAGCCACATTTCTGGCAACGGTAGCGCGGTTTGCTGCGGACCTGCTCACCAACCATGTCACGCAGTACCATCAGGCTATCTTTCGCGCGCCCGGCTTCCGCTTCATTGAGGTGGTAGTCCATCAGTTTGTGGAACACGCGCATGGTCGGGTGACGTTGTAGCTGGCGCGTGACGTAGGTTTGTGCGGTATCGGCGCCTTCACGCTGTTCCATAATTTGAGCCAGCATCAGCTCGGCGCTTGCTCCGGTGTTTTCTTCCACCGCGCGGCGCAGGAAGTGTTCCCACTCCTCATCTTTACCGAGCTGCTGGTAACAGGTTTGCAGCATTTCCAGGGTTTCGCTGACCAGCTCCCGGTCCTGATCGATGACTTTTTGCAGCGATTCTACCGCTTTGGCATATTCGCCTTTGGCCATCAGCACCCGGCCAATCATTATCGACACTCGCGCGCTGTTACGATCGGCAGCCGCGCCCTTTTTCAGGAACGACATGGCTTTATCCATGTCATCGTTGCCCATCTGCTGCAGGGCCAGTTCGCACCAGAAATGGGCTATTTCAGGACGGTGTTTTTCTTTGCCGAGTTTCACAAGGCGTTCTGCCACCTCGATGGCTTTCTGCCAGTCACTGGTCGCCTGATAAATCTGCAACAGCTGCTGGAGGGCGCTAACGCGGAATTCGGTTTCATCCACCAACTGGTTGAACATGTCTTCCGCTCGGTCATACAAGCCCGCGGCCATGTAGTCACGGCCCAGTTGCTGCACGGCCAGCAGGCGTTGATCGTAGGTTAACGATGCGCTTTCCATTAAGGTCTGGTGAATGCGGATAGCGCGATCAACTTCACCCCGAGAGCGGAACAGGTTGCCGAGTGTCAGGTGCGCTTCGACGGTGCCAGTGTCCTCTTTAAGCATGTCGAGGAACAAGTCGACCGCTTTGTCTTGCTGATTGCTAAGCAGAAAGTTAACGCCCGCGACATAGTCACGGGAGAGGCGGTTCGCATCGTCCTGTTTGGACTGTTGTGCACTTCTGCGGCCCATATACCAGCCGTAAGCGGCGGCAACAGGTAAAAGCAGAAACAACAACTCCAGCATAGAAAGTTATTCCTTCACAGCCGGAACGACCGGCGCAGACGAGGCAGGTGTCGCCGGAGCAAGCTGTTGCTCAAGGCGTTTAATTTTGCGTTCAGCACGCATCAACGAAACGCGGTTACGCAGCCAGAACATGCCGCAAATCAGCCAGCCGATGGCAAAGCCCGCAGCAAACAGCACCGCTAACAGGGTGGAGATCCGAAACTCCCCTTGCGCCAGCAAATAGTTGAAGGTGACCTGCTGATCGTTTTGCGCGCCAAGGGTGACGGAGATAACGAAAATCGCCAGCACCAGTAGGAAAATGAGTAAATATTTCACATTACTTCCCGTTATGTGGTTTATGTGAATAAATCGTGTACAGTCTTTCGCTTCCAGCCCTATAAAGTACCATCTTCGCCGCAACGGCGAAACTGGCAAGCGTGCTGCCAGCTAAGGATTTGTGGGCAGAAATGCCCTAAATCAACCTTCGTCACTCTTCTGACTCGCGGTTTCGGATTTCCCTTGCTTCTTCACCCGGAGGCGTCAATGGACCACAAAGCTTCTGGGCAAGCCAGGTTGCGAGCGTGACTAACAGCCAGGACATCAGGGTAGCGACCACCAGATCGCGCGGCCAGTGCATCCCCAGGAGCAGTCGACTGCCCATCACCGCCGTCGCCCAAACCAACAGCACAACAATGGTGACGGTGCGACGGCGCGGCCACAATAGACCTACTCCCAGCAGCGCCCAACTTGCTGCAAACATGGTGTGGCCCGACGGAAACGCGAATCCGGTCTCTTTTTGCCAGTGTTGACGTAAAAACAGCGGTAAATCATTCCGGTCCGCCAGTTGGTGTTTCACCAAATGCGCACGGTCCTTACGCTTTAAAGTGTAGAACTCCTCCACCGGCACCTGTTGCGTTTTTTCCAGCCAGATGACAAACGGTCTTGGCTCCTGCACCCGGTCTTTAACCCAGGATTTCGCCCCCTGGCCGATGAGGATGGCCCCAGCGAGGATTGCAAACAGGGTTAACGCTGCACGCAGGCGGAAACGAAGGCACCACAAAAACCACGCGCAGAGAATGACATGCGTAATGATGCCCCAAGGCTGGGTCACGGTTTCGGTTACCCAGTACAACACTTTCAGCCACCAGGCGTTGTTCCCCGGCTGCCACGTCCAGCCGGAAATCCATACCGCAACCGGCATGATGAGTAACGCCGCGGCCCCTGCCGTGGTTCGTCTGGCGATAGAAAGCATGGTCTCTCCTTTTTCCTTAAACATCACAATCATAACTGAAAAACGAAACTTCGTGAAAAGAGGTCGAATTGTGCGCTTAAGCAGCAGACAGCCGTCAGCCATTAGGTGAAGCCTGAGCGTTGTGGCAAAATAGTCGGAAACAGAAGGCACGAATATGCCGATATAATCTGGAGAATCACATGCAGCTTAAACGTGTGGCAGAAGCCAAACTGCCAACCCCCTGGGGCGACTTCCTGATGGTGGGCTTTGAAGAACTGGCAACCGGGCAGGATCACGTCGCCCTGGTGTTCGGCGATATATCCGGAAAAACGCCCGTCCTGGCGCGCGTGCATTCTGAATGTTTGACCGGTGATGCCCTGTTCAGCTTACGCTGTGACTGCGGTTTCCAGCTGGAAGCGGCGCTGACACACATCGCCGAAGAGGGTCGCGGGATCCTGATGTATCACCGTCAGGAGGGTCGTAATATTGGCCTGCTGAATAAAATCCGCGCCTATGCGCTGCAGGATCAAGGGTACGACACCGTCGAAGCGAACCATCAACTGGGCTTCGCGGCGGACGAGCGTGATTTCACCCTGTGTGCAGATATGTTCAAGCTGCTGGGCGTTGATGAAGTGCGTCTGCTGACCAACAACCCGAAAAAAGTCGAGATCCTGACCGAAGCCGGGATCAACATCGTTGAACGCGTGCCGCTGATTGTTGGCCGCAACCCGAAAAACGAACACTATCTTGATACCAAAGCCGCGAAGATGGGTCATCTGCTCGGCAACTAAATCCGGCGCGGTGCCTGCGGGCGCCGCACTGCATTGTGTCTGATGCTAATTTACGTTATTGTCAAACCATGAACAGCATTCACGTCTCCCTCACTTTGCGTTGGTGGCAGCCTTAATCAAGGCAGCCTGATATCCCCTACTCTTTTTTACTCTCAGGCCGCCGGAAGGCGTCCACTCTGTCAACAGAACCGTCTCCGGGGCCACATACAGGAGCTTCTGATGACACACTCACTCTCTACACAGCACGTTATTTTGACCGGCGACCGTCCTACCGGGCAGCTGCATCTTGGCCATTACGCGGGCTCTTTGCGCCAGCGCGTCGAACTACAGGCCATACACCCACAGTACATTCTGATCGCCGATTTACAGGGCCTGACCGATAACGGCTCGCAGCCGGAAAAAATCGCCCGTAACGTGCTAGAAGTGATGGCCGATTATCTGGCGGTGGGAATTGATCCGCTGCGTACCACTATCTGCCTGCAATCGGCCCTGCCCGCGCTGGCGGAATTGACCATGCTGTATATGAACATCGTTACCGTCTCGCGGGTGGAACGTAATCCCACGGTAAAAAATGAGATCCAGCAGAAAGGCTTCTCCCGCTCGCTGCCCACCGGTTTCCTGGTCTATCCGATCAGTCAGGCGGCAGACATTACCGCGTTTGGAGCCGATCTGGTGCCGGTCGGCGACGATCAGCTACCCATGATTGAGCAAACCAATGAGATTGTGCATAAGATGAACAGCCTGCTGGATGCGCCGGTGCTGCGCCATTGCAAAGCGCTGCTGAGCGCCACCAGCCGCCTGCCGGGCATTGACGGTGCGGCCAAAATGTCGAAATCACTGGGCAATACGTTAACGCTTTCCGCCAGTGAAGAGGACATTCATCGGGCGGTCAGCGCGATGTACACCGATCCGGACCATCTGCGGATTAGCGACCCAGGTAAGATTGAAGGCAACGTCGTATTCACGTATCTCGATGCGTTCCATCCCGACAGCGATAAAGTCGCGGAGATGAAAGCGCACTATCAGCAAGGCGGCCTCGGCGACCGACAGTGCAAAAACGAGCTGGAGGATTGCCTGCAAACTCTGCTGGCCCCTGTGCGCGAACGTCGTCAGCGGTATATCGCCGATAAAGAGATGCTGATGGGATTGCTGAAGCAAGGCAGTGAAAAGGCGCATCAGCGCACGCAGGAAACGCTCGTGGCAGTCAAACGCGGGTTGGGATTACCGGTGATGTTCTGAGCGATGGTGCCCGGTGGCACTGTGTTTACCGGGCCTACAGTTAGGTCTGTAGGCCCGGATTTTTGCATTAACGAAGCATATTGCGAATCACATAGTGCAGGATGCCGTCATTCTGGTAGTAAGTCAGTTCGGTGGCGGTATCAATACGGCAACGACACTCAATCACGACCTTTTTACCGTCAGCGCGCGTCAGGGTCACCGGCACGCTAGCCCCTGGTTTCAGGCTTTGCAAATCGGTAATGTCTATCTGCTCTTCGCCCGTCAGCCCCAGCGTGTTACGCGTGGTGCCCTGCGGGAACTCCAGCGGTAAAATGCCCATTCCGATCAGGTTCGAACGGTGAATACGCTCGAACGATTCGGAAATAACCACCCGCACGCCCAACAGACGTGGGCCTTTCGCGGCCCAGTCACGGCTCGAGCCGGAACCGTACTCTTTCCCGGCGATCACCGCCAGCGGCGTGCCCTGCTCCTGGTAACGCATGGCCGCATCGTAAATCGAAATGACCTCTGATCCCGGCAGATGGCGCGTCATGCCGCCTTCCACGCCCGGCACCATTTCATTGCGGATACGGATGTTGGCAAAAGTCCCGCGCATCATGACTTCATGGTTACCGCGTCGTGAACCGTAGGAGTTGAAATCGCGACGCTCAACGCCGTGGTTTTGCAAATAGCGCCCCGCCGGGCTGTCTGCTTTGATATTGCCCGCCGGAGAGATATGGTCGGTGGTAACTGAATCCCCAAGCATCGCCAGAATACGCGCCCCGCGAATATCTTCCACCGGATCCGGCTCTACGCCCATGTCGTCGAAGAACGGTGACAGACGGATGTAAGTGGAATCCTGCTGCCAACCGTAGGTATCTGATTTGTCGACCTTAATGGCTTTCCACTCCGGCGTGCCTTCAAATACTTCGGCATACTCTTTGCGGAACATTTCGGTAGAGACTTCTTCTACCGCGCGAGCAATCTCTTTCCCGCTCGGCCAGATATCTTTCAAATACACCGGGTCGCCCTTTTGGTCGTGTCCCAGTGGATCGGTGAGCAGATTAATATTCATATTGCCCGCCAGCGCGTAGGCCACCACCAGCGGCGGCGAGGCCAGCCAGTTGGTTTTTACCAGCGGATGAATACGACCTTCGAAGTTACGGTTGCCGGAGAGCACCGCCCCTACGGTCAAGTCGCCTTTTTTAATCGCCGTTTCAATCGGGTCTGGCAGTGGACCCGAGTTACCGATACAGGTGGTACAGCCGTACCCCACCAGATTAAACCCCAGTTCATCGAGATACGGCGTCAGCTTAGCGTGAGCCAGATAATCCGACACCACTTTCGATCCTGGCGCTAGCGAGGCTTTTACCCACGGTTGGCGAACCAGCCCCAGCTTAACGGCTTTTTTCGCCAGCAAACCGGCGGCCATCAATACGCTTGGGTTTGAAGTGTTGGTACAGGAGGTGATCGCCGCGATAACCACGGCCCCGTCGGGCAACTGATACTGATGCCCGTTCAACGTATAGTCGACTGGATTACGGTCTTTTTGCGCGGTATTGAGTTCCAGTTCGGAACTCTGGGCAAAGGCTTTCGGCACATCGCCCAGCGCCACGCGGTCCTGCGGACGTTTTGGCCCGGCCAGACTGGCCTCAACCTCGTCCATGTCCAGTTCAAGGGTGCTGGTAAACACCGGTTCATCGCCGGTATTGCGCCACATCCCCTGGGCTTTGGCGTAGGTCTCCACCAGCTCGATTTGATCTTCACTGCGTCCACTGAGGCGCATGTATTCCAGCGTCACGCCATCGATCGGGAAGAAGCCGCAGGTTGCACCGTATTCCGGTGCCATATTGGCGATGGTGGCCCGGTCTGCCAGCGGCAGCGTGTCGAGTCCGTCGCCGTAGAATTCGACAAATTTTCCGACCACGCCGTGCTTTCGCAACATCTGGGTGACGGTCAATACCAGGTCAGTGGCGGTGATCCCTTCGCGTAGTTTGCCGGTCAGTTTAAAACCGACCACGTCCGGGATAAGCATTGAAACTGGCTGGCCGAGCATCGCCGCTTCCGCTTCAATCCCGCCGACGCCCCAACCGAGCACCCCGAGGCCGTTGATCATCGTGGTATGGGAGTCGGTGCCGACTAAGGTGTCCGGATAGGCAATCCATTCGCCATTTTGCAGTTCACTCCACACCGCTTTACCAAGATATTCCAGGTTGACCTGGTGGCAAATACCGGTACCCGGCGGCACGACGCTAAAGCGGCTGAACGCCTGTTGCCCCCAGCGCAAAAATGCATAGCGTTCGTGGTTACGCTCCATTTCAAGGCGCACGTTTTCACCAAACGCGTCGTCATCACCAAAGTGATCGACGGTCACCGAGTGGTCAATCACCAGGTCCACGGGCGAGAGCGGATTGACCTTTGCGGTATCGCCGCCGAGGCGTTTCACCGCCTCACGCATCGCCGCGAGATCAACCACTGCGGGCACGCCGGTGAAATCCTGCATCAGCACACGGGCCGGACGATAGGCTATTTCACGGTCAGCATGGGCATTTTTCAGCCACCCGGCCAGGGCGTGAATATCTTCTTCAGTAACGGAATCACCGTCCTGCCAGCGCAGCAGGTTTTCGAGCAGGACTTTGAGTGATTTAGGCAAACGGGTAAGATCGCCAAGGGTTTTGGCGGCCAGCGGCAGGCTATAATAGTGATACGTTTTGGCCTTGGCCTGTAGCGTGTCCTTACTGGCTTCTCGTAGGGTTGACGACATAGCTCCTCCTTTATGACAGGGATTGCGAGCCCTGAAACTCCTCAGGGTCTGTCTATAAAGATAACACAACCTCAACGTAACGCTTTGATAACAACCCGAATTGCTAAATGGACGATAAACGGGGCAGGTAAAAAAGGAAAACCCGACGTAAGCGTCGGGTTTGTCAGAGGATTATTTGATGAGCATCAAGACCAGCTGGCACCAGAAAAGGACTGAGAGTGAAAACGCCCCCATCCAGGCCCAGTATTTCGTGCTACGGTTCGTATTCATAATATAACACCAAATAGTTACTCATTTTTACTGCCCATTCAGGCAGCGCTCTTATTGCTGTGGTGTATTTATTAACGAGTACAAAACGGAAAGTACCAACAACTCACAGAAACAATCAAAGGGATGAATTAACGTTTTTTATTATCAGCATCAGCAAAGGAATCAATAAAATCCTGCTGCTGCGTTGTCAGTTTCCAGGATGCGGGAACGGTCGCCGTCGGCTTTTTGCGGCTCTGTGGTTTGTCATTTGACTGACATGTAGGCTTCACGGACACACTTTGACCAGAAACAACCATTTTTAACCCCAATATTTCCAGATGAGCACTGCAACCACTACCCAAAACAGCGCGGAGCCCAGGAATACCGCCAGCCAGGCTTTACGTTTCAGCTCAGCTTCCTTCTGCGGTTCTTCACGTCCTGAAGGCATTGCTAACCTCATACAATCGGTATCACTTATCAGTATTGCACCGAACAATCGGTACGATTAATCACCATTGAGATAAATCCTAATTAAAAAAGCGCCAAAAATCCAGCGATTTTACGAATCCTGACCCGTTGAATCTTCAATCTTTGACGGCAAATAAATAATTGACGAGTAAAATTTGCGTAGCAGCAAAATAGTTTCTACTTTTGTCGGCATTTAACAGGATAGTCAGGCGAAAAAGAACGTGGGGAGTGGCGACCAGAAAGGCAGTAAATGCAAATGAGGGAGATTTTAATTTACGTTAAGTGATCTATTTCACGATATCCCCCGGCTGGGGGATATCACTATTAATGACCCAGGAAACTATTTCTCGGGCAATTTGATATCTTTAAACATCTCTTCGATATCTTCATTAGAACGCAACGCCACGGCGGTATCCACCACATCACGGGTCAGATGCGGGGCAAAGCGCTGAATGAAATCATACATATAGCTGCGCAGGAAGGTGCTACGGCGGAACCCGATTTTGGTGGTACTGTGGCTGAAGATATCCCCTGCTTCGAGCTTAATCAGGTCCGGGTCGGAAATGGGATCAACCGCCATGCTGGCAATCACACCCACGCCTAAGCCCAGCCGGACGTAGGTTTTAATCACGTCGGCATCAGTGGCGGTGAATACGATCCGCGGCGTCAGCCCTGCACGGTTGAAGGCGGTATCCAGTTCGGAGCGGCCGGTAAAGCCAAAGGTATACGTTACCAGCGGATACTGTGCCAGTTCTTCAATAGTGACTGATCCTTTCCCTGCCAGAGGGTGATCCGGCGTCACCACAATCGAGCGGTTCCAGTGGTAGCACGGCAGCATCACCAGGTCATCGTAAAGATGCAGCGCTTCGGTGGCGATAGCAAAATCCGCATTCCCTTTGGAGACCGCCTCTGCGATTTGCGTCGGCGAACCCTGGTGCATATGCAGTGAGACGCGCGGATAACGCTCGATAAACCCTTTGATAACGCCTGGCAGCGCGTATCGGGCCTGCGTGTGAGTGGTGGCAACGTACAGCGAACCTTTGTCAGGCCAGGTGTGCTCCCCTGCTACCGACTTAATCGCATCCACTTTGGACAGCACTTCCCGCGCAATACGGATAATTTCCTGTCCGGCGGGCGTAACCTGCGTCAGGTGTTTTCCGCTGCGGGCGAAGATCTGAATACCCAACTCATCCTCGAGCATGCGAACCTGTTTACTGATGCCCGGCTGAGAGGTATATAGCCCTTCAGCAGTCGAGGAGACATTGAGGTTATGGTTCACAACCTCAACGATATAACGGAGTTGCTGTAGTTTCATGACCGGTATCCGATATGCGTATGGCACTGATGCCTAATACGATTTAATAATAAGAAATAGGTTAACTATAACCACTATATCATTTATACCGGATGTGTATAGATGGGATGAAAAAATAATAACGCAGGTGATTTCCCCTAAACAAAAGGGCCGCAGAGCGGCCCTTAGAGGATGATTCAGTGGTGCAAAAAAACGTTATTTTTTTGCGACTTCTTGCCACTTACCGTCGATGAAGAAGGCAGACCAGCCGGTCGCTTTACCGTCTTTTTCCGAAGCCACGTACTGCTGCTTGGTTTTACGGCTGAAACGCACCATGGTCTTGTTGCCCTGCGGGTCTTCCTGCGGGGCATCCGCCAAATAGCGCAGTTTTTCCGGCAGGCGATCGCGGAAGCGGTACAACTCTTCCACCAGCGGCGCTCGGGTCTCACGCGATTTCGGGAAGGTATTGGCGGCGAGGAACACCCCTGCCGCCCCGTCACGCAGAACGAAGTACGCGTCTGATTTCTCACACGGCAGTTCTGGCAGCGGAACCGGATCTTCTTTCGGCGGCGCGACTTCACCGTTACGCAGGATCTTACGGGTATTTTTACAGTCGTCGTTGGTGCACGCCATGTACTTACCAAAACGCCCCATTTTCAGGTGCATTTCAGAACCACACTTCTCACACTCAACGATAGGGCCGTCATACCCCTTGATACGGAACTCACCTTCTTCGATTTCGTAGCCGTCGCAGGTCGGGTTATTACCGCAGACATGCAGCTTGCGCTTCGGATCGATAAGATAGCTGTCCATCGCGGTGCCACACTTGGCACAACGGCGCTTAGCACGCAGCGCGTTGGTTTCCGCATCATCGCCTTCGAGCACGTTCAGCACTTCGTTTTCCGGCACCAGGTTAATGGTGGTTTTGCAACGCTCTTTCGGCGGTAACGCATAGCCGGAACAGCCCAGGAATACGCCGGTGCTGGCAGTACGAATGCCCATCTTACGACCACAGGTCGGGCAGTCGATGCTGGTGAGGATCATCGAGTTAGGCTGCATCCCGCCTTCTTCCGGATCCTTCTCAGCGGTTTCCAGCTGACGGGTAAAGTCGCCGAAGAAATCGTTCAGTACCTGTTTCCACTCGGCCTGATGATTCGCGACCTGGTCAAGGCTGCTCTCCATCTGCGCGGTGAAGTCGTAGTTCATCAGCTCGCGGAAGTTGGCTTCCAGACGATCGGTAACGATTTCGCCCATTTTCTCGGCGTAGAAACGACGGTTTTCCGAACGAACATAGCCGCGATCCTGAATGGTCGAAATGATCGACGCATAAGTAGACGGACGACCAATACCACGTTTTTCCAGTTCTTTAACCAATGACGCTTCGCTGAAACGCGCTGGCGGCTTGGTAAAGTGTTGCGCCGGAAGCAGCTCAACCAGTGACAGCTCTTCGCCTTTTTTCACCGGTGGCAGGGTGCGGTCTTCATCCCCTTTGCGCAACGCAGGCATGACTTTCGTCCAGCCGTCGAAACGCAGGGTACGGCCACGCGCTTTCAGTTTGAAATCACCCGCGCCAACGGTCAGCGTGGTGGAATCGTACTGCGCAGGTGTCATCTGACAGGCCACAAACTGACGCCAAATCAGCTGATACAGCTTCTGCGCGTCGGCTTCCATATCTTTCAGCGACTCCGCCAGCACCGCGACATCAGAAGGACGAATCGCTTCGTGCGCTTCCTGAGAGTTCTCTTTGCTGGTGTACTGATTGGCGTTTTCCGGCAGATATTTCTTGCCGAAGTTATCGCCAATGTAGTCGCGAACCATGTTCACCGCGTCCTGACTCAGGTTGGTAGAGTCAGTACGCATATAGGTGATGTAACCCGCTTCATACAGACGCTGAGCCATCATCATGGTTTTCTTCACGCCGTAACCGAGACGGGTACTTGCCGCCTGTTGCAGCGTGGAGGTAATGAACGGCGCGCCGGGCTTGCTGCTGGTTGGCTTATCTTCACGCTCAAGCACGGTGTAGCGTGCTTTTTCAAGCAGGCTAACGGCCGCCATGGTTTCGTCGCGGGTAACCGGACGGAACGGCTTGTCATTATGATGGCTGACTTCGAGCGGCAGCGCCTCACCTGACGGCGTGGAGGTATTGGCGTCAATTTCCCAGAACTCTTCCGGGACGAACGCTTTAATTTCACGCTCACGCTCGACCACCAGACGCACCGCAACCGACTGCACGCGTCCCGCAGACAGGCCACGGGCGATTTTTTTCCACAGCAGCGGAGAAACCATGTAACCCACCACGCGATCGACAAAGCGACGCGCCTGCTGAGCGTTAACACGGTCAATGTTCAGTTCGCCCGGCGTGTCAAACGCCTGACGAATCGCATTCTTGGTTATCTCGTTAAACACCACGCGGCTATAGCGCGAGTCATCACCGCCTATCACTTCCCGCAGGTGCCATGCAATGGCTTCCCCTTCGCGGTCAAGGTCGGTTGCGAGATAGATGTGGTCAGCTTTTTCGGCTAACTGTTTGAGTTCAGCGACAACCTTTTCTTTTCCTGGCAGCACTTCATACTGGGCAGCCCAGTCGTGCCACGGATCCACGCCCATGCGGTTGACCAGCGCGCCGCGCTCATCTTTTTTCGGCTTTTTGGCCGGTTTGGCGGCGGTAGAGTCAGCGCTCTTTTTGCTTGCTGAGCCACTTGTCGGCAGATCGCGGATATGACCCACGCTGGATTTAACCACGTAGTCATTACCCAGATACTTATTGATCGTTTTGGCTTTTGCCGGGGACTCAACGATAACGAGAGCTTTACCCATATTCACCTTTACCTAATTTGATTCTTCCAGGAATACACACCCATCCCAAAAGGATGCGGCGCATATATCGCACTTGAATTCACCTTCCACTGGCGACGTGCCTAAATCTTGTGGCGGCGTCAATGGATATCAACCCCTTCTCTGGCCTGGCCCCAGAAGCCTGAGTCAGAGGATTGAGTTTGCTGGCCTTTTCCTGCCAGGTGGTATAGCACGAAGAATTTTCGGTCGAATGTCAAGCAAATCTGTTGCCAGATTGCGAAAGCGTCACACTGTACCTGATAAAATCCGTTACGCAACTTTATTAGCATGCAAAAGCAATTCCTGCCAGCAGACGGCCCTGCGCGATGTCCTTGTCTTTCACAGGGAAAATTTGCCCGTACGGCACACGCGGCGTAGACTATTGGCAGTGTTTTAGAGGAGTCAGAGATGCAAGAACCATCCCAACCAATTGACAAGCAGTCCCTACTGGCAGAAGCCAACCGCCTGATTCGTGACCACGACGACACCATGAAAGGTATCGAGGCCACCGACGTCACACAGCGTAACGGCGTGCTGGTCTTCAGCGGCGAATTCTATCTCGATGAGCAAGGTTTACCGACGGCAAAAAGCACGGCGGTATTCAATATGTTCAAATATCTCGCTCACCAGCTGTCAGAAAAATACCACCTGGTAGATTAAAAAAATGCGAGGCTTCGGCCTCGCATTTCGTTTACATCATTGGTTTTTGCCCACGCTGCCACCAGCGCATCAGCAAATGGTCAGCGCTTTCGGCGGCGCTACCGGTAAAACGGTCCATCAGTTTCTTGCGTTGCAGATAACGTACGTTCAGCACCTCGTGACCATCCATCAGCCCCAGCAGCAGATCGTCACTGGTGCCGATCTCATCGACCAGTCCTTTTTCCTGCGCCTGCTGTCCGTACCAATGTTCGCCGGTCGCCACCTGTTCAATGTCCAGTTGCGGACGCATTTGATGCACAAAGTCCTTAAACAGATGATGCGTCTCGTTGAGGTCTTCGCGGAATTTCTGCCGCCCTTCTTCGGTATTCTCACCGAGCAGCGTCAAGGTGCGCTTATATTGCCCCGCAGTGTGCAGCTCGATGTCGATGTCCTTGTTTTTCAGGAATCGGTTAAAGTTTGGGATTTGCGCCACTACGCCTATCGAACCGATAATCGCAAAGGGTGCGGAGACAATTCGATTGCCGACGCAGGCCATCATGTAGCCGCCGCTGGCCGCGACTTTATCGACCGCGATGGTCAGCGGGATATTTTTATCGCGCAGGCGCTGGAGCTGCGACGCCGCCAGACCGTAGCCGTGTACCACGCCGCCAGGGCTTTCCAGACGCAGCACCACCTGATCCTGCGGCTTAATCACCGCCAGCACCGCCGTCACTTCTTCACGCAGCGCAGTCACCTCATGGGCGTCCATACTGCCTTTGAAATCCAGCACCCAGACTTTCGGTTTATCACCTGGCGCTGTCACCCCCTTCTTCGCATTGGCTTTGGCATTTTTTGCTTCAAGCTTGTGCTTTTTCTTCTGCGCTTTGTGCCAGAGTTTTTGTTGCGGGCCATCCAGCAGCGCCACGCTCATGTCGTCCTGCATCTCTTTATATTGTTCACTGAGATTGGTGATCCGCAGCTCTCCGCGCTGCCGCTTACGTCGGGTAAGATTCACGATAAGCGTAGCAACCACCGCAATCGCGACCACAATCGTGGCGATTTTCGCCAAAAACAACCCATATTGAGAAAGTAGTTCCACGCTTCCACCTTGAAAAGAATCACTCGGTTATCGCACACAGTGTACAACAGCCCAAACGGTGCGTCTCCCGCCTGAATTGTACGCTGCGAGCACGCTTCCCGTATTTTCTCCGTCAATGAAATGATTGCAAAATGTTAATTCTGAACAGGCTTTCCGCCTGGCTGATTGAAATACCTCGCCGTTTAGGGCATAAAGCCGAAAAGCGAACAAACAGAAACAGAACAGTAACGTGGCGCAACGAAGCGCTACAGGAGACAGGCCGTGCATTATCAACCACAGCGTGATTTGCTACAAAACCGCATCATTCTGGTCACAGGGGCAAGTGATGGTATCGGACGCGAAGCCGCCCTGACCTACGCCCGCTATGGCGCGAGCGTCATCCTTGTCGGCCGCAACGAAGACAAACTGCGGGCCGTCGCCCAGCAGATCCAACAGGAAGGCGGCATTGCGTCGCAGTGGTTTATTCTCGATTTACTCACCTGTACGCCAGAGGCATGTCAGCAGTTGGCGCAGAAAATCAGCATTCATTATCCACGTCTCGATGGCGTGCTGCATAACGCCGGGCTGTTAGGGGATGTTGTGCCAATGGATCAGCAAAAAATTGATGTCTGGCAGGATGTGATGCAGGTCAACGTCAACGGGACGTTCATGCTCACCCAGGCACTTCTTCCTTTATTACTCAAGTCTGATTCCGGCTCGCTGGTCTTCACCTCCTCCAGCGTGGGACAGCAAGGGCGTGCCAACTGGGGCGCCTATGCGGTGTCAAAATTCGCCACCGAGGGCATGATGCAGGTACTGGCGGAAGAGTATCAGGGCCAGCTGCGGGTCAACTGCATTAACCCAGGCGGCACCCGCACCGGGATGCGCGCCAGCGCGTTCCCGACGGAAGATCCGCAGAAACTGAAAACCCCTGCCGATATCATGCCGCTGTATCTGTGGCTGATGGGCGACGACAGCCGTCGCAAAACCGGGACCACCTTTGATGCCCAGCCGGGCCGTAAACCAGGAATTTCGCAATGAGTGACTCCCGTCATCAGGAACGCCAGCAGCGACTGAAAGAGAAAGTAGACGCCCGCGTGGCCGAGGCCCAGGAGGAGCGCGGCATTCTGCTGGTGCTCACCGGAAACGGTAAAGGAAAAACCACCGCGGCGTTTGGCACAGCCACGCGCGCCGTCGGTCACGGTAAGAAAGTCGGGGTCATCCAGTTTATCAAAGGCGAATGGCCTAACGGCGAGCGCAACCTGCTGGAGCCGCACGGCGTCGAATTTCAGGTGATGGCCACCGGATTTACATGGAATACGCAGGATAAAGAAGGCGATACCGCCGCCTGTCTGTCGGTCTGGCAACATGCGAAGCGCATGATGGCGGACGACACGCTGGATATGGTTATCCTCGACGAGCTGACCTATATGGTGGCCTACGACTATTTACCGCTGGAAGTGGTGCTAACCGCGCTGCGTGCGCGCCCGGCACACCAGACGGTGATCATCACTGGTCGCGGCTGTCATCGGGATATTCTGGAGATGGCGGATACGGTGAGCGAACTGCGCCCGGTGAAGCACGCCTTTGATGCGGGCATTAAAGCCCAACTGGGTATCGACTATTAAAAAAGGCCCCGAGGGGCCTTTTCGTATTACGAACCGCTGCCGTTGTTACGGCTGCTGGAGCGGCGCGCGCTGCCACCGCCCTTCGGCTTGGCGGGTTTAGCGCCCACCTGAGTGTGGCGTTTCACCGCGCGGCGGATCTGGTTCGCCTTCATGCGACGACGATCTTTCTCCACCGCCACTTTTGATTCGGTTTCCGGCTTCAGCTCTACCAGTTCACGCAGGTAGTTGGTCTGGGCCAAATCCAGTTCGGTGTAACCGCCGCGTGGCAGGCCTTTCGGCAGGGGGATATCGCCGTAGCGGACACGGATCAGACGGCTCACCTGCACGCCAACCGCTTCCCACAGACGACGCACTTCGCGGTTACGCCCTTCGGTCAGGGTCACGTTGTACCACTGGTTAATGCCTTCCCCACCGGTAAATTTGATGGTTTTGAACGCCGCCGGGCCATCTTCCAGCTGCACGCCACGCGACAGCTGACGGACTTTGTTGTCGTCGACTTCACCAAACACGCGCACGGCGTATTCACGCTCAACTTCACGGCTCGGGTGCATCAGACGATTCGCCAGCTCACCGTCGGTGGTAAACAGCAACAGACCGCAGGTGTTCACGTCCAGACGCCCTACGGCAATCCAGCGCGCCCCGCGCAGTTTAGGCAGACGGTCAAATACCGTCGGACGCCCTTCCGGGTCGCTGCGGGTACACAATTCGCCTTCTGGCTTGTAATACGCCAGCACGCGACAAATCTGTTCCACGGACTCTTTAACGGAAATCAGGTGTCCGTCGATACGAATTTTAAGCCCGGGGATAACTTCAACACGATCGCCCAGCGTGGCGACTTTGCCATCAACGCTGACGCGACCTGCCTGAATCATAGTTTCGATTTCACGGCGGGAGCCGTGGCCGGCGCGGGCCAGCACTTTCTGTAATTTCTCGCTCATCGAGCATCCTTTAGGTGTCGCCTTCCCAGGCGTCTGGTATACATGCAAAATCAACTCGTTAGACAACTCTTAACGCATTGACAGAACTCATTCCCGGCTGCAATTGAACACTTTTCAACCAATGCAGCGCCATGTGACCGCACATCTTACATGAATTTTAGGGTAAATGATTCATCTCGTTAAGCTTCAACCCACCTTAAACGAGAGGAACTTTACCTGGTAAATATTCATGCTAATAATGTTTGTCTCGTTTTTTTCGGAACTGCTCAATGAAAGACGCCGATGAAAGACCGCATCCTGACAGCTGGCTGACCCTTCAACACGATGCCGAAACCGGAATAGAGAGCGTCTGCGCCCACTTTAAAGGCCATGCCTACGATCCGCATGATCATGACGAAGTGCTGATAGGTGTCACGCATCAGGGCTTACAGCGCTTTCACTGCCACCGGGCGCTGCACACCAGCACCCCGGGCCGCGCGATTTTGATTGAGCCAGGTGCGGTCCATGACGGGCATGCTCCGGATGCACAGGGCTTTACTTATTCGATGCTGTACATCCCGCAGCGCTGGCTTTCCGTAATGATGGACGCGCGTGGGTTGGGCGATATTTCGGGCCTGGAATCAGCCTTTCGCACTACGCTGACGGACGATGACCGACTCACCCATGCCATTGGGCAAAGCGTCTTTGCTATCCATCATCAGGAAGGCAAGCTCGCCCGGGATCAGAGTCTCGACCATCTGCTGTCGCTACTTTCCCGACATATCCGCCCTGCGCCGACGTCCACCCTGAGTGACTCTCAGCGTCAGATGTATCAGGTGCGGGATTATCTGCATGACCGGATGGGGAGCGACATTGGGCTGGACGAACTTGCCGCCTGGGCAGGACTCGATCGCTTTCGCCTCAGCCGTCAGTTCAAGAAGACGTTCGGCCTGAGCCCTCATGCCTGGCTGGTGCGCCTGCGCTTACGTACCGCGCGGATGCTACTGGCCAAAGGTCAGGATCCGGCGCAGGTTGCTCTGCTGGTTGGATTTTCTGACCAAAGCCATATGGGACGCTGGTTCCAACGCGCCTATCGCCTCTCTCCGGCGGCCTATCAGCGCCAGTGCACAAACGTTCTATATTAAAAAACGCCACTCTCCGATGCTGTTCCCCTGCAACATGACTGGAGAACACCTGTGATTTTTGATACTAAAAACGCACTGATCGTGCGCAATGATTTAGCCCCGTGGCAGCGTCTGAACGTGGTGGCCTTTCTCGCCACTGGCATAACGTCGGGTGCGCCTGAAATTATAGGTAAGCCCTACGTCGATAGCCTGGGTCGCCAGTATGGCAAACTGGCCGGAGAGCCAATGCTGATATTTGAAGCTGACCTGGCGGCGCTGCAAAAAGCGCATGGCAAAGGGCTGGAGCGTGAATTGACGCTGACGCCTTATGTGGAAGCGATGTTTGCCACGGGCCACGATGCGGCCAATCGGGAGGTGTTTCTGGCAGAAGATGCCAATAACCTGAACCTGGTCGGGCTGGCGATTCGCGGCCCTAAAAAGGCGGTCGATAAGGTGATCAAGGGGCTGAAACTGCATCCCTGAGTGAAGACGTGGGGAATGGCGAGAGCCGCCATTCCCGGCGATTTACAGGAACGGCTTCACATCACCAACGCCTTCACGCAGCACGACCGGTGCATCTTCGGTGATATCAATCACCGTGGTCGGCTGCTGACCGAGATAGCCGCCGTGGATGATCAGGTCCACCTGCTTCTCCAGACGGTCTTTGATCTCTTCCGGATCGGACTCGGTAAAGTCACTGCCCGGCAGCATCAATGAGGTCGACAGCATCGGCTCGCCCAGCGCTTCGAGCAGCATCTGCGCAATCGGGTTCGACGGCACGCGCATCCCGATGGTTTTACGCTTTTCCTGCAACAGACGGCGCGGCACTTCTTTGGTCCCTTTCAGGATAAAAGTGTAGTTGCCAGGGGTGTTGTTCTTGATCAGACGAAACGCCACGTTATCAACATAGGCGTAGGTCGACAGTTCCGACAGGTCGCGGCACATCAGGGTAAAGTTATGCCCGTCTGGCAGATGGCGAATGCGGCAAATTCGCTCCATCGCGCCCTTGTCTTCAATTTTGCAGCCGAGTGCATAACCGGAATCGGTGGGATAGACGATAACGCCGCCCTTACGCACGATTTCTACCGCCTGATTAATCAGACGCTGCTGCGGGTTTTCCGGGTGAACATAAAAAAACTGACTCATACTTCCTCTCGTTTATCTTGGGGCTGTTCCCAGCTTTGCCACACGCCCTCCACCCCCGCAGGGAGCCACAGCTTACGTCCGAGTTCAATCCACGGACAGGGCTGATGAAAATCAGAGCCCTGGGACGCCAGTAGTCCGTACTGGTTCGCATAAGCGGCAAGCTGCGCACGCTCGTGGGGAGCCTGTTGGCACTGGGCGACTTCCATTGCATCGCCGCCACATTCACTGAAGAAGGCCAACAATCTTTTCAGCCACTTGGCAGACAGGTTGTAACGCCCCGGATGGGCAATTACCGCCTTACCGCCAGAATGATGAATCACATCAATAGCTTGATCTATTGTACACCACTGTGGCGGAACGTAACCGGTTTTACCGCGAGCGAGATACTTTTTAAAGACATCGTTAAAGTTGCTCGCTCTGCCTGATTCCACCAGAAAACGGGCGAAGTGTCCTCGGGTCACCGCCGCGCCGTCGGCCAGTGCCAGCGCACCTTCCCACGCCCCCGGGATCTGCGCTTTTTCCAGACGCTCGGCAATCAGTTTGGCGCGCTGCTGGCGACGCTCGGTTTGCGCGGCCAAAAATTCGGTCATTGCCGGATGGTCGATATCAATATTCAGGCCGACGATGTGGATATCGTGATTTTCCCAGACGGTGGAGATTTCCACCCCGGTAATCAGGTCGAGCGGCAATCCGGCACGGGCGATCTCAGCCCGGGCGGCGGGGATCGCTGCGACGGTATCATGATCGGTAATGGCCAACGTACCCACGCGCATTTCCAGCGCACGATGCACCAACTCTTCCGGCGTCAGACGGCCATCAGAGGCAGTGGTGTGGCTGTGCAGGTCGTAAATCACGGCGTAGGGATGGTCGCTCAAAATTGCTCCGGTGTTCAGTTATCACTATCAGATTTGGGTTTGACGGCGCCCATCATAGCCGTTGTGCATCATTTTCTGAAATCAGGGGTTGACTTTATCCTCCTGGACTAGTTAACTAGTACGCAAGTTCACACAACGAGGTATCTGCGATGACACATTATTCCGTTACTCTGCATGGCTGGTGGCGTACAACCTGAATCCGGGCTGTAACTACGCGTCTGCACAAGACAAACAGATACCAGGCCCGCCATGCGCGGGCTTTTTATTGAACACGACATACCAGACAACGAGAACGAAAAATGCAAACACAGAAACCCGCGCTCGAACTTCTGACCAGTGACGCCATCTATCGGGAAAACCCGACGGCGCTGTTTCACCAGCTGTGCGGTGCCCGTCCGGCGACCCTGCTGCTGGAATCGGCAGATATCGACAGTAAAGATGATTTAAAAAGCCTGCTGTTGGTTGACAGCGCCCTGCGCATTACCGCTTTAGGTGACACCGTCACCCTTCAGGCATTGTCCGACAACGGCGCAGCCCTGCTGGATTTACTCGACGGCGCCCTGCCCGCAGGCATCGACAATCAGCGTCAGCCCAATGGCCGCATTCTGCATTTCCCGGCGGTGAGCAACCTGCTCGATGAAGACGCCCGCCTGTGTTCCCTGTCAGTATTCGACGCCTTCCGCCTGTTGCAGTCGCTGGTGACCGTGCCGGTCGATGAGCGCGAAGCGATGTTCTTCGGCGGATTGTTCGCCTATGACCTGGTCGCGGGCTTCGAAGATTTACCGGCCCTGGAAAGCGACACCGCCTGCCCGGACTACTGCTTTTATCTGGCCGAAACGCTGTTAGTTATCGATCACCAGACCAAAACCACCCGGATTCAGGCCAGCCTGTTTACGCCGCTGGAAGCGGAAAAGCAGCGCCTGACTCAGCGCGTGGCGCAGGTTCGCCAGCAGCTGAACGAGCCGCCAATGCCGCTGCCGGTGACTAAAATCGAACAGATGCAGACCGAGATCAATCAGAGCGACGATGAGTACGGCGCGGTCGTGCGTAAAATGCAACGCGCCATTCGTGCCGGAGAAATCTTCCAGGTGGTGCCATCCCGTCGCTTCTCGCTGCCCTGCCCGTCGCCGCTGGCGGCCTATGACGTGCTGAAGAAGAGCAACCCAAGTCCGTACATGTTCTTCATGCAGGATAACGATTTCAGCCTGTTCGGTGCCTCACCGGAAAGCTCGCTGAAATACGATGCCAGCAACCGTCAGATTGAAATTTATCCGATCGCCGGAACCCGCCCTCGCGGTCGTCGTGCCGATGGTTCCCTGGACCGCGACCTCGACAGCCGCATCGAACTGGAAATGCGTACCGACCATAAAGAGCTGTCCGAGCATCTGATGCTGGTCGATTTAGCGCGTAACGATCTGGCCCGCATTTGCACCCCCGGCAGCCGCTACGTGGCTGACCTGACTAAAGTTGACCGTTACTCGTTCGTGATGCACCTGGTCTCCCGCGTGGTCGGCGAACTGCGTCAGGATCTGGACGTGCTGCACGCCTACCGCGCCTGCATGAACATGGGCACCCTGAGCGGTGCGCCGAAAGTCCGGGCCATGCAGCTGATTGCCGCCGCTGAGGGCAAACGCCGCGGCAGCTACGGCGGTGCGGTGGGCTATTTCACCGCCCACGGCGACCTTGATACCTGCATTGTTATCCGTTCTGCTTTTGTTGAAAACGGCATTGCTACCGTCCAGGCAGGTGCTGGCGTGGTGCTCGACTCCGTGCCGCAGTCCGAAGCCGATGAAACCCGAAATAAAGCTCGCGCGGTGCTGCGCGCCATTGCTCAGGCCCACCACGCTAAGGAGATTTTCTGATGGCTGACATTCTGCTGCTCGATAATATCGACTCCTTTACCTACAACCTGGCAGACCAGCTGCGCGCCAGCGGGCATAACGTGGTTATTTACCGCAACCATGTTCCGGCGCAAACCCTGATTGAGCGTCTGGCCACCATGGACAACCCGGTGCTGATGCTCTCTCCCGGCCCGGGTGCACCGTCCGAAGCGGGCTGTATGCCGGAACTGCTGACCCGGATGCGCGGCAAGCTGCCGATCATCGGCATCTGCCTCGGTCATCAGGCAATTGTGGAAGCCTACGGCGGTTACGTCGGCCAGGCGGGCGAAATCCTGCACGGGAAAGCATCAAGTATTGAACATGATGGTCAGGCGATGTTTGCCGGGCTGAGTAACCCGCTGCCGGTGGCACGCTATCACTCCCTGGTCGGGAGTAACGTTCCGGCCGGGCTGACCATCAACGCCAGCTTCAATGGGATGGTGATGGCGGTGCGTCACGACGCGGATCGCGTGGTGGGCTTCCAGTTCCATCCGGAATCGATTCTGACAAGCCAGGGCGCGCGCCTGCTGGAACAAACCCTGGAATGGGCGCAGAAGAAACTGGAGCCAGCCAATACCCTTCAACCGATTCTGGAAAAACTGTATCAGGCACAAACCCTGAGCCAGCCGGAAAGCCACCAGCTGTTTTCCGCGGTGGTGCGCGGGGAAGTGAAGCCGGAACAGCTGGCTGCCGCCCTGGTCAGCATGAAAGTGCGAGGCGAGCAGCCGCAGGAAATTGCCGGGGCCGCTACTGCCCTGCTGGAAAATGCTGCCCCGTTCCCACGCCCTGACTATCCGTTTGCCGATATCGTTGGCACCGGTGGCGACGGCAGCAACAGCATCAACATTTCCACCGCCAGCGCCTTTGTGGCGGCGGCATGTGGGCTGAAAGTGGCGAAGCACGGCAACCGCAGCGTCTCAAGCAAATCCGGCTCCTCCGATTTACTGGCCGCCTTTGGCATTAATCTGGAAATGAACGCCGATAAATCGCGCGAAGCGTTAGACGATCTCGGCGTGTGCTTCCTGTTCGCGCCGAAATACCACACCGGTTTCCGTCATGCTATGCCGGTACGCCAGCAGTTGAAAACCCGTACTCTGTTCAACGTCCTGGGTCCGTTGATCAACCCGGCGCATCCGCCGATTGCGCTGATTGGCGTCTACAGCCCGGAGCTGGTGTTACCGATTGCGGAAACCCTGCGGGTGTTGGGCTACCAGCGTGCAGCAGTGGTTCACAGCGGCGGAATGGACGAAGTTTCTCTGCATGCGCCAACGGTGGTGGCAGAACTTAAAGACGGCGAGATCCAGAGCTATCAGTTGACCGCCGAGGACTTCGGATTAACCCCGTATCATCAGGAACAGCTGGCGGGCGGCACCCCGGAAGAAAACCGTGACATTCTTTCACGCTTGCTACAAGGTAAAGGTGAAGCCGCCCACGAGGCCGCTGTTTCCGCCAACGTCGCCATGCTGATGCGCCTTCACGGGCATGAAGATTTGAAAGCCAACGTGCAGCAGGTTCTTGACGTTCTGCACAGTGGTGCAGCTTACGATCGCGTGACCGCATTAGCGGCAAGAGGATAAGAAATGCAGACCGTTTTAGCCAAAATCGTTGCCGATAAACGCATCTGGGTCGAAGCCCGTAAAGAGCAGCAACCGTTAGCCAGTTTCCAGAATGAGGTTCAGCCGAGCACCCGTCATTTTTATGATGCTCTGCAAGGCGCGCGCACCGCGTTCATTCTGGAATGCAAAAAAGCGTCACCGTCTAAAGGGGTTATCCGCGATGATTTTGACCCGGCGCGTATTGCCGGTGTCTACAAACACTATGCGTCGGCGATTTCGGTTCTGACCGACGAAAAGTATTTCCAGGGCAGCTTTGATTTTCTGCCGATTGTCAGCCAAATCGCGCCGCAGCCGATTCTGTGCAAAGACTTTATTGTCGACCCGTATCAGCTTTACCTGGCGCGTCACTATCAGGCGGATGCCTGTCTGCTCATGCTGTCGGTACTGGACGATGACGAATATCGTCAGCTTTCGGCGGTGGCGCACAGTCTGAGCATGGGCGTGCTGACCGAAGTGAGCAATGAGGAAGAACTGGAGCGCGCCATTGCGCTGGAAGCCAAAGTCGTTGGCATCAATAACCGCGACCTGCGTGACCTCTCCATCGACCTCAACCGCACCCGCGAACTGGCCCCGCGTTTAGGCGCCGGTGTGACGGTGATCAGCGAGTCGGGGATCAACACCTACGGCCAGGTGCGTGAACTGAGCCACTTCGCCAACGGCTTCCTGATTGGTTCAGCCCTGATGTCGCACGATGATTTAAATGCCGCCGTCCGCCGGGTGCTGATGGGCGAAAATAAAGTCTGTGGGCTGACCCGAGCCCAGGACGCGCTGGCCGCCTTCGAAGCCGGTGCCGTCTATGGCGGGCTGATTTTTGTGCCTTCCTCCCCGCGTTTCGTGACTGACGAGCAGGCGCAGGACGTTATCCACAGCGCCCCCCTGAGCTATGTCGGCGTGTTCCGTGATGCCCCGGTGAGCGACGTGGCGGCAAAAGTTAATAGCCTGGCGCTGGCGGCGGTGCAACTGCACGGCAGCGAAGATCAGGCCTACATCGACACCCTGCGCGCGGCACTGCCTGAGAAAGTACAAATCTGGAAGGCGCTGAGCGTCAAAGATTCCCTGCCCGCCCGCAACCTGAACCACGTAGACAAATACGTGCTGGATAACGGCCAGGGCGGCAGCGGACAACGTTTCGACTGGTCACTGCTCCACGGTCAGGACGTAAGCAACGTCCTGCTGGCAGGCGGCCTGGCCCCTGATAACTGCGTGGAAGCGGCAAAAAGCGGCTGCGCGGGGCTCGATTTCAATTCCGGCGTAGAGTCTGAACCGGGTATCAAAGATGCCAGCAAACTGGCCTCGGTTTTCCAGACGCTGCGCGCATATTAAGGACATGGACATGAACACATTACTGAACCCCTATTTTGGCGAATTTGGCGGCATGTACGTGCCGCAAATCCTGATGCCTGCCCTGCGCCAGCTGGAAGAAGCTTTTGTCAGCGCGCAGAAGGATCCTGAATTTCAGGCCCAGTTTACCGACCTGCTCAAAAACTACGCTGGCCGCCCGACGGCGCTGACCAAGTGTCAAAACCTGACCGAAGGCACCAAAACCACGCTGTACCTCAAGCGTGAAGATTTACTCCACGGCGGGGCACACAAAACTAACCAGGTGCTGGGCCAGGCGCTGCTCGCCAAACGGATGGGCAAAACCGAAATCATTGCTGAAACCGGTGCCGGACAGCACGGGGTGGCCTCCGCGCTGGCGTGCGCCCTGCTCGGGCTGAAATGTCGTATCTACATGGGTGCGAAAGATATTGAGCGTCAGTCGCCGAACGTATTCCGTATGCGTCTGATGGGGGCAGAAGTGATCGCAGTTCACAGCGGATCCGCCACCCTGAAAGATGCCTGTAACGAAGCGCTGCGCGACTGGTCTGGCAGCTATGAAACCGCGCACTACATGCTCGGCACCGCAGCAGGCCCGCATCCGTTCCCGACCATTGTGCGTGAATTCCAGCGCATGATCGGGGAAGAAACCAAAGTGCAAATCCAGGCACGTGAAGGACGCCTGCCGGACGCGGTGATTGCCTGCGTCGGCGGCGGTTCGAACGCCATTGGTATGTTTGCTGATTTCATCGATGACACCACCGTCGGCCTGATTGGCGTGGAGCCTGCCGGACACGGGATTGAAACCGGAGAGCACGGCGCGCCGCTGAAACACGGTCGCGTAGGCATCTACTTCGGCATGAAATCGCCGATGATGCAGACCGATGAGGGCCAGATTGAAGAGTCGTATTCCATTTCCGCCGGGCTGGACTTCCCGTCCGTTGGGCCACAGCACGCGTTCCTGAACAGCATTGGCCGTGCGGAATATGTGTCGATCACCGATAACGAAGCGCTGGATGCATTCAAAGCGCTGAGCCGCCACGAAGGGATTATCCCGGCGCTGGAATCCTCACACGCCCTGGCCCACGCGCTGAAAATGATGCGCGAAAATCCGGAAAAAGAGCAGCTGCTGGTGGTGAACCTCTCCGGTCGCGGCGACAAAGATATTTTCACTGTTCATGACATTCTGAAAGCGCGAGGGGAAATCTGATGGAACGCTATGACAACCTGTTTGCTGAGCTGAAAAACCGCAAGGAAGGCGCGTTTGTTCCCTTCGTTACGCTGGGCGATCCCGGCCCGGAACAATCACTGCAGATTATCGACACCCTGATTGAAGCCGGTGCCGACGCGCTGGAACTGGGTATTCCGTTCTCCGATCCGCTGGCAGATGGCCCGACCATTCAGAACGCCACCCTGCGGGCATTTGCGTCTGGCGTGACGCCGACCCAGTGCTTCGAAATGCTGGCGACGATCCGTCAGAAACACCCGACCATTCCGATTGGCCTGCTGATGTATGCCAACCTGGTCTTCAACCGCGGGATTGATGCGTTTTACGCGGAATGCGCGCGCGTCGGTGTCGATTCGGTGCTGGTCGCTGACGTGCCGGTGGAGGAATCAGCTGAGTTCCGTCAGGCTGCGATGCGTCATAACGTCGCACCGATTTTCATCTGCCCGCCGAATGCCGATGACGACCTGCTGCGCCAGATTGCGTCCCACGGCCGCGGATATACCTATCTGCTGTCGCGGGCGGGTGTCACCGGGGCGGAAAACCGCGCCGCACTGCCGCTGCATCATCTGATTGAGAAACTCAACGAGTACCATGCCGCGCCACCATTGCAGGGCTTTGGGATTTCCGCTCCGGAGCAGGTAAGTGCCGCCATCGGGGCCGGTGCTGCGGGGGCGATATCTGGCTCGGCGATCGTCAAAATTATCGAGAAGAATCTGGATGATCACCCGGCGATGCTGGCAGAGCTAAAAGCCTTCGTGCAGAACATGAAGGCCGCCACCTACGGGTAATGTTGATTCCCCAATAAAGAAGGGGTTGAAGTTCTTAATGAGAAGCATTATCTTTCTCATTACCGAATAATTGAGCAAATCACTCAGGTATTCGGTACGACATTGCTCACATTGCTTCCAGTATTATTTGCCCGCCTTGCGCGGGCTTTTTTTATTTCTTGTTCAGATCTTCATCCGGCCAGTATTTAGAGCCGTTGATCATCGCCTGCGCCGCGAGGCCTTTTTCGGTCATCTCGTACACGCTAACTTTAGACGGTAGCGATTGAGTATCCGTTGCTACGCCGGTGGCAGAAGCCCCCGTGCCTGCGCCGGTATCATCATACTTCGCCGCCGCATTGGCATCTGCGCCAACGACGTAGCCGTCAGTGATGAATTTGTTCAGCGTATTCCTGTCATGGAACACCATCACCGTGCTCAACTGTTTGATTCCGACCCCGACGCCTGCCCCGCCCTGCGCCATCTTCATGTAGGTATCTTTGCCGCTGCGCAGGTCTTTCACCACGCCGTAGCCGCTGCCGAAACCAAAGACGAAAATTTTGCTGCTGTTGCTGGCGAAGACCGCATAACCGGTTGAATGCTGAATATCGCTCCGCGCTTCCGGATGCAGCTTATAGAGCTGCGTTAAGGTATCGGTGCGCATTTTTTGAATGGTGGCACGTTGCTGGCTGGCGGTATCGCCTTTGGCGCTACAACCGGCAATCACCAGGGCGGAAACAATCAAAAGGGATTTAAATTTCATGATTTGCATCTGTCTCTACTTATTGAGAGCGCCATTTTAGTGACAACACAAACAGATGCGAGAAATGCACAGGCTACAGATGTAAGGAATTTATTTTTAAATTACAGATAATTGGAGAGTTTTTAATCGATTAGAGTGGCCGCCCGGCAGCCACTCTTAATCCCATCAGAAGCGATAACCTGCGGAGAACATAAACACCCACGGGTCAAGACGCGTATTAATGGTGTGGTTTTCGCCACCGGCCTTAAATTTGATATCGGTGTCGACGTCCATATACCAGACCGAGGCGTTAATCAGCCAGTCACGGTTGATCAGGTAATCCACCCCAACCTGCCCCGCTGCACCCCAGGAATCGCTGGCGCTGAGGTCAGATAACCCCGCGTCTTTTCCGGTATCGTTGAAGTCGGCGTTAAAGAAGGTGGTGTAGTTGATCCCGGCCCCGATGTACGGCCGCACTTTGCTGCTGGCATCAAAGAAATACCACTGTGCCATCAGCGTCGGCGGTAACAGATTCACCGTGGCTATCGTTCCTGTTGGGCCCGTGCCCACTTTGCTGCGGAACGGTGACGCAGCCAACAACTCGATCCCAATGTTATCGGTGGCCATATAGGTAAAGGTCAAACCGAGCTGGGTATTGTTATCGACGGTAAAGCTGCCCAGCCCAAGTACGTTATCAGAGCCTTCGGTGGGACGGATAGTCGCCGATCCGGCACGGATAAAGAACTCGCCCGCTTCATGCGCCCAGGCTCCACCAGAGAGACTGCTCAAAACCAGCGCTGCCACTGCTAACTTTTTCATTTCCACTCCTTCGTTATGGTTTTATAAGCGCGCTGAATATACCCACAAATAAGTAAAAACGATCCAACTCAGATCACATTCAATCTTGAGATTTAACATTCATTGATCTGGATTAATTTTTCGTTACCAAATCCACAGAGATAAACCCCATCCACATCAATTCTCTTTCTTTTCTCTGTTACAAAAAAAGGGGGATCGACGGCGAAAAAATCGCCACAGGCCCCTGCGGCTTACCGCCTCTTTACAAAGATATGCTTTTCCATACAGGTGTTGATGCTGCCACTTTGGCGTCGGGTGGGTTACAATTGCCGGCTTATTACTACCAGTCAGACTCAAGGAGAGTGCATGTCTATCACGGCTAAGTCGGTTTACCGTGACACGGGTAATTTTTTTCGCAATCAGTTCGTTACGGTTCTGTTGATTGCGTTGTTGTGTGCGTTTATCACGGTGGTGCTTGGCCATGCGTTCTCACCGAGCGATGAACAGCTCGCCCTGTTAAGCGAAGGTGATCACCTCGCAGGCAGCGTGGGCCTGTTTGAACTGGTGCAAAACATGACCCCGGAGCAACAGCAAATTCTGCTGCGGGCGTCGGCGGCGTCGACATTTTCCGGGCTGATTGGTAACGCCATTCTCGCGGGCGGCGTACTGCTGATGATTCAGATGATTTCCGCCGGACAGCGCGTGAGCGCTCTGCGTGCGATTGGGGCCAGCGCGCCGGTGCTGCCGAAACTGCTGCTGCTGATCCTCATCACCACCTTCCTGGTGCAGATGGGGGTCATGCTGGTCGTGGTCCCGGGCGTCTTGCTGGCTATCGTGCTCTCTTTCGCGCCTATCATGTTGGTGCAGGACAAAATGGGGCTCTTCTCCTCAATGCGCAACAGTATGCGTCTGGCGTGGGGCAACATGCGTCTGGTCGCACCGGCGGTGATTGGCTGGCTGCTGGCGAAAACGCTGCTGCTGATGTTCGCGCCGAACTTCGCGGTACTCACGCCGAACGTCGGCGCGGTGGTGGTAAACTGCATCAGCAATTTGATTTCCGCTTTATTGCTGATCTATTTATTCCGCCTGTATATGCTTATTCGTAGCTGATCCCCAGGCCCGGCGATCCCGGGCCACTATTGAAATACGGAACCGATGTATGAAGCAGTTTTTGGATTTTTTACCGTTGGTGGTGTTCTTTGTTTTCTACAAACTGTATGACATCTTTACCGCTACCGCGGCCCTGATAATCGCCACCGCCATCGTCCTGGTTTACTGCTGGGTGCGCTATCGCAAAGTCGAAAAAATGGCACTGATTACCTTTGTGCTGGTCGCGGTATTTGGCGGCATGACCCTGTTCTTCCATAACTCCGAATTTATTAAATGGAAAGTGACGGTTATTTATGTCCTGTTTGCCGGGGCACTGCTGTTCAGCCAGTGGGTAATGAAAAAGCCGCTGATCCAGCGGATGCTTGGTAAAGAGCTGACCTTGCCACAGTTCGTATGGTCGCGACTGAATATCGCCTGGGCGCTGTTCTTTATCATTTGTGGCCTGGCGAACATCTATATCGCCTTCTGGCTGCCGGAAAACATCTGGATTAACTTTAAAGTGTTCGGCTTAACCGCCCTGACCCTGATTTTCACGCTGCTGAGCGGGGTGTACATCTACCGCCACATGCCGCAGGACGACAAGTAAATGACCGAGAGCAGTAACGTTCCGCAGGGCGATTTAGTTCTGCGTACCCTGGCGATGCCAGCGGATACCAACGCCAATGGCGATATCTTCGGCGGCTGGATCATGTCGCAGATGGACCTCGGTGGTGCCATCATGGCCAAAGAAATTGCGCAGGGCCGTGTGGTCACGGTGCGCGTTGATGGCATGACGTTTTTACGTCCCGTCGCGGTGGGTGACGTGGTGTGTTGCTATGCCCGCTGTACCAAACGCGGCACCACTTCAATCACGGTGAACATTGAGGTATGGGTGAAGAAGGTCTCTTCTGAGCCAATTGGTCAGCGTTATAAAGCGACCGAAGCCCTGTTTATCTATGTGGCGGTGGATAGCGAAGGAAAGCCTCGGCCCTTCCCACAAGCGTAAAAAAAGCCCGGTCAATGCATTTGACCGGGCTTTTTTATTACAGAAAACCGAGCAGTTTAAAGAAGAAGTATCCCGCCACAATCACAATCACCGGCAGGACATACAGGTTGAAAATCTGCAAAAAGAGGGTGTGGCGCGGAACCACAATTTTCGCGTCGATTTGTTCCTTACTTAATCCTTCCGGCCCTTTCGCTTTCTCCAGAATCAGCTGATCCTCCACGCCTTCGCGCAGAAACTTAGCCTGACGACTCATTCGCGCCCCGGAGGCCTGCAACGCCAGCCCGATGAAAATCAGGGCAAAGATAATCCAGAAGCCAATATTCAGGCTGTGGTGAAAATCTGGCTGCGGCGAGTTGTACCAGAAAAAGTTCAGGAACGGCGTATTGAAGCGGATCATCTCAATCATTACATGGGAGAAGTCGAGCAAAACCGCATCGATCCCTGGCTGCTTCTCACTGTGCTCAAACATGAATTTGAACACCGATATGAGGGTGGAAATGACGGCCGGGATAAAGATGACCCAGCCCAAAATGCGTTTCAGTACGGCGATGCGTCCAGCTTGTTGATACGTCATGGGTTCCCCTTGTTCAGACGCGCTTTCTGTTTCGCAGTAAGTCTACCTTTAGTTGCGCCTTTTCGCCTGCGCTTTAAAAGCGATATGGTGTACGATGAGGTCGAATCTCAGGTCTTTTTCCCTACAGGAGTTGCCTTATGACAGCCGAGCGTCAAATTGTTGCCGCTATCTTTGATATGGATGGTTTACTGATTGATTCCGAACCGTTGTGGGATCGTGCCGAACTGGATGTCGTTGCCGGTCTGGGCGTAGACATTTCGCGCCGTAATGAGCTGCCGGACACGCTTGGTCTGCGTATTGATATGGTGGTAAAGCTGTGGTTTGCCCAGCAACCATGGAACGGCCCAAGCCGCGAGGAGGTCACTGCCCGTATCATCAGCCGCGCGATAACCCTGGTTGAAGAACAACGTCCTCTGCTGCCGGGTGTGCGCGAAGCGATTGCGCTGTGCAAATCTCAGGGGCTGAAAGTCGGTCTGGCCTCTGCCTCCCCGTTACATATGCTGGAAAAAGTGCTGGATATGTTCGACCTGCGCGACCGGTTTGACGCCCTCGCCTCCGCGGAAAAACTGCAGTACAGCAAACCGCACCCGCAGGTGTATCTCGACTGTGCGGCGAAACTCGGCGTTAGCCCGCTGGCCTGCGTGGCGCTGGAAGATTCCGTTAACGGCATGATTGCCAGCAAAGCGGCGCGAATGCGCTCGATTGTTGTCCCGGAGCACGCCAACTTCGCCGACCCGCGCTACGTCCTGGCAAACGTGAAGCTTTCTTCTCTGGAACAGCTCACCGCTGAACATTTGCGCGGTTAACACGGTGCGCTGTTTGTTAACCTAAAATAGTGACAAACAGTTACACCGTCACCTCTTCCGCCTACTGTATAAAAACCCTATACTGTATGAATTGACAGTTTGACGGGTATTATCATGACGGCGGAAGGACACCTGCTCTTTTCTATCGCCTGTGCGGTGTTTGCTAAAAATGCAGAACTGACCCCGGTTCTTGCACAGGGTGACTGGTGGCATATTGTTCCCGCTGCGGTATTGACCTGCCTGCTGCCCGATATCGATCACCCCAAATCCTTCCTCGGGCAACGATTAAGCTGGATAGCCAAGCCCGTGGCGAGGATGTTCGGCCATCGCGGTTTTACCCACAGTCTTCTGGCCGTTTTTGGCGGTCTGACGCTGTTCTACCTGAAAGTGCCCGAGAGCTGGATTATCCCCGCCGATGTATTGCAGGGCATGGTGCTGGGCTATCTCAGCCATATCCTCGCCGATATGTTGACCCCCGCCGGAGTGCCGCTGCTGTGGCCGTGTCGCTGGCGCTTTCGTTTGCCCATTCTCGCGCCACGTAAAGGCAACCAACTGGAACGCGTATTATGTATGGCGCTGTTCGTGTATGCCGTGTGGATGCCGCAGTCGATGCCGGATAACAGCGCGGTGCGTTGGTCGTCTAGCCTGATCAGCGCCCTGCAATTTCGCTTCGACCGCTTTATTAATCATCAAAGCGGACAGTAAACCAGCAGTATCAGCGGTTTTGTCATAAACCATTCCATTTGGATATAAGCGCCACTTCACACTTCTGATAATCTTGCGTCATTAAAAGCAGTCTATTTTTAGACAGAATAAAGAGATCAGGAGAACGGGGATGAATTTTCCATTAATAGCGAACGTGCTGGTGTTCGCGATATTGTTGTTTGCTCTGGCGCAAACTCGCCATAAAAACTGGAGCCTGGCCAAGAAAGTCCTGGTCGGCCTGGCGATGGGCGTGGCGTTCGGTCTGGCACTGCAGTTGATTTACGGTGCTGACAGTACGGTCCTGAAAGACTCTATCCAGTGGTTCAACGTGGTGGGCAATGGCTATGTTCAGCTGCTGCAAATGATCGTCATGCCGCTGGTGTTTGCCTCTATTCTCAGCGCGGTAGCGCGTCTGCACAATGCGTCACAGCTGGGTAAAATCAGCTTCCTGACCATCGGCACCCTGCTGTTTGCCACGCTGATTTCTGCGCTGGTCGGTGTGCTGGTTACCAACCTGTTCGGTCTTACCGCTGAAGGTCTGGTTCAGGGAACCGCCGAAACCGCGCGTCTGAATGCCATTCAGAGCACCTACGCCGGGAAAGTGGCTGACCTGAGCGTGCCGCAGCTGCTGCTCTCCTTCGTGCCGAAAAACCCGTTTGCTGACCTGACCGGCGCTAGCCCGACGTCAATTATCAGCATCGTGATTTTCGCGGCCTTCCTCGGGGTGGCTGCCCTGAAACTGCTGAAAGACGACGAGCCGAAAGGCAAACGCGTGCTGACCGCCATCGATACCCTGCAAAGCTGGGTGATGAAGCTGGTTCGTCTGGTCATGCAGTTGACGCCTTACGGCGTACTGGCGCTGATGACCAAAGTCGTGGCGGGTTCTAACCTGCATGACATCATCAAACTTGGCGGGTTCGTGGTTGCCTCTTACCTGGGCCTGGCGATCATGTTCGTGGTTCACGGTCTGTTGTTGGGCGCCAACGGCATCAACCCGCTGAAATACTTCCGTAAAGTATGGCCAGTGCTGACCTTCGCGTTCACCAGCCGTTCCAGCGCCGCGTCGATTCCGCTGAATATTGAAGCGCAGACCCGTCGCCTGGGCGTGCCAGAATCCATCGCCAGCTTCTCTGCTTCGTTTGGTGCCACCATTGGTCAAAACGGTTGTGCGGGTCTGTACCCGGCGATGCTGGCGGTGATGGTTGCTCCCACCGTTGGGATTAACCCGCTGGATCCGCTGTGGATTGCGACTCTGGTCGGTATCGTGACGGTGAGTTCCGCAGGCGTGGCGGGCGTGGGCGGTGGTGCAACCTTCGCAGCGCTGATCGTTCTGCCTGCGATGGGCCTGCCGGTGACCCTGGTTGCGCTGCTGATTTCCATTGAACCGCTGATCGACATGGGCCGTACCGCCCTGAACGTCAACGGCTCAATGACCGCCGGGACCCTGACCAGCCAGTGGCTGCGTCAAACCGACAAAGCGGTGATGGAAAGCGAAGATGAAGTCGAGCTGGCGCATCGCTAAGCCAGCCCTCTGCGCCATACATCACAACGGTGAGCCATCTGGCTCACCGTTTTTTTTTTAGCTTACAGGCGCGATATATGCGCTGTGGCCGACCCACTTTACCGTAAATAATCTCCGCCAGAATCTGCTGCTGCCCGGCGGCGAACTCCAGATAGCGCCTTGCGGTGGTGCGGCTTAACTTCAGTTCCTGCGCCACCGTCTCCGCCGTATGCCGCGCCGCGCTATCGGCAAACAGGCCCAACACTTTCCCCAGCGTCAACGCATCAATCCCGGCGGGCAATTCAGCTTTGGGCTCCCCGCGCGCGTATGCATTGAACATCTGATCGATTTGACGCTGGCTGGCACTGGCGCAGGTCTCCAGCATCAGCCTCCGCTGCTGATAGCGCTCCAGGGTTTGCTCCAGCCTTTCGTAAGAAACCGGTTTAACCAGATAATCAAACACCCCGCCACGCACGGCCTCGGACACGGTGTCCATATCGCTTGCCGCGGTGGTAAAGACCACCCCACAGGGATTGTGCGCCTGGGTTAGCTCATGCAGCAGAGTGATGCCCTTCCCGTCCGGCAAATAATTGTCGAGCAGGATAAGTGACGGCCTGAAACGCGCAATCATCAAGCGGGCCTGGGCTAAATTCCCGGCCAGCCAGACCTGCCCACAGCCGTGGAAATGGCGGATAAACTCCGCGTGCATTTCGGCCAGCGGGGTTTCATCTTCAACTATCAAAATCGTGAGAGGTTGTAGCATCGGTCAATTTCACTTTGGGAATAAAAACGGAAAATAAAGCGCCACACGGGGAATTGTTTTCGAGGGTAATTACCCCGCCGCAACGCCCGACGTAGCTCGAAATCAGATACAGACCAATCCCGTGTTCACTGGCTTCATCGCGCTTAGTGCTCACGCCCTGGTCAAAAATAGCGTCACCCAGGCCGACCGGGACGCCGCAGCCGTGGTCACCGACTTCAATAATCACCTCGGGCCCTTCGTCGCTCAGGTACAGCTCGATGTTTTTATCGCCCTGCGGATTGTACAGGCTGGCCTCAAAGGCGTTATCCAGCAGGTTGCCGACAATGGCCGCAAATTCGGTGCTGTCCAGCCCGACGGGAAGCTGTTTCAGCTGGCTGCCCTCCACTATTTTCAGGTTTAAGCCCAGCTCGCGGGCGCGTTGTACTTTGCCAAACAGCAGCCCGGCAACCTGGCGGTCATCAAAGGACGCGCGCAGACTGTCGATCAGTTCCTGTTGCGCCTGAGACTCGCCTTTCACCATTTCCAGCACGCGGTCGTACTCTTTCATTTGCAACAGACCGCTGAGGGTCGACATCCAGTTCAGATGTTCGTGACGCAGTGCTCTGAGGCTTTCGACATACTGTTTAATCTGCGTCAGTTGCGCGTTCAGGGTGCTTATCTCGTCCTTGCTGCGAAAACTGATGATTGCCCCGAGCATCTCATTGCCGGAACGGATAGCGCCCCGGTTGGCGATGACGCTCAGCCCGTTAAAGGTGCAGATCACATCCTGGCGTTTTTCGGCAATTTTATCGGTGAAAAAGGTGCAAGGCTGTACCACGTCGCAAATCGGTTGGCCCAGCCACTGCCGCCCCGGCGAAGCCAGCCCGAGCATCCGGCGGGCATTGCGGTTAATGGCAGTGATATGCCCTTCGGGATCGACCGCAATCAGCCCCTCAAACACCGAACCGAACAGCGCCTCCTGTTGGCGGACTACCCGCGCAATCTGACGCGGCTCCATGCCCATCATCTGACGGCGGATGTGCGCGGCAAACAGCCATGACAGCAGCAGCAAAATAATCAGGATAAGCACGAACACGCCGGCCATCGGCAGCAGAAAATCAAGCCGCCAGCTGTCGATTTTGCTGACCAGATACCCCAGCGACACGACGCCGATAACCTGGCCATGCTCGTCAAAAACCGGGGTTTTGGCGCGCATCGCCATGCCAATCGAGCCTTTCCCGGTGATGAAGTAGCTTTCCCCTTTTTCCATCGCGCCTAGCTTGGTCCACTGCATCGGATAGCCAATTTTTGCGGGATTAGGGTGATAAAGCCGAATCGAATGCCGGTCGCCGATCACCACGTAGTCAAAGTCAGACCCGTCGGCCAGCTTGTGGGCGATCCCCGCCAGCCGGGCGCTGTCGCGGTTTTTAACGCCCTCCACCACGCTATCATTGGAGGCGATAATTTTGGCCTGATTCATCGCCATATCGCGTACGTGCCGGGTGAGATAGTCTTCAAAGCTGGCGGAGAGATATTGGCCGAGCGCGGCGACCAATAAAGTGGAGATCAATAACAGCAGCAGGAAAATACGCAGCGGGAAAGCAAGGCGGCGGAAAAAACCGAATCCTTTCCCCTGTTGATGCAATACCGGAACTTCCATAGGTCGACATTTTCCCTGGCACAATCACCCTATCAATGTAATGGTTTTGTTTTCCCCGCGTCCAGTTATCACCGCCAAATTCGTTACCAATTGCACAAATAAAAAGAATTAAGCAAATAAAAACCACGCAATTAACACCCATAAGTTTAATTAAGAAAATAAAAACCATTAAGTCTATTTAAATCAGACAACCCTTTGTGAAACAAGTCAAAAAAGCAGGCATAAATAGCCCGTACACTCGCCGCGTGGTTCAGGGATAACGAAGACCCACTGCCAAAATGTTATTAATTTGCAAAGAATTATCATCAGTTGCGTTGCCTTTCCGGCGGCGTGAATAACAGGAAGTTCTGAACCATGTTTTCTCAAACCGTATTTGCTCAGGTTAAGCGTGCTGAAAATAAAAAAATAGCCGCCATTACGCAATTTCTGCGCGAAAACGACCTGAGTATTGATACCACGGTAGAAGTCTTTATTACGGTAAGCCGTGACGACCGGCTTATCGCCTGCGGCGGTATCGCCGGAAATATTATTAAGTGCGTCGCCATCAGTGAATCCGCGCGCGGAGAAGGTCTGGCGCTGACCCTGGCCACTGAATTAATAAACCTCGCCTATGAAAGGCAATGTACACAGTTATTTATCTATACCAAGAGTCAGAACGAAGCCCTGTTTAAACAGTGTGGTTTTTACACCCTGGCAAGCGTGCCGGGGGTAATGGTGTTGATGGAAAACAGCGCCACCCGTCTGCAACGCTATGCAAGTTATCTCACCACCCTGCGCCAGGACGGCAACAAAATCGGCTGCATCGTGATGAACGCCAATCCGTTTACCCGTGGGCATCGGTATCTGATTCAGCAGGCGGCCGCTCAGTGCGACTGGCTGCATGTTTTTTTGGTGAAAGAAGACACCTCGCGTTTCCCGTACGAAGACCGCCTTGGGCTGGTCCGCGCCGGGACACAGGATATTCCCAGGGTGACCGTGCATCGTGGTTCAGAATACCTGATTTCCCGCGCCACCTTCCCCTGCTACTTCATTAAAGAGCAGAGCGTGATTAACCACTGCTACACCGAAATCGACCTGCAAATCTTCCGCCAGCATCTGGCCCCGGCCTTAGGTATCACCCATCGCTTCGTCGGCACCGAACCCTTCTGCACCGTGACCGCTGGCTACAACCACGATATGCGCCAGATCCTGGCCGATACCTCAAGTTCAGCCCCGCCGGTCCAGTTGGTGGAAATTGAGCGCCTGCAGTACCAGGGGAAGGCGATTTCCGCCTCCTGGGTGCGTCAACTGCTGGTGAAAAATGATCTGGCGACGATAGCGCTTTTGGTGCCCGACGCCACCCGGGCTTATTTGCAGCAGATGCTCACCCCGAGCACGCAACAGACATCCGCATTAGTAACAGGTGAAAAATGAAAATTACCCATGCAGCCGTCGCCGGCACTCTGGAGTCGGGCGACGTGATGGTGCGAATCGCACCGATTGATACCCCTGACATCGACCTGCAGCTCAACAGCAGCGTTGAGAAGCAGTTTGGTGACGCCATCCGCGCCACCCTTCTGGAGGTGCTCTCCCGCCATGAGATCCACGGCGTACAGCTGATTGTTGATGATAAAGGTGCGCTCGACTGCGTGCTGCGCGCCCGCCTCGAAACGCTGCTGGTACGCGCCAGTGACGTGGCGGTCCTGCCGTGGGAGGAACGCTCATGATGTCGTCCGTCGCCGAACAACGGAAATCCCGCACCCGCCGCAGCATGTTGTTCGTGCCGGGCGCAAACGCCGCCATGGTCAGCAACGCCTTTATCTATCCTGCCGATGCGCTGATGTTCGACCTCGAAGATTCGGTCATTCTGCGCGAGAAAGATTCGGCCCGGCGTCTGGTGTATCACGCCCTGCAACACCCACTGTATCAGGACCGGGAAACCATCGTCCGGGTCAACGCCCTCGACTCTGAGTATGGACTTCAGGATCTTGAGGCGGTGGTGCGCGGCGGGGTGGACATTGTCCGCCTGCCAAAAACCGACACCGCCCAGGACGTTATCGACATCGAAACCGAAATCGCACGCATTGAAGCCGAGTGTGGCCGCGAGCCAGGCAGTACCGGCCTGCTGGCGGCGATCGAGTCGGCACAGGGCATCACCCAGGCGGTGGCGATTGCGCACGCCTCCCCGCGGTTAATCGGTATCGCCTTGGGCGCGGAAGACTACGTCCGCAACCTGCGCACCGAACGCTCACCCGACGGGGTCGAACTGCTGTTTGCCCGCTGTTCTCTTTTACAGGCTGCGCGTTCCGCCGGGATCCAGGCGTTCGATACCGTCTATTCCGATGCCAACAACGACGCAGGCTTCCTGCACGAAGCGGCGCACATCAAACAGCTCGGTTTCGACGGCAAATCGCTGATCAACCCGCGCCAGATTGACCTGCTGCACAACCTCTACGCCCCGACGCAGAAAGAAGTGGATCACGCGCAAAGGGTAGTTGAAGCCGCTGAAGCCTCGGCGCGTGAAGGCCGGGGCGTGGTGTCGTTGAACGGCAAAATGGTCGACAGCCCGGTGATTGAACGCGCACGACTGGTGCTTTCCCGTGCCGCCCTTTCCGGCATCCGTGAAGAATAAGGACTCATCATGACTCAGACTCTACGACAGGAACGCGTTGCCGCCTGGAACCGTCGCACAGAAAACCACAGCCCGGCGTTTAACGCGGTTTCCAAGCTCAACCTGCAAACGCAGAAGCCGCGCGACAAAAAGCTTTGCGCCAGCCTCGAAGAGGCTATCCGTCGCTCCGGGCTGCACGACGGGATGACCATTTCATTCCACCATGCGTTTCGCAACGGCGACCTTACGCTCAATCGGGTGATGGACGTGATCGCCCGAATGGGCTTTAAAAACCTGACGCTGGCCTCCAGTTCGCTGAGCGACTGTCATGCGCCGCTTATCGAGCACATCCGTAATAACGTGGTCAGCCGAATCTATACCTCCGGCCTGCGCGGTCCGCTGGCGGAAGAAATCTCCCGCGGCCTGCTGGCCGAACCGGTACAAATCCACTCCCACGGCGGGCGCGTGCAGTTGGTGAAAAGCGGCGAGCTGAACATCGATGTGGCGTTTCTCGGGGTGCCAGCATGCGATCCGTTCGGCAATGCCAACGGCTATACCGGCAAAGCCTGCTGCGGCTCGCTGGGTTATGCCAAAGTCGATGCCGAACACGCCCGCCAGGTGGTGCTACTCACCGAAGCGCTGCTGCCCTATCCGCACAGCCCCGCCAGTCTGGGGCAGGATCAGGTTGACCTGATTGTGCAGATTGACCAGGTCGGCGATGCCGACAAAATTGGGGCCGACGCTACCCGCATGACCTCTAATCCGCGTGAACTGCTGATTGCCCGCAGCGCCGCCGATGTGGTGGTTAATTCCGGTTACTTCAAAGAAGGATTTTCCCTGCAAACCGGCACCGGCGGCGCGTCGCTGGCTGTGACCCGCTTCCTGGAAGACAAAATGCGCCATCGCGATATCCATGCCGCGTTTGCGCTGGGCGGCATTACCTCCACCATGGTCGACCTGCATGAAAAAGGCCTGATCCACAAGCTGCTGGATGTGCAAAGTTTTGACCGCGCGGCGGCAGGATCGCTGGCCCGGAACCCGAATCATATTGAGATCAGCGCCAACGAGTACGCCAACTGGGGCTCCAAAGGGGCGTCCGTCGACCGGCTCGATGTGGTGGTGCTCAGCGCCCTGGAAATCGATACCCGGTTTAACGTCAACGTACTCACCGGGTCCGACGGCGTGCTGCGCGGCGCATCCGGCGGCCACTGCGATACGGCGGTCGCCGCCGCGCTGTCGATAATCGTCGCCCCGTTGGTTCGCGGCCGCATTCCGACCCTGGTTGACCAGGTCACCACCTGCGTCACACCGGGCTCCAGCGTCGATATTCTGGTCACCGACCATGGGATAGCCGTTAACCCGGCGCGTCCGGAACTGGCCGATCGCCTGAAAGAGGCCGGGCTAAACGTGGTGTCGGTAGAGTGGTTACGCCAGCGAGCCGAAACGCTGACCGGTAAACCTCGCGCCATCGAATTTACCGATCGGGTCATTGCCGTGGTGCGCTATCGCGACGGCTCGGTGATTGACGTGGTTCACCAGGTGAAGGAGTAAACCGATGCCGCTGTATCTGACCTGTGCCAGCCACCGCGTTATTACCCTGCCTGAACTGCTTGCCAGCCGTGATGCCCGTCAGATACGACAGCAGACGTGGCTGGCGCAGTACGGACTGCCGCTGATTTCGTTCACCACTCTCGCCCCCGGCCCGGTAAAAGACAGCGAACTGACCCGGCGGATTTTTAATCACGGCCTGCGGGCGCTGCGGGAGATGCTTGCGGCATCGGCGTGGGAAATCCAACGTCAGTCCTGTCTGGGTCTGGCGACCGGGGCAGAAGGTTTGCTGGCGGTCGCGGCCCCGGCCCAGGCGCTGAAGCAGGCCGCTATCGCTCTGGAGCAACAACACCCGCTGGGACGTTTGTGGGATATCGACGTGCTTACGCCGCAGGGGGAAATTCTTTCCCGCACCGCACTCGCCCTTCCGGCCCGGGGTTGCCTGCTGTGTGACAACGACGCCCGAATTTGCGCCAGAGAACGCGCGCATCCGCTGGCCGAACTGCTGTCTCGCATGGAGGCAATGCTGCATGAAGCCGATCATCTCCACGCCTGATCCGATGGTGGTTGAACAGGTCAGTTGGCTCGCCTGGCGCGCAATGGTCGCCGAGGTAAATCTGTCGCCTAAACCGGGCCTGGTTGACCGGGTTAACAGCGGCGCACACCGGGACATGGCCCTGGTCGACTTTTACCATAGCGCCGACGCAATCCGCCCGTGGCTGCCGCGTTTTATCCGCTATGGCGCGAGCCGGGCCGGGCTATCAGCGCCAGAGGTTTTACCCGGCCTGCGCCCGCTGGGTCTTGGCTGCGAGGCCGATATGTTCCGCGCCACCGCGGGCGTAAACACCCATAAAGGCAGCATTTTTTCGCTGGGGTTACTCTGCGCCGCCGTGGGACGCCTGCGCGAACGCCAGCAGCCTGTAACTCCGGAAGCCCTCTGCTCCACCGTGAGCGCATTTTGTCAGGGGCTGACCGCCCGGGAGCTGCAACGTAACAACCCAAAACAAACCGCAGGCCAGCGGTTGTATCAGCAACTGGGCCTGACCGGGGCGCGGGGCGAGGCCGAGGCGGGTTATCCGTTGGTTATCAACCTCGCCCTGCCGCATTACCAGACACTCCGGGCAGAGGGCATCGATCCTGAACTGGCGCTGCTCGACACCCTGCTGTTACTGATGGCTCACAACGGCGATACCAACGTGGCGTCCCGGGGCGGCGTGCAGGGCCTGAACTGGCTACAACGACAGGCTAAAACGCTGCTCGCTCAGGGAGGCATCCGCCGCCCGGCCGACCTGTTTCAGTTACATGCCTTCGACCAGCGTTGCATTGCCCGCAATCTCAGCCCGGGCGGCAGCGCTGACCTACTGATCGTGACCCATTTTTTACATGAAGTTAGCGCTGCACCTTACCTCAGAAACGTATAAAAAATCCTTGCAGGAGTTTCAGTTATGTCTGTGTCAAAAGGTAATATATGGAAGTTGATCGCCCCGCTGTTGGTGATGGCGGTAATGCTGATTATCCCGGTGCCGGACGGTATGCCGCCGCAGGCCTGGCACTACTTTGCGGTGTTCGTGGCGATGATTGTCGGGATGATCCTCGAACCCATCCCCGCCACCGCCATTAGCTTTATTGCAGTCACGATTTGCGTCATCGGTAGCGACTATCTGCTGTTCGACGCCAAGGAACTGGCTGACCCCACCTTCAATGCTGGCAAACAGGCGCTGAAATGGGGGCTGGCAGGATTTTCCAGTACCACTGTCTGGCTGGTGTTTGGTGCCTTTATCTTCGCCCTGGGCTATGAAGTCACCGGCCTCGGTCGGCGTATTGCGCTGTTTATGGTCAAGTTCATGGGCAAGCGCACGCTGACGCTCGGCTACGCCATTGTGATTATTGATATCCTGCTGGCACCCTTTACGCCGTCCAACACCGCGCGTACCGGCGGCACCGTATTCCCGGTTATCAAAAACCTGCCAGCGCTGTTCAAATCATATCCTAACGATCCGTCGTCAAAACGCATCGGCGGGTATCTGATGTGGATGATGGTGATCAGTACCAGCCTGAGTTCCTCGATGTTCGTCACCGGCGCGGCACCCAACGTACTTGGCCTGGAGTTCGTGAACAAGATTGCGGGCATTCAGATAAGCTGGCTGCAGTGGTTCCTGAGCTTCCTGCCGGTGGGCATTATCCTGCTGATCGTCGCCCCGTGGCTGTCTTACGTGCTGTACAAACCTGAAATTACCCACAGCGAAGAAGTGTCTGGCTGGGCCAGCGATGCGCTGAAAGAGATGGGCAAACTGACGGGGAAAGAGAAAACCCTGATTGGCCTGGTGCTGTTAAGCCTCGGTCTGTGGGTGTTTGGCGGGGAGTATATTGACGCCACGGCGGTGGGCCTGCTGGCGGTATCCTTGATGCTGGCGCTGCACGTGGTGCCGTGGAAAGACATCACCAAATACAACAGCGCGTGGAACACCTTAGTCAACCTGGCGACGCTGGTAGTGATGGCCAGCGGCCTGACCCGCTCCGGCTTTATCGACTGGTTCGCCAACACCATGAGCTCGCACCTGGAAGGCTTCTCAGCCAACACCACGGTTATCGTGCTGGTGCTGGTGTTCTACTTCGCCCACTACCTGTTTGCCAGCCTGTCGGCCCACACGGCCACCATGCTGCCGGTTATCCTTGCGGTAGGCAAAGGCATTCCGGGCGTGCCGATGGAGCATCTGTGTATTCTGCTGGTGTTGTCCATCGGGATCATGGGCTGCCTGACGCCATACGCCACCGGGCCGGGGGTGATCATCTACGGCTGTGGCTACGTGAAATCGAAAGATTACTGGCGTCTGGGGGCTATCTTCGGGGTGATTTACATCTCGCTGTTGCTGCTGGTCGGCTGGCCAATCCTGGCGCTGTGGAGCTGATCCCGCACGCCTGACCGGCTCCCTTCTCACCGCAGAAGGGAGCGCTTTTACTCTTCCGCTTTTACTCTTCCACTTCCCCTTCCTGACGCATTTGTGCCGCCCAGCGCTGGGCAGACTCTGGCCCGGTAAACGGCTGCGAACGCTGAAAACGATCGCCCATCAGCACAAACGCCACGTATTTTCCGCGCAGCAGCCAGACGTCACGAAAGCCATCGACTTTCGAAGCATGATCGGGCGGAGCCGGTTCGACACGTGGCACATAGCTGATAACGGGACGATTGTTGTGTTGACGCAGCGGTTTCATAAGCGGAAAAGCACCAAAACGGGAAAAAAGTCATGAAACTCCTATGATAGCCGATTGTGACCGCTACCGTCGCGCCCTCTGTGCTATCACCGCTGGAATGGCAACGCGCATTAGGCATTTGTCCCAGTTTGGTCAGGACCTGCCGGGGTATGTTCTATAGTTAAGGGGTTTTGACGCAAAAACGACCCTTTTATTACCCCTGACCACAGGAGACGAAAGCAATGTCGAAGAAGCAAGAACCTAAAAAGAATCATAACTCACCGGTCCATGATGAGGCCGAAGCGAAGCCAGGGCTGGGCTCACTTGCTCCCGCCGATAACTCGCACCTTGCCTCTCCTCACCCTACTGCTCCGGGGGAAGAACCGACTGCTCCCGGTAGTCTGAAAGCCCCGAAAACCCAAAGCGAAAAACTGGACGCGCTGGAATCGTTTCGTAAAGGTGGCGAAAACGCCTCGCTCACCACCAATCAGGGTACGCGCATCGCCGATGACCAGAACTCCCTGCGCGCAGGCAGCCGTGGCCCAACGCTACTGGAAGACTTTATCCTGCGCGAAAAAATCACCCATTTCGACCACGAGCGTATTCCTGAACGTATCGTGCATGCCCGTGGCTCTGCCGCCCACGGCTATTTCCAGCCTTACAGCGATCTGAGCGATATCACCAAAGCCAGCTTCTTGACCCACCCTGATAAACCGACCCCGGTTTTCGTGCGTTTTTCCACGGTACAGGGCGGCGCAGGGTCGGCGGATACCGTGCGTGACATTCGCGGTTTCGCCACCAAATTTTATACCGATGAAGGGGTGTTCGATTTAGTCGGCAACAACACCCCGGTGTTTTTCCTGCAGGATGCGATGAAGTTCCCCGATTTCGTCCATGCGGTAAAACCGGAACCGCACTGGGCCATTCCGCAGGGCGGCAGCGCGCATGACACCTTCTGGGATTATGTCTCTCTGCAACCGGAAACGCTGCATAACGTGATGTGGGCGATGTCCGATCGCGGGCTGCCGCGCAGCTACCGCACGATGGAAGGCTTTGGTATTCACACCTTCCGCCTGATCAACGCCGAGGGTAAAGCCACGTTTGTCCGTTTCCACTGGAAGCCACTGGCGGGTAAAGCGTCAATGGTGTGGGATGAATCGCAGAAGCTGACCGGGCGCGATCCGGATTTCCACCGCCGTGAGCTGTGGGAAGCCATCGAGGCGGGCGACTTCCCTGAGTATGAATTGGGCTTCCAGCTGATCCCGGAAGAGGATGAATTCAAGTTCGATTTCGACCTGCTCGACCCGACGAAGCTTATCCCGGAGGCGTTGGTGCCGGTGCAGCGCGTCGGTAAAATGGTGCTCAATCGTAACCCGGATAACTTCTTTGCCGAGAACGAACAGGTGGCGTTCCATCCGGGGCATATCGTGCCGGGGATCGATTTCAGTAACGATCCGCTGTTGCAGGGACGGTTATTCTCCTATACCGATACTCAAATCAGCCGCCTCGGTGGGCCGAACTTCCACGAGATCCCGATTAACCGTCCAACTTGCCCGTATCATAATTTCCAGCGCGACGGCATGCACCGGATGGATATCGATACCAACCCTGCCAACTATGAGCCGAACTCGATCAACGACAACTGGCCACGCGAAACGCCACCTGCGCCAAAACACGGCGGATTTGAGTCCTATCAGGAGCGAGTGGATGGCGGCAAAATTCGCGAACGTAGCCCCTCATTCGGCGAATATTACGCCCACCCGCGCCTGTTCTGGCTGAGTCAAACCCCGGTGGAACAACAGCACATTGTCGATGCGTTCAGCTTTGAACTCGGCAAGGTCGCCAGGGCATACATTCGCGAACGCGTGGTCGATCAGTTGACCTATATCGACATTCAGCTGGCACAGAAGGTCGGGGAAAACCTCGGTATTACGCTGAGCGATGAACAGGCTAAACGGCCTGCGCCGGGCGATGTGAACGGCCTGAAAAAAGATCCAACCCTAAGCCTGTACGCCATTCCAGACGGCGGGGTTAAAGGCCGGGTGGTCGGCGTGTTGCTGAGCGATAAACCGGATGCGAAACAGCTGCTGACGCTGCTGCAAGGCCTGAAGGACAAAGGCGTTCACGCCAAATTGCTTTACAGCCGGATGGGTGAACTCACCGCCGATGATGGGTCGGTCCTGACCATCAGCGCCACCTTTGCCGGGGCGCCGTCGTTAACGGTGGATGCCGTGGCGGTGCCGGGCGGGGAGATTGCCAGCCTGGAGAAAAGCGGCGATGCGCGTTACTACCTGCTGGAAGCCTATAAGCATCTGAAACCACTCCTGCTGGCGGGCGATGCGCGTAAGCTGAAAGCGGTTATTAACGTTGGCGATAAAGGTGAGGAAGGCGTGGCCGAAAGTGACACTGTCACCAAGAAATCGGTGGACGATTTCCTGACTCTGCTGGCCGGGCACCGCGTCTGGTCCCGCGAGGCGAAAATCGCGACCATTCCGGCTTAATCCGTTGGAAAAAAAATGCCGGGACATCCGCCCGGCCTAACCCCTAACACGGTGCCCAGGGAGAACGCCGGGCACCAATAAATCACGTTTCAATCGGTTATATGTCGCGGAACGTCCCGAGACGATATCCCCGCTCGGCCACCGCATACTTCAGCGACGGCGATGTGAGCACATCCAGTTCCTTCAGGCGTGGATAACAGTAGGCGCTGCCCATAATCGTATTATCGACAAACGCCGGGTGACACATTACTTCCAGCGAGGACTCCCCTGCCTGAGCGGAGGTTTCCAGGGTTTGCAGGAACAGCGCTTCACTGATGGCCTCGCCGTAAAACTCCACTGCAAAACCGGCGCTGCTGCGCACGCCCAAATCGTCCAGCCCGTGCAGCTTTTGCTGCTGGCGGTCGATTCGCATCGGCACCCCTTTCGCTTTGGCAAATGCCGCCACAATCGGGAAAATCTGCGGGATCATATGCACATGATGATGACTGTCGATGTGCGTCGGTTCGCAGCCGAACAGGTCAACAAAGCGGTGATACTGGCAGTCCAGCTCGCGGGCAATTTCCTCCAGCGGCAGCGTGTCGTCTTCCGCCATCTGCCAGATCCATTTTCCGAACTTACCTTCGCGGGTCAGGCCCGGCATTGCCGACAGCGGCATCCCGAGCGTGAGGACAAAATGCATCCCCACCGCCAGCTCCGGCAAACAGCGGCTCATCTGCGCCGCGTGTTCGATAGCCGCGCCGTTCACCAGCGCGGTTGTGGAGGTCACCAGTCCGTTTTTGCAGGCGTCGATAATGCCGTAGTTCTGACCTTTGCTCAGACCAAAATCATCGGCATTCACGATAAGCACACGTTCCATCTGCAACTCCTTTTACTGCTTGAGGGTTTTCACCGTTTCGGCAAAGTTAGGCAGCCATTTCTCGTGGGCGAGGATCAGCTCACGGGCCAGCACTTCTGCGTCTTTGTCGGAATGAATCAGTGGGCTGAGGTTCAGCGCCAGCAGCACGTCATTGAACTCGCCGCTCAGCGCAGCATGGCTGGCCGCCACTTCAAAGCCTTTGATGGTATGAATCAGTCCCAGCACTTTATCATCGAAATGCGTCAGGCGTGGGTGCGGCTTCGCGCCGTCGCGACCCAGGATACAGGTCATTTCGACCGCCCAGTCCGCCGGGATGTTATCCACGTGACCATGATGCGGCACGTTGACGTAATGCTCAGCCTGCTTGTCATTGTAGATAGCGTTAATCACTTCACAGGCAGCGTCTGAATAATACGCCCCGCCGCGCTGCTCCAGCTCTTTCGGCTTGATGTTGAGGTCCGGGTCTTTGTACAGCTCGAACAGCTGCTTCTCAACTTTCTGCACCACCTGAGCACGAGCCCCACCTTTGTAGTACTCGCCCATTTCAATCGCCAGCATCTCTTTCTGCTTGAAGTAGTACAGCAGATACGAGCATGGCAGCAGGTTCAGGGAGCGGATCAGGCCTTCGCTAAACGGCATGTCGAAGATGTTTTTCACCGTGTTGGCGGTCAGCTTGCCGGAGGCCACGCCGTCCAGCAGTTCGGCAAAGCGCGACTCGCCGTTGACGATAACGTCGCGAATGAAGACCATGTGGTTCAGGCCGAACAGGTCAATCGACAGGTCGTCTTTTTCGGTGAGCTTCAGCACATCGGTAATGAACATTTTCATGCCGATTGGGATGTTGCACACGCCGATGAAACGTTTGAAGTTGGTGTGACGGTACACCGCTTCGGTCACCATCCCGGCCGGGTTGGTGAAGTTAATCACCCACGCGTCCGGGCAGATTTCCTCCACGTCTTTGATGATGTCAAAGATAACCGGAATGGTGCGCAAGCCTTTGAACAGGCCGCCTGCGCCGTTGGTTTCCTGGCCGAGATAGCCGTGGCTCAGCGGAATACGTTCATCTTTTTCACGCGCCTGCAGCTGGCCTACACGCAGCTGGGTGGTCACGAAGTTGGCATCTTTCAGCGCTTCACGGCGGTTCAGGGTTTTATGCACCGTCATCGGCACGCCCGCTTTCTGCACCATGCGCTCGCACAGGGCGTGGATAATATCGAGTTTTTCCTGACCGCCCTCTACGTCTACCAGCCACAGTTCGGTGACCGGCAGTTCGTGGTAACGCTTAATAAAGCCTTCCAGTAATTCCGGGGTATAGCTGCTGCCGCCGCCGATGGTAACGACTTTTAATTTCTGGCTCATAACTTTCTCCCTCGTGACCCGCGAACAACGTGTGAGTGATGCTCCACATTATGCGCGGATAGCTAATCGAATTGGGTGCGTGCGGCAAACCGCACAGCGTTAATTAATCACGGTGAGCTGTTTGCGATAATTGCTTGGTGTGAATGAAGTCAGCTTTTTGAAGGTCTTAATAAACAGACTCGGACTGCTGTAACCTGATTCATACGCAATATCGGTCACCGAATAATTGGTAATTTCTAGCTGTTTCATGGCGAAGTTAATGCGGATGTCATTAATTATCTGCATCGGCGTCTTGCTGTAAAAGCGTTGGGTTGCCCGGGTCAAATATTCCTGAGATTTGCCGGATAACGCCACCATATTTTCCAGCGCGCCTTCACCAAATTTATGTTTATCGTGCATCTCTTCGACGGTGCTTTTTAACCACTGCGGAATAACATCCTGCGTCTGCTCTTCACGGAAATGACGCAGGCGGTTAATCACATAGAAAGAGACGACTTCAATAAACTCATCAAATTCATTTTCGCGGAAATTGAGTGACGCAATCACCGACTCTATATAGCTGAGAAAGGTACTTTTAACCGAGTAGACCTGTGAGGCCACCAGACAGGTCGGCAGCAGCGGCTGATAGTGTTGCTCAAAAAAGCGCTTACTGATGCCTACGTTCAGGATTCGGGTCGCGCCAAACTCATAAAAGCTCTGGTGGTACGACCCCATCGGGATAAAGACAAAATCCCCGCGCTCCAGCATCACCCGTTTGCCATTGATTTCCTGGTAATAGCGCCCGGTCAGTACGAGGGTAAACTCGTAGTAGTCATGCTGATGTAATCCGCTGATGCTTTCCGTTTTGTTGTAGATGAAGACGTGAAAATTTTTCCCGTTAAACAGCTGTTGTTCAAGCGCGGTACTGATTTCCAGGGTCGTCATCTTTGGTTGCCTCATGGTGGTATCTGCCCGTTATTGTACCTTCTCGTGAAGCTCAATCAATTCGGCAACCAGTTCGCGGGCCAGCATTGAGGTCATAAGATGATCCTGAGCATGAACCAGCACCAGGCTGACCTTCATTTTGCCTTCACCCTCATCGCTTTCGATGAGCTGCGTCTGCACGCGATGCGCTTCGCTCAGCGCCACGCGGGATTGTTCCATGGTGGCTTTGGCAGTGACGAAGTCACCCTGCTTCGCCTGTTTCAGCGCGGTGTACGCCAGGCTACGCGCCTGTCCGGAGTTAATAATCAGCCCCATCACCACTTCTTCGAGGTCGTTTTCTGCAACCTCATCTGCCACGATATTTTCCAGATCGAACATACTCTTTCCCTCTTTACGTCTGGCGGTACGGGAGTCGCCTCCCGCACCGCGTTACATCAGAATTTCAGTGCGTTAGCGATATCTTCTTCGCTCTCTTCCTGCTCGATAACAGCCTGTGCTTTGTTGGAGACCGCCACGAATGGCAGGTAGACCAGCACCGAGACCCCGAGGTTGAACAGCGCGACACACAGCGCCGCCACGCTACCGTTACTGTTGAAGAATGCGCCCAGACCGGTCGGCATGGTCCACGGAGCCAGGTTGGTGACCGGTGGGATAATGCCCATCGAGTACGCCAGCAGCGTGATAGCGGCCAGAATCGGTTGGATAAGCACGAACGGGATGAACATCACCGGGTTCATGATGATCGGCAGACCAAACAGAATCGGTTCGTTAATCTGGAAGATGCCTGATGGCAGTGCCAGTTTCGCAACCTGACGATGGTCAGCGCGGCGTGAACCGATAAAGATAGCGATAATCAGACCTAACGTTGCACCGGAACCGCCCAACAGGATGTAGGAGTCCAGCATCGGCTTGGCCCAGAAGTGGAACTCTTTCCCGGCAGCGATCGCCGCGTCGACAGAGCCGTACTGCTGGTACAGGGCGATGTTTTCCAGCGCCCACGGGGTCATGATGCCGTTGTCCAGCGCGGTAAGTGCCAGTGAACCGTGTACCCCGAAGAACCACAGCAGTGAGTTAAAGATGACGTACGCCCAGCCCACCACGCTGCCCATGGATGCCAGCGGCTTGGAGATAGAGTCGAGGATAATCTGGTGGAAGTTGCTGCCATGATTCGCCAGAACCCAGGAGATAACGCCAAATACGGTCAGGATCAGGAAGCCGGGGATCAGCGCCGAGAAGGAGCGTGACACCGAGGTCGGCACGCTATCCGGCAGGGTAATCACCCAGTTACGACGAATGACGAAGGTAAACATTTCCGCCACGATCAGGCCAATCACCATGCCCGATATGATATTTTGCCCGCCTAACCAGTTGGCACCTACCGCGTAAGCTTCGCCGACGCTGTAAGGGGTGACGGTCATAAAGGCGGCAACGGATAATAAGCCCGCCGCCAGTGGGTCAACTTTGCGTTCTTCAGCCAGCGCCATACCAATGAAAAAAGGCGCCATCAGCGACATAATGCCCAACGTACCGTTGTACACGTTGCCGCCGATGGCTTTAAAACCATTCAGGGTCTCAATGGTGGAAGCGTCTAACCGAATGCCCATAGAATAGAAAAACGAGCCTTCGCCAAAACTCAGAAAAACGTTATTTATTAAAACAAACATGGCCCCTGCGAGGGTCAACGGCATCAGTTTAATAAAACCGTTTTTAATCGCATTAATGTGCGGCTGCTTTCCTATTTTGACAGCAAAAGGAAGGAGTACCTTTTCAAGAGAGCTAATAACTTTACTCATAGAAAATACCCTTAAAGGCCGCAATCAAATATTGCGGCGATTGTGTGTGAAATTACTCTTTGACGGGAAAATTAAAATAAATCAAAAGTTACTGCGCTGATGCTTTCTTAATTGCTGCAACAGCGGCTTTAAGTACACCTAAACCATCGATCTTGCCATACAACGTTGAATCAATAACTTCTACCGGCTTATTGGGCAGCAGACGCTGAATTTCCGGCAGCATATACGCAATTTGTGGTCCGAGTAATATCACGTCAGCCTGTTCGCCTTTTTCTCCCGCGAGGGTTTCAGGGAAGGCTTCAATAACCACCGGCACTTCGTATTTCTCAGCCTGCGCGCGCATTTTGGTCACCAGCAGTGATGTGGACATGCCCGCAGAACAGAACAGATAGATATGTTTCTTTTCCATAATCGCTTCCTCAATGTGCATTTTCTGCCCGCCGTGAGGAGTGTCATCCTTTTTCTCACCGGGGGCGTAATGGCGGTAACGAATTGTTACTTTGTGTTTATGAGGTGAGTATACGGCATCGGAAAGCGGCAAGATAATTCCTGGTGAACCTAAATTGTCTCTCATTGACCTCGGCTTATGACTACCCTCACATTTTGGCCAAATAATTCGCGCAATTAAATAAGCGGCTTAAGACAATAAATATCCTCCGGCATAGCCGGAGGTTTTTCATGTGCGCCTATAAGGCTCTGTTACCAGCCGCGCCCTAGCAGGCGCATCGCGATCTG